>NZ_JBIUBU010000002.1:244382-495263 GCF_044548345.1 Streptomyces sp. NPDC052042 | reverse complement strand
CGACACCCTGAACATGGCCGCGACCTCCGCCCGGTCCCGGCCCTCCACCAGCGCGGACACCGCCAGCAACCGCACCGCCTCCTGCGCGTCCGGCGACCACGTCCGCGCATCCCCCACCAGATCACTCACACACAGCCAACGAGCCTGAACCCAAAGCGTTTCGGATCAAATAGTCGCTGAGCGAGGGGACCGGTTGGGCTGTCACTGAGCTCCGTCTCGAATGGCCAAGCTGGCACGGAGCAGTCGCAGGTGGCCAACGGGATGCACGGAAACTATCCATGGGCATCGGCTGCCGCATCTGCCCGCGCTTCGAACTACGGGAGGTGTCTGCCAGCTGCCATGACCAACGCGTGACCAACACCTGCCATGAACAGGCAGAAACACCTGGAATCAGGCTGACGCAACCGGCAGTCAAGGAGCAGCATCAAGGCAACAAACATGCTGGTCACAAGGCTGTTGCTACTAGACACGGCCAGGGGTGGCGGCCCCGGTCGTCCTCGTTCTCATCCCCCGCTTCGACCAGGCGGTTCTCAGGGCACGGGACCTCGCACGGCCAACGCGTGACCAGCGCGGCCGGGTGATCACCCGGCCCTTCGGGGGCACTGAGCCGCGCTGTTCGGGTTGCGACCTTCCGGGCCCCTCCGCTCGGCCGTCGCCGTACTGGGCCATGGCCCAGCTCAATGAGTGGTCTCTCACCCGGGCTGGGACCGCGACGCAGTGAGAACGGTCTCCGCCTTCCAGCCGGACGTCGACCTCGCAACGGGCGGCATGCGGGGCGGTCCTGGACCGGGACATCAACGCGGCGGTCGACGTCGCCAAGGCGGCCGGACTGGCCGTGTCAGCCTGTCGAGCGCAGGCAGGACGGGCACCCGTGCCCACACCGCGCAGCGAAGCAGGAACCCACTCGACACCGCAGCCTTCAACGGCGCGACAGGCGGGGATCTCCCCTCTCAAGGGGGAGAGGATGTCAACCGAGTGCCGCCCGCTCCCCCTGCATCCGGGTCAGCTTCCGCACGAAGAGGATCGCGAGGACCGCGGCCACGACGTCGAGCGCGTCGGCCACCATCACCAGGCCGGTCGAGTGCACGATCTCCTCCACCTCCTCGGCACGCCAGTCCACCCCGGACGCGTACCGGGCGAAGAGCAGCGAACCGACCCACATGCCCCACCAGGCGTTCATCACGGTGGTCGGGACCGCGCGCCGGACACCGTCGGGGCCCGTCGGGGAGCTCGCCGCCCAGATGCCGCCGGCGATGCGGCGCGGCAGCACCAGGTTGGCCACCGGCACGAACCAGGCGCCGATCGCCCAGCCCGCTGCCATCGGCTGCGCGCTCGCGTCGAACAGCTCGGCGTTCATGCGCACCCGGTGGAACCAGATGATGAAGACGACCACGGCGGCCAGCATCGTGAGGATCTGGAGCAGACCGGCGCCCAGGTAGAGCAGGTCGACGCGGTCCGCCTCGGCGATCGCCGCCTTGCCGGCGACGGCCCCCGAGCCGCCGTCGAGGAACGCGCGCATGTTCTGTCCGGCCGCCACGGCGAGCAGGTCCGCCACCGCGACGGCGGCCAGCAGGACGACGAGCGCCTTGGCGAGTCCCTCGGGCGACCGGAGCATGTGCCGCGGAGCAGCGAAGGCCGCGGCCGGGGGTATCGGTCCGGGCGGTCCGGAGCAGAGGATGCAGCGGCCGTCGGCGGTGACCGGCGGTCTCACACGGCAGGTGGAGCACAGCATGAAATGAAACCCCCCAGGATTCCGAGCTCTGATGAATGAGCTCTGATGAATGAGCTCTGGTGAGCGAGCTCTGATGAGAACGAACGCGCGCCCTCTCTCGCCCCCGGGGCCCGCGGCATGCGAACGTATCCCCTTGTCAGCCCGCCTGTCCAAGGATTCTCCGCACCGCCCCCGGGCGGTGCGCACCCCGCTCCCGACCGCCCGGCGACCGCTCCGGTCGGGCCTGCCGCCCGGCCCCTCGCCGCTCCTCCCACCGGGCCCGCCCCGTCGGCGCCCCCGTCAGCGTGGCGTGTCGATCCGCGTCGCCAGCGCCCGGAACCGGTCCCAGCTCAGGGTCGGCCTGGCCGGGTTCCAGAGCTTCTGGGCCGTCGCCCGCAGCGGCATCCGGATGCCGTTCGCCACCTGCTCCGGGGTCTGGGCCTGCGGGAGGTCGCCCCAGACCGCGAACCGGCCGCCGAGGATCTGACCGGACCAGCGCGACGCGACCGGCTGGGTGCCGCGCAGCACGAGCGGGGTCCACTGCTCGTAGATCCGCTTGCCGGTGGGGTAGACGAAGTTGTTGGGCTGGCCGAGCACGTAGTAGAGGAACTCGTCGTTGAGGTTCACCACCTTCCGTCCCTCGGTCAGGTACTCCTCCGGCGGCCGGGCACCGTACTCCCTGCCCGTCCAGTACTCGACCTCGATGTCCTTGTCCGCGTGGACGACGCCGCCGCGGAAGAAGCCGTCGTTCCACGCCTTGGGCTGCTTGCCGTGCCGGCGCACCACCGCCGCGCGGTCGTTGAGCCAGCCGGTGGCGAGATCCTTGATGCCGGCCTGCGCCCCGTACTTCTGCTGGGCGGCGCGCTGGAGCTGCGGGTACGAGGCCGCCGGGTCCCGCGCCATCAACGCGAGGTACTCATCGGCACCGAGGTGCCAGTACCGGCCGCCGAACAGCCCGGTGAACTCGTCGAGGAGTTCGTCGATGAGCTTTGCCGCCCTCGGATTGGAGATGTCGAGCGAGCCGGGCGAGCGCGCCCCCGACACGTTGCGCAGCTGGAGATCGGGGTGGGCCTTCAGGACCGCGCCCAGGTGGCCGGGCGAGTCGATCTCGGGGACCACCTGGATGTGCAGCCGGTTCGCGAGGGCGAGGATCCGCCGCACCTCGGCCTTGGTCAGATGCTGCGGCGACACCACCTCGGGATGGGTCTCGGACTCGATGCGGAACGCCTGGTCGTCGGAGAAGTGCAGGCCGAACTGGTTGAGCTTGAGGTCGGCCATCTCGCGCAGCCGGTCCTCGATCCAGGAGACGGAGTAGTACTTGCGCGCGATGTCGAGGTTGAATCCGCGCTGCGGCCGGTCGGGGCGGTCGCGCACCTCGCCCTCGGGCATCGCGCCGTCGGCGCGCACCGACTGCTTCAGGGTGCGGGTTCCGTAGAAGACGCCCGCCTGGTCGGGTCCGCTGATCGTGACCCGCCCGTCGCGGGTCCTGAGGACGTACGACTCGGAGACGCCCTTGCCCGGGGTGAGGGCCAGTTCCACGTCGCCCGGCCGGGCGGGGGTGTCACCCCGGTAACGGATCTTCAGCTCCCGGGCCAGCAGCTGCCCCTCGTCCGCGAGCGCCCCGCTGCCGGCGGCGAGGACGACCCCGGTGTCCGGGCCGGGCCGCCAGCCGGGTCCGCGCGCGGCGATGTGCTCGCGCACGGCCGGAATGGTGCGCGGAGGGGCGGAGAGCGGGTAGGTCCGGGTCGGCGAGGGGGCGGCCGAGCCGGTGGGGGTACGGGCTCCGGTCCTCCCCTCGGGTCCGCCCCCCGAGCCATCCGGCCAGACAACGATGGCGATCGTCGCGGCGGCCGCCGCGGTGAGGGCCGCCCCGGTCACCAGGGCGCCACGTGAGGGCGACATCGGTCAGAAACCTCCGAGATGAGAAGGGAAGCGGTCAAGAGTAGAGAACGACGGAATGCGATCCTCCGCGGCCCGGACGGCACCCCTCCGCAGGAGCAGGGGAAACACCTGGACGGGGGAAACGCCGACGAGTTCCTTGGAACACGGCTGCCGAGACGTTGGGATACATCCCAACGGCGCATCAGGCGTTCCGAAACTCTCCCGTCCGGGTGACGTTCGCGTATCCGTCGTACGACTGTTGCCCGGCCTCGATAGCTTTGAGGCGCATTCGTCGCTCTCTTCACCCTGTCTGCGCCTGGTCTCACCCGTCCCACCGACTCCAGGTTCACAGAAACCGTTGATCCGAGGAGCACCACGCTGTCCAGGTCCAGCGAGTCCCACGCCGGCCTCCCGAAGCGACCGCGGCACCCGACCACCGGAACATCCCTGCCCGTCCGGCATCCCGGGCCGACGGCACCGGACCCCGGCCCCGACCGCGCCCCGGCCCCGAGCCGCATCACCCGCCCCGCCCCGGACTCCGGCCGCGCCCCGGCGCTCGCGGACCTCCCCTTTCTTGTGAACCTCCCCGGCCCCGCGGGCCTCCGGGGGCTCGACCGCTTCAACGCCGCCCCGCCCGCCGACGCCAAGGCGGCCCTCCTCACCTGCTGCGGCAGCCGTCGTTGGGCACGGCGGCTGGCCGCCCACCGCCCGTACCCCGATCCGGGCGCACTGCTGGCCGCCGCCGACGAGGCGGGCTACGACATGTCGCCCGCGGACCTCGCCGAGGCGCTCGCCGCCGAGCCCGCCCCGGGGCTGTGCGACAGTGCCCCGCGCTCCGCCCATCTGGCACTGGGGGCCGCGCACGCCGCGTACGAGAGCCGCTTCGGCCACGCCTTCGTGATCTGCCTGGACGCGTTCGACCCCGCCGAGCATCCGGACCAGGTGCTCGCCGGCATCCGGGCCCGACTGGGCCACGACATCGACCAGGAACGGATCACCGCGGCCGAGGAGATACAGCGACTCGCCCGGGGCCGCGTCATCGCTCTGATATCGGATTCATAACGGAACAGGGCTGGTCAGACGTGGCGACCTGTCCCGTTCTAGGCCGTACGTGGCTGTTTGATTGCCATTTTGATCACACCAGCGGCC
The DNA here is from genome assembly GCF_044548345.1 of Streptomyces sp. NPDC052042. NCBI lineage: Bacteria > Bacillati > Actinomycetota > Actinomycetes > Kitasatosporales > Streptomycetaceae > Streptomyces > Streptomyces sp. NPDC052042. The sequence continues at coordinate 490,522 of NZ_JBIUBU010000002.1, read as the reverse complement.
CCGGAGTGAGCGAACCGACAAACCGTCGCTACGATGGCCAGGGCCGGTGGACCGTACCCGGCCGGGCCAGACCGACAGTCAAGCCGGCCGGCCCCGATCCCCGCTCCCGGAGGGTTTTTCCGTGCCGGCTGGAACGTTGTACCGCGGCCGGGAAGGCATGTGGTCCTGGGTGGCTCACCGAGTCACCGGTGTCCTCATCTTCTTCTTCCTGTTCGTCCACGTCCTGGACACCGCTCTTGTCCGTGTCTCTCCCGAGGCGTACGACGACGTCGTGGCCACGTACAAGACGCCGATCGTCGCGCTGCTCGAATACGGCCTGGTGGCCGCCATCCTCTTCCACGCGCTGAACGGCCTGCGCATCGTCGCCGTGGACTTCTGGTCCAAGGGCCCGCGCTACCAGAAGCAGATGCTCTGGTCCGTGGTTGGCATCTGGATCGTGCTGATGGCCGGGGCCCTGTACCCCATTCTCGGCCACGCCGTACGCGAAATCTTCGGGAGCTGAGGCCCATGTCCACCGAGTCCTCCGCCGCGATCGGTTCCGTCGAGGGCGTCAGCCTGTACGACGTCGACAACCCGGCCCCGGTCATCGAGCCTCCGCGCAAGCGGACCGTCAAGACCCCCAAGGGTTCGCGCACCAACTTCGAGATGTACGCCTGGCTCTTCATGCGCCTGTCGGGCATCGTCCTGGTCGTCCTGGTCCTGGGCCACCTGCTGATCCAGCTGGTGCTGGACGGCGGCGTCTCCAAGATCGGCTTCGCCTTCGTGGCCGGCCGCTGGGCCTCGCCGTTCTGGCAGATCTGGGACCTCGCCATGCTGTGGCTGGCCATGCTGCACGGCGCCAACGGCCTCCGTACGGTCATCAACGACTACGCCGAGCGGGACAACACCCGCTTCTGGCTGAAGATGCTCCTGTACACCGCCACGGTGTTCACCGTCCTGCTGGGCACGCTGGTGATCTTCACCTTCGACCCGAACATCCGCTAGGCGCGCCGGGCCAGAGGGACCAGAGGAAATCATGCAGATCCACAAGTACGACACCGTCATCGTCGGCGCCGGCGGCGCCGGCATGCGCGCGGCCATCGAAGCCACGAAGCGCAGCCGTACCGCCGTGCTCACCAAGCTCTACCCCACCCGCTCCCACACGGGCGCCGCGCAGGGCGGCATGGCCGCCGCGCTCGCCAACGTGGAGGAGGACAACTGGGAGTGGCACACCTTCGACACGATCAAGGGCGGTGACTACCTGGTCGACCAGGACGCCGCCGAGATCCTGGCGAAGGAGGCCATCGACTCCGTCCTCGACCTGGAGAAGATGGGCCTGCCGTTCAACCGCACGCCCGAGGGCCGCATCGACCAGCGCCGCTTCGGCGGTCACAGCCGCAACCACGGCGAGGCCCCGGTCCGCCGGTCCTGCTACGCCTCGGACCGCACCGGCCACATGATCCTCCAGACGCTGTACCAGAACTGCGTCAAGGAGGGTGTGGAGTTCTTCAACGAGTTCTACGTCCTCGACCTGCTGCTCCAGGACGTCGACGGCGTCAAGAAGTCCGCGGGCGTCGTGGCGTACGACCTGGCGACCGGCGAGATCCACGTCTTCCAGGCGAAGTCGATCATCTTCGCCTCCGGCGGCACCGGCAAGTTCTTCAAGGTGACGTCGAACGCGCACACCCTGACCGGTGACGGCCAGGCCGCCGCCTGGCGCCGCGGCCTGCCGCTGGAGGACATGGAGTTCTTCCAGTTCCACCCGACGGGCATCTGGCGCATGGGCATCCTGCTGACGGAGGGCGCCCGCGGTGAGGGCGGCATCCTCCGCAACAAGGACGGCGAGCGCTTCATGGAGAAGTACGCGCCGGTCATGAAGGACCTCGCGTCCCGTGACGTCGTCTCCCGCTCCATCTACACGGAGATCCGCGAGGGCCGCGGCTGCGGCCCCGAGGGCGACCACGTCTACCTCGACCTCACCCACCTGCCGCCGGAGCAGCTCGACGCCAAGCTCCCGGACATCACCGAGTTCGCGCGCACCTACCTCGGGATCGAGCCCTACACGGACCCGATCCCGATCCAGCCGACCGCGCACTACGCCATGGGCGGCATCCCGACCAACGTCGAGGGCGAGGTGCTGGCCGACAACACCACCGTCGTCCCGGGCCTGTACGCCGCCGGCGAGGTCGCGTGCGTGTCCGTGCACGGCGCCAACCGCCTGGGCACCAACTCGCTGCTCGACATCAACGTCTTCGGCCGCCGCGCCGGCATCGGCGCCGCCGAGTACTCCGCGAAGAACGACTTCGTCCCGCTCCCGGAGAACCCGGCGCAGATGGTCGAGGAGCAGATCGACCAGCTGCGCAACTCGACGGGCTCCGAGCGGGTCGCCGCGCTCCGCCAGGAGCTGCAGGAGTGCATGGACGCCAACGTGATGGTGTTCCGCACCGAGCAGACCATCAAGACGGCCGTCGACAAGATCGCCGAGCTGCGCAGGCGCTACCACGACGTGTCCATCCAGGACAAGGGCAAGCGGTTCAACACCGACCTCCTGGAGGCCATCGAGCTGGGCAACCTGCTCGACCTGGCCGAGGTCATGGCGGTCTCCGCCCTGGCCCGCAAGGAGTCCCGCGGCGGTCACTACCGCGAGGACTTCCCGAACCGTGACGACGTCAACTTCATGCGCCACACCATGGCGTACCGCGAGGTCGCCGACGACGGCACCGAGTCGATCCGGCTCGACTACAAGCCGGTCGTCCAGACCCGCTACCAGCCGATGGAGCGTAAGTACTGATGGCAACCCCGACACTGGACAAGGTCGAGGCGCAGTCCGCCGCCTCGCCGTACATCACGGCGACCTTCCGGATCCGCCGGTTCAACCCCGAGGTCTCCGACGAGGCCCGGTGGGAGGACTTCCAGGTCACGATCGACCCGAAGGAGCGTGTGCTCGACGCGCTCCACAAGATCAAGTGGGACCTGGACGGCACGCTGACCTTCCGTCGCTCCTGCGCCCACGGCATCTGCGGCTCCGACGCGATGCGGATCAACGGCAAGAACAGGCTCGCCTGCAAGACGCTGATCAAGGACATCAGCCCGGAGAAGCCGATCACGATCGAGGCCATCAAGGGCCTCACCGTCCTCAAGGACCTCGTGGTCGACATGGAGCCGTTCTTCCAGGCGTACCGCGACGTCATGCCCTTCCTCATCACCAAGGGGAACGAGCCGACCCGCGAGCGCCTGCAGTCCGCCGAGGACCGCGAGCGCTTCGACGACACCACCAAGTGCATCCTGTGCGCCGCGTGCACGTCCTCGTGCCCGGTGTTCTGGAACGACGGCCAGTACTTCGGCCCGGCGGCGATCGTCAACGCGCACCGCTTCATCTTCGACTCGCGCGACGAGGGCGGCGAGCAGCGCCTGGAGATCCTCAACGACCGTGACGGCGTGTGGCGTTGCCGCACCACGTTCAACTGCACGGACGCCTGCCCGCGCGGTATCGAGGTCACCAAGGCGATCCAGGAGGTGAAGCGGGCGCTGATCACGCGCCGCTTCTGACCGCCCGTCCAACGGCGCCGTCGCCTTCCACGGCCCCGCCCTCGCGCACTCGGCGCGGGGCGGGGCCGTTCGCCGTACCGGCCGCGGGAACGCTCACCGAGCCGCCCGGCCGTCCCCGGCTGCGCGAGAAGCCCGCGACCTGCGCAGTTCCGTCACAATTCCGGCACTTCTGATGCGGTGCATTCCGGCCAGGACGTACCGTGTCTCCCCACGCCAGCATCCTTTGGGGGGATCACGCATGTCTCAGGGCTTCCCGCCACCCGGCCCGCAGCCGCAGCAGCCTCCGCAGGGGGACGTCCCACAACCGCAGCAGCCGCCGCAGTGGGACGTCCCGCAACCGCAGCAGCCTCCGCAGTGGGGTGGCCTGCCGCCGCAGCAACAGCCGTACCAGCAGCAGCCCTACCCGCCGGGGCCGGGCTGGGGCGCGCCGGTGCCTCCGCCGAAGCAGCGCCGGACCGGGCTCATCGTCACGCTGTGCGTGCTCGGCGGCCTGGTGCTGCTCGGCGGGTGCGGGGCCCTGGTCGTGTCCGTGGCGGGCATCGGGGCCGTGCACGAGGGCAGTTCTTCGGGGGAGTCGTCGGAGGCCGAGGCACCCGGGAAGGACGCACCGGCGAAGGAGGACGCCTCCGGGGAGAAGCCCGCCGAGGAGAAGCCCGCCGGGAAGGACAACGGCGCGAAGGAGGACGGCGCGAAGGCCGACGCCGCCGCGGACGTGAAGCTGTCCACCTGCGAGGTCGACGAGCTGACCAAGTGGCCGTCCGTGAACGTGGAGATCGTGAACCGCGGCGACGTGAAGTCGAACTACATCGTGACGGTGGAGTTCGTGGACGGGTCCGGTACGCGGGTGGCCGAGGGGATGGCCGCGGCGAACAACCTGGCCCCGGGGCAGAAGTCGATGCAGAAGGCGCAGGGCCTGGGCGAGTCCCCGGCGGACACGAAGTGCAAGGTGACGAACGTGACCCGGTACCCGTCGGCCGGGTGACGGCGGTTCGGCCGGTGTCCGGTCGGTGGCGTCCGGAGCCGGTCGTACGCGGTCGGAGCCGGTCGTGCCCGGTCGGATTGCGAGGCCGTTTGCTGCACGGCTCCGTATCCGGACGGTACGGTCGTGCGGAACGTACACCGGTGTGCCGCTTCCGGCGCGACAGAGCCCGGGGTACAAGGCCTGATCGAGAGCGGGGAACGTTGAGCGATCCGAATCCGAAAGCGGACGGCTCCTACGAGTGGGGCCCGGCCCAGACGGGCGGGCAGGGGGACGGGCCCGCCGGTGCCCCGGCCTACGGGTATCCGCAGCCGCTGCCCGGATCCGCAGGACAGCCCGGCCCCGGCTACGGGTACCACCCGGGGGCCGCGGGCGGTCCGGTGGTGCCCGGCCCCGGATTTCCGCAGCCGGGCGTGCCGATGGCCGGTGCGCCGGTGCTGGCGATCGGCGACATCACCATCGTGAACGACCAGATCATCACGCCGGTCGGCGCCATGCCGCTGAAGGGCGCGGTGTGGTCGGCCACGGACCTGTCGCACACCGAGGAGCGGATCCCGACGGTCGCGATCGTGCTGGCGATCGTCCTCACCCTCCTCTGCCTGGTCGGTCTGCTCTTCCTCCTGATGAAGGAGAAGAAGACGACGGGCTTCATCCAGGTCTCGGTGACCAGTGACGGAAAGCACCACTCGACGATGATCCCGGCGACCGGCCCGGAGACCTTCCCGTGGGTGATGGCTCAGCTCAACTCGGCCCGTGCGATGAGCGCCTGAGGTAGCGAATGACGCGCCTGCAGTACACCGTCACCGTCGTCGCTCTGGACCGCGCACGGCTGCACGGCTACACCGTGCCGGTCTGCGATCTCGTCGAGGCCACCCGGGCCCGGGGCCATGCCGTCGTGCTGCCCGACGGGCAGACCGTGCCCGACGTCCGCCTGGTCAAGGGGCGTCATCTGCGGCCGGGTGCCCGGTACGAGTCCACCGGGTCCGATCCCGGGGAGCGGGTGACGACGGTGCTCCGGGAGTGGCGGCGCGTCGACGTGCTGGCTCTGGAACAGTTCGTACGGTCACCGGAGTTCGGCGCGCGGATCGCGGTGCGGCTGCGCTGTCCGGAGCGTCCTGCGGCGCTGGACGTCGAGGCCCGGATACGGGGCGCGGAGGGCTCCGGGGCGCTGCACCGCCTCCGGGGGAAGGCGTCACTCGATCTGCGTGCCTGGTGGGCGGCGGCCTCCGCCGCGCCCGGCACTCCCAGCGCGGCGCGCGCTCCGGCGACCGTGCGGCTGACGCACCGTCTCGGCGTCGCCCGGCTGTACCTCCGGCCCCGGCCCGCGGGGCCGGACCGGTGGGATGTCGACGTCACACTGACGCTGCACGGGCGCTCGCTGTTGAGGCCGGTGGCCGGCCTCGCGCTGCTGCTCGCCCGGGTGCCGTTGCGGCGGGGGTTCAGGACGTCGGTGGAGGAGGCGGCCCGGCAGTGGAACGAGGCGCTCGGCCGGGTTCTGGCCCACGATCCGGACGAGTTCCGTGCGGAACTGGCCTCGTACATGGTGCGGAGGCCCAAGGCCGACGGCCCCGCACCGCAGGCGGAGGAGAAAAGCGCGGGCCCGGACGGGACCGTGGGCTGAGAGCGGGGCGGATACGCTCGGGGCTGTGGTGAAGCAGACGAAGGGCGTGCGGGAAGACAGGACGTCCGGGGCGCGGGGTGTCGAGGCGCCGAAGCCCGGGGCGCCGGAGCCCGGGGCACGGGGTGTCGAGGCGCCGGAGTCCGGGGCAGCAGGAACCGCGGCACCGGAGTCCGGAACGGCAAGAACCACGGCATCGGAGGCGAAGGTCCCCAAGAGCGAGCAGACCCGCACGCTCATCCTCGAAACCGCGCTCCGGCTCTTCCAGGAGCGCGGTTACGACAGGACGACGATGCGGGCCATCGCCCAGGAGGCCGGGGTCTCCGTCGGGAACGCCTACTACTACTTCACGAACAAGGAGCACCTCGTCCAGGGCTTCTACGACCGGCTCGCCGCCGAGCACGAGGCGGCGGTGCGGCCGGTCCTGGACGGTGACGAGGACCTCGCGGACCGGATGCGGAACGTCCTGCTCACCTGGCTGGACGTGGCCGAGCCGTACCACCGCTTCGCCGCCCAGTTCTTCAAGAACGCCGCCGATCCGGAGAGTCCGCTCAGCCCGTTCTCCGAGGATTCGGTCGCGGCCCGCGAGGCGGCGATCTCCATCCACCGGCGCTGCCTGGCCGGTTCCGGCACCAGGCCCGATCCCGAACTGGCCGAGATGCTGCCGCAGTTGATGTGGCTGATGCAGATGGGCCTGGTGCTGTACTGGGTGTACGACCGCACGGAGCACACCGAACGCAGCCGCCGCCTGGTCGAGCGCGCCGCCCCGATCGCCGCGCGGCTCATCGCCCTGTCGCGGTTCCGGGCGCTGAGGCCGCTGGTGCGGCAGATCCACGCGTTGCTGGTGGAGTTCCTGCCGGGTGCCACCGGACGCATGCCCGCATGCCCTGAGGACCGCCCCGCGGCCCCCTGACGGGACGGCGCCCCTCGTGGGGTGCCAAGGACCCGCTCCACGACCGTGGCCGGGAGGCTCTCGGCCCGGCCTGATCACCCCTGTCCGGAGCCGTGCGGCCCTGGCAGCATCGGGAGGGTGGGAACCGGGACGGGATCGGGGGACGCTGCGGCGGCACCCCGCCTCACCATCGGTGCGGGCTACGCGCGGTACCGCGGGCCGTTGACGGACGGCTCCTGCCACCGGCACGCAGCCTTCCAGGTCGCCCTCGCGGCCGGGCCCGACGACCGGGTGGCCATGGTGGACCGCGACGGCACCCGCCGTCGTGGCACGGTCCTGCTCGTGCCGCCGATGGTGCCGCACCGGTTGCTCCCGACGGCGGATCTGCTCACGTTCTTCGTTGACCCGCACTGCGCGTTCGCCGATCGGCTGCGTCGGCACTGCGGCCCCGGCGTCACGGTCGCCCCCGAACTGCACGGACTGGGTGAGCGGGACGTGCGCCGGGCCGGCGCGCGCCCGTCGGACGAGCTCGACGCCCGGCTGCTGGCTGCGATGGACGCGCTGTCGGACCGGGACGTCCCGATGGCGGATCTGGCCGCGGCCGTCGGCCTGTCACCACAGCGGCTGCGCGCGCTGGCCCGGGACCAGCTCGGCATGCCGCTGGTGCGCTGGCGGCTGTGGCTGCGCCTGCGGCGGGCCGCCGAGGCGCTGCGCGCGGGCCGGCACCTGGCCGACGCGGCCGTCGCCGGGGGCTTCGCCGACCAGGCGCACTTCACCCGGCAGATGCGGGAGATGATGGGCCTCACCCCGGCCGTCGTACGGACGGTGCTGGGCCCGCCCGGCCTCCTGTCAGGCGCGGTGCGCGACGTACACCGAGAGGGAGCCGGTGAGCGTTGAGACCACCTCGGCCTCGCGCACGCCGCTGAAGCCTGCCTCGCGGATCAGCCGGGGCAGGATCCCCTCGGCGTTCGGCCGGGTGTTCTCGACGCCGTCGGCGAGCTGCACGACACGGAACGCCAGGCGCGTCAGCCGGGTGCGCTGCAGTCCGTAGTCGGCGATCACCAGCTTGCCGCCGGGTCTCAACACCGCGTGCATCGAGGCGAGAACGGCCCGCTTCATGCTCATCGGGCACTGGTGCAGCACCAGACTGGACACCGCCGTGTCCGCCGAACCGGCGCCGAGGACCTCGGTCAGCTCGTCGCCCATGCCGGTCCGCCACTCCACGGCGGTGCCGCCGTCGGCGGCCGGGGCAGCCGCCGCTTCGGCCTTGCGGCGCGCGATGGCCAGCACGTCGGGGTCGGGATCGACGCCGGTGATCCGTGCCCGGGGCTCCACGCGGTGGAGCAGCAGTGCGAGCGAGCCGGTGCCGCAGCCCACGTCGACGATCTCGTCATCGGGCCGCGGAGCCACGTACATGGCCAGCAGGCCGCGCCACAGGCGCTCGCGCAGCAGGGCGGCCACGGGGTCGTAGAAACGCGTGGGCGCGAAACGGCCCAACGCCGGGGTGAAAGCTCGTTCGGTCATGCCGGCAGTCTCGGGCTGTCGGCGCCGCCCGGTCTTGAACGAACCGCTCGCGCCGGGCCGAGGGCATCGCGCCGACCGAGTGGGCCCGGCCTGCGGTGGACCGGCGGCCCGGCCTGCGGTGGGTCGGCCTCCCCGTCCGGGGAGCGCCCGTACGGCCCGTCAGATCCAGCGGAGCTCCCACAGCCGCCAGAGGCCGGTGCCGTCCGAGAGGTACTGCGAGCCGGAGACCGCGGTCCTGCTGACGACGTAGTCCTTCTTCTGCCACACCGGCACCAGCGGCACATCCTCGGCGACCAGCGCCTGGAGCTCCTTGTAGTCCGAGGAGGTGCGGCCTCGGTCGCTGTACTGGAGCGTGGAGGAGATCAGGGAGTCCATCTTCTTGCTGGAGTAGCCGTTGTGGAGGCTGTTGCCGCTGCCGACGAGCGGCTGGCTGAAGGTGTCCGGGTCCGGGTAGTCGGGGAACCAGCCGACGAGGTACGAGTCGAACTTGCCCCCCGCGAGCCCGTTCAGGAACGCCTGCCAGTCGACGCCCTTGAGGGTGACCTTGAACAGCCCGTCCTTCTCGAACTGGCGGCGCAGCTCGGCGCTCTCCTTGCCGTACGCCTCGTCGCCGTGGTTGTAGGCCAGGGTGATCGGCAGGGGGGTCTGCACACCGGCCTCCTGGAGCAGCCCCTTGGCGCGCTCGACGTCGGGCGAGGGGTAGGAGTCGAAGAACGGCGTGCTGTGCCCGATGACGCCCTGCGGGATCAGTGAGTAGAGGGGTTCGACCGTGCCCTGGTAGACGTCGGTCACCAGCGGCCCTCGGTCGAAGACCGACGCGACCGCCTGCCGGACCCTCTTGTCGGCGAACGGAGAGCTGGGGCGGACGTTGAAGACGAGGTTGCGGATCTCGGCGCTGTCCGCCTCGCTGATGCGCAGATCGGGGTCGCCGGGGTTGAGCGCGTTGAGCGTGGCCGGCGGGAGCTGGCGGTGCGTCACTTGGATCTCGCCGGTCTTCCAGGCCGCCAGGAGATCTTCCGCCCCCTTGTAGTAGCGCACGGTGACCGGGACGCCGGACTTCTTCAGCGCGCCCTTGTAGTGCGGGTTGGGGACGAGCTCGGCCAGCTTGCCCGGCTTGTACGACTTCAGCAGATACGGGCCGGAGCCGTCGACGGTGTTCCCGATCCGGAGCTTCTTCGCCGGGTACGACTCGCGGTCGACGATCGAACCGGCCCCGGTGGCCAGCTTCTGGGGGAACGTCGCATCGCGCGCGGAGAGGTTGAAGGTGATGGTGCGGCCCTCGGTCACCACGTTCTTGAGGCTGGGAAACAGCACCCAGGGGCCGACATCCGTCTTGATTTTGATCATGCGCTCGATGGAGAACTTGACATCGGCGGCGGTGATCTGACGTCCGTTCGAGAAATGCAGGTCGTCCCGGAGCCTGCACTGGTACGTCTGGAGCTTCTGGCCGATGAACCCGCAGCTCTCGGCGGCATCTGGCTCGGGGACGGTCGCACCGGGCTTGAACGTCATCAGGGACTGGTAGAGGTTGCTGTACAGGGCCCAGGAACCGGCGTCGTACGCACCGGCCGGATCGAGCGCGGTCACCTCGTCCGTGGTGCCGACCGCGATCGGGTTCTTCTCCGCCTCGCCGGAGGGAAGCAACTGCCAGGCCACGACACCTGCGATGACCAAAACCGCGACGAGCGCGAGAATCCGTACCCGGATCGACCGCATTGGACGTGCTCTCCCTTTACCAGCCCCACCTCGGCGGCGTGCACAGACACGCCGCACCGCATGCTCGCGCTCACCCAATCACACGATTTTCACATCTGGAAGACCAAAACTGGGACTCATAGCCTTTTGTTCGGCACTTGAAACCTTGGGCGGTTCGGCAGGGTCTGTAACAAGATAACGACGCAGCGTCAGAACTGCCGCGAGGCGAGTTCCACGACGGTGATGTCGGAGGGCGCTCCCACGCGTACCGGCGGCCCCCAGGCGCCTGCGCCGCGCGTGACGTACAACTGGGTGTCGCCGTACCGGTCGAGTCCGGCGACCGTCGGATTGGCGAGTTGGGCGACCAGATCGCCCGGCCAGAGCTGCCCGCCGTGGGTGTGGCCGGACAGTTGGAGGTCCACGCCCCAGGCGACGGCCTCGTCGATGACGACGGGCTGGTGGGCGAGGAGCACCGAGGCGCGTACGGGGTCGCGGTCGCCGAGCGCGGCTTCGAAGTCGGGGCCCTGGCCCTCGGCCTCCCCTGCGGGGTCGTTGACACCGGCGAGGTCGAATCCGTCGATCTCGACCCGGGCGTTCTCCAGCGGATGGAGACCCAACTCCCGTACGTGGTCGACCCAGGGGGCCGCACCGGAGAAGTACTCGTGGTTGCCGGTGACGAAGAAGCTCCCCCGGCGGGCGTCGAGCTGGGCGAGCGGCTCCGCCGCCGGACCGAGATCGTCGACGGTTCCGTCCACGAGGTCGCCCACGACGGCGACCAGGTCCGGCTGGGTCCGGTTGATCGTGTCGACGATCCGCTGGGTGTGGGCACGGCCGAGGGTCGGACCGAGATGGATGTCGCTGACCACGGCGATCCGGAAGCCGTGCGCGGAGCGCGGCAGTCTGGCGAGCGGGACGGTGATCCGCTTGACCCGCGGCCCGCGCAGCACGCCGTACGTGCCGTAACCCACCGTGCCGAACCCGGCGACGGCGGCGGCGCCTCCGACCGCCCGCGCGACGAACAGGCGACGCGAGAGGGCAGGAGTACCGGCTCCGGCGCCGTCCCCGGCCGTGCCCTCCGTTCCGGTCCCCGTCGAGACCGCGCTCTCGGGCCCGGTCACGGTCGCTTCGTCGATCGCGGCCCTGGTCGCAGTAGCGCCGTCGGTCCTGTTCGAGGGCGCTTCGTCGATCGCGGTCGCGGTGGCGCTACCGGTTCCGGGCGCGCTGTCGGCCCCCGGCGCGTCGCCGGTTCCAGCGCCGACGGGGATACGGGGAGCGTCGGTACGGGGCCGCGCACCGGCCGCCGAGGCGTCGCCCTCGGTCCCGGAGCCGTGCGCCCCGGACCCGGCGCGCACGGCCTCGGAGGCGGCCGTGCGGAGGCCGCCGTCACCGGCCCCGGCCATCGCGGCCGAGAGCTCCGCCGCCTCCGGGGCGCCCTCCCCCGCCGACGAGGCCCCGCCCGGGGGACCCGCCTCCGGGGCCTCGTCCCGCGTGCCCGCGTCCCGGCGCCCCCGTGCGGCGTCCCGGCGCGCGAGCGCCCACCGCAGCACCGGCCGTACCAACTCGCCGACCAGCAGAGCGAGGGTCAGATACAGCACCACGGCCAGCCACAGATAGCCCGGCCAGGCCAGCACCTGCTGGAGCCGGAAGGGCGCGCCGAGACGGCCGGCGACCAGGGCGCCGACGCTCAGCAGCGGGAGCAGGTACGCCGCCACCGTGCCGGCCGTGCGCAGGGCGCTGCCCCTGGCCGTCGTGTCACCGACCAGGCGCCGCCAGAGATAGCGGTGCACGCCCGCCAGCAGCGCGAGCACCACGAGAACCGCCAGTACGAGAACCGCAACGGCCATGTACGTCTCTCCCGCCGTTCGTCCGGTTCAACCGCGCTCGCGGCGCAGAGCCCTCAGACCTCGGAACCCGATCGCTCCCACCGCCGTCCCCAGGAGAAAGGACGTGACGGCGAGCAGCAGATGGACCCAGAAGTACGCAGTCGGGTCACCCGCGTCGTCGAAGGCGAGCCCGCTGGCGTCCTTCGCGAGGTTCTTGACGAAAGTGATCCAGATGACCCAGCTCCACACCCCGAAGGCGAGCAGGAACCAGGAGACGGGGCGGCTGAGCTTCATGGACCCAGTATCTCCGCCAGGCTCCGGCGAGGCCGTCCGGGGTGGGCTGTCCCGGGGGCGCCTACGGCGGGTCCGGTCAACCATGCTCACATTCATATCTTCGCCCTGTAATTTTCCGACCGTGCCCGCACTGAAGAAGATCGCACTGACGGTCGCCTCCGCCGCCATGTTGTCCGCCTTTGTCATCAGTCCGGCGTCGGCGGCCGAAAAGGACGCCTCCGACAAGCAGCCGAAGCCGCCCCGCGACATGTCTCGCGTCGGCGGCGAGCTGCTGGGCCGGGCCGGTACGCAGGTCAAACTGGGGGCCGGGGCACCGGTCCTGCCCAAGGACCTCACGGGCAGATCCTGGATCGTCGCCGACGCGGAGAGCGGCGAGGTGCTCGCCGCGCACAACGCGCACTGGTCGCTGCCGCCCGCGTCCACCCTGAAGATGCTCTTCGCGGACACCGTGCTGCCCAAACTCCAGCCCAAGACCCGTACGTACACGGTGAGGCCCGAGGACCTCGCCGATCTCGGCGAGGGCAGCAGCCTGGTCGGGGTGAAGGAAAACCTCACCTACACCGTCCACGACCTGTGGCTCGGGGTGTTCCTGCGGTCCGGCAACGACGCCGTGCACGCGCTGTCCGCGATGTACGGCGGCGTTCCCCGGACGGTCACCGACATGCAGGCGCACGCCGAGGAGTTGCAGGCGCTCGACACGAAGGTGCTGTCGCCCGACGGGTACGACGCGCCGGGGCAGGTCTCCAGCGCGTACGACCTGACGCTGATCGCGCGCAGCGGGATGCAGAAGGCGGACTTCCGGGAGTACTGCTCCACGGCCGAGGCGGACTTCCCGGGCGGGAAGAAGAAGAACGGGGAGCGCGAGACCTTCGCCATCCAGAACACCAACCGGCTGCTCACCGGCGCGGACGGGGTCGACCCGTACAAGGGCATCGCGGGCGTCAAGAACGGCTACACCTCGCACGCGGGCAACACCTTCACCGGTGTCGCCGAACGCGACGGCAGGGTGCTGCTGGTCACCGTCATGAACCCGTCGTCCGAGGAGCACCACGCCGTCTACAAGGAGGCCGCGAGCCTCCTCGACTGGGGCTTCGAGGCCAGTGGCAGGGTGACCCCGGTCGGCGAGCTGGTGCCGCCGAGGTCCGCCGTGACCGACACGGAGAACGACATCGGCAACGGGACGGGGAAGGGCCCCACGGCGGCGAACGGAACGGGCCAGGGGCACAGCGGCGCCTCGCACGCCGCCGGGGCCTCGGTCGCCGGTGGTGGCGGGGGCGGCGCCGGGGTCGCCCTGGGGATCGCCACGGGCGTCGTGGTGCTGGTGGGCGGCGGGGGGTTCCTGATCAACCGGCGCTGGCCGCTGCCGGACCTGGTGCGCCGCCCTTCCCGTCGCTGACCGGCGCGGTGTCCCGCGCGGTGTCCTCGCCGTCGTCCGGCGTCGCCGTCCAGGCGGCGCAGAACAGCAGGAGCCTCGCGGTGAAGTTCAGCCACAGCAGGAGCGCCACCGGCACGCCGAAGGCGCCGTACATGCTCTTCGAGGCGACGCCCTTCATATAGCCGCCGAGCAGCAGCTTGAGGAGTTCGAAGCCGACCGCGCCGATCGCCCCGGCGACCAGCAGTCTGCGACGCGGTGGCTCGACACCGGGCAGCAGCGTCAACAGGTAGAGCAGCAGCAGGAAGTCGGCGAGGACCGCCACGACCAGGGCGGCCACCTGGAGCACCACACCGCCCGCGCCCCGGTCCGGGATGTCCAGCAGCCGGGCGGTCCAGCCGACGGCGAAGGAGCCGGCCGAGGAGATCGCGAGCGTCGCCAGCGCAGCCCCGCCCAGCCCCAGCAGCAGCCCCGCGTCCTTGAGCTTGCGGATGACGGGGTTGCCCGTGTCCGCGTCGTCGATCCCCCACACGGCGCGCAGGCAGTCCCGCATGGCGCCGATCCAGCCGATACCGGTGAACAGCAGCACCGCGCCGGCGACCACCCCGACCGCTCCGGCATGGGCCACCAGATCGCCGATGCCGAGCTGGTCGGAGATGCCCGGCACCTGCTCGGCGAGCACCTTCTCGATCCGGTGCAGCTGCCCCTCCGTGAGCAGCGCGGCCCCGATCGCCGCGCCGACGGCGATCAGCGGGAACAGCGCCAGGAAGCTGATGAAGGTGATCGCCGCCGCGAGTCTGGTCCAGTGGACCCGGTCCAGCGTCTCGTAGGAACGCCAGAGGTGAGTCGCCATCAGACGGGAGACGATCGGCCCGATGAGGGGGAGGTTCTTCAGCCAGTCCATGACATACCACTACCTGCCCCGGCTCCCGGACCCGAAACTCTCCTCACCGGCGAACGTGTTGAAACACTCCGAAACCCTTCGAATCGCCCATATAGGTGAGCCTGTTGATAAATCCCTCGAATGGGTTTTCTCAGGCGATACGGTCACCGTCATGTCCGTCGACACCGTGTCCCTGACCGGCTGGGGCCGCACCTCCCCGACGACCGCCCTGCGCTTCCGCCCGCGCACCTACGCGGAGGTGGCGGCGACGGTACGCGGCTGCGGGCCGCGCGGCTCCATCGCCCGCGGGCTCGGCCGGGCCCATGGCGACGCGGCGCAGAACGGCGGCGGCTGTGTGCTCGACATGACCGCGCTGAACCGTATCCGCACCATCGACGCCACGGCCGGACTGGTGGTCTGCGAGGCCGGGGTCGGCCTGCGCCGGCTGATGGAGGTCCTGCTGCCGCTCGGCTGGTTCCCGCCGGTCGCACCGGACACCCTCCATGTCACCGTGGGCGGCGCGATCGGCTCCGACGTCCACGGACCCGACCACCACGTCTCCGGTTCCTTCGGTCGGCACGTGCGGGAGCTGGAACTGCTGACCGGCGACGGCGAAATCCTCACGGTCCGGCCCGGCACCGACCTCTTCGACGCGACCACGGGCGGGCTGGGGCTGACGGGAGTGATCCTCTCGGCCACCCTCCGCCTGCACCGCGCCGACAGCGCATGGCTGTCGGTGGACACCGAACGGGCCGTCGGCTTGGACGACCTGCTCGCCCGGCTCTCCGCCGGGGACCACCGCTACCGCTACTCGGCCGCCTGGATCGACCTCCAGGCCCGGGGCCGGGCGACGGGCCGCTCCGTGCTCACCCGGGGCGAGCACGCGCCCCGGCACGCGCTCCCGGCGAACGCCCGACGCGCGCCCCTCGCCCTGCGTCCGGGGCGGCCGGCCGCCTCCCCCGCCCTCGTCCCGGCGGGACCGCTCGGCCGCGCCTCCGTGGCCCTTCTCAACGAACTCCGGTACCGCCGGGCGCCCTCCTACCGGATCGGCGAACTCCGGCGGCTGTCGACGTTCTTCCACCCCGTGGACGGGCTGCCGCTCGGCGACCGCCTGCACGGCCGCGCCGGATTCGTCCGGTACCAGTTCGTCGTCGGACACGGGCAGGAGGAGACGCTGCGCCGGATCGTGCGCCGGATCTCGGAGCGGCGCTGCGCCTCGCCCCGCGCGCTGCTGAAGCGGTTCGGCGCGGGCGGTCCGGGCTGGCTCTCGTTCCCGGTGCCCGGATGGACGCTCGCCCTCGATCTGCCCGCCGCCCTGCCGGGTCTGGGCCGGTTCCTGGACTCGCTGGACGAGGAGGTGGCGGAGGCCGGGGGGCGGGTGTGCCTGGCGAAGGACGCGCGGCTGCGGCCGGACGTGCTCGCCGCCATGTATCCGCGACTGGAGGAGTTCCGCTCGCTGCGCGGGCGACTGGACCCGAACGGGGCGTTCCGATCGGACCTCTCTCGCCGCCTCTCGCTCTGACGGGCCGACCCGTCACGGGTCCTCGCGCGCCGGCCGTCCCGGTGCCCTGGCGCCCTGGCGCCCGGTGTCCTGTCGCCCCGTGGCTCGCGGCCCATGCCCCGTGGCTCGCGGCCCGTGCCCCGTGGCTCGCGGCCCGTGCCCCGTTGTCCAGCACCCGGCCCGCTCAGTGCTCGGCCCGCTCAGCACGTGGCCTGCTCACCGCTTCGTCCGCTCAGTGCTTCGTCCGTCCGGTGCCTCGTCACCCCCGTCCACAAGGAGTGTTCCCGTGAAGGACGCCTTCGGTGCTCCGCAGTCCCTGCTCGTCCTCGGCGGCACGTCGAGGATCGCCCTCGCCACCGCCCGCCGACTGGTCGCAGGGCGGACCCGTACGGTCCGGCTCGCCGGGCGCCCCTCCCCCGCCCTCGAATCGGCCGCCGACGAGCTGCGCACGTGCGGTGCCGACGTCGCCACGGTCGACTTCGACGCCCTCGCGCCCGAGACCCACGAGACGGTCCTCGGGAAGGTCTTCGCCGAGGGCGACATCGACGTCGTGCTCCTCGCCTTCGGGGTCGCGGGCGACCAGGAGCGGGACGAGGAGGAGCCGCTGGGCGCGGTCCGGGTCGCCCAGACCAACTACACAGGAGCCGTCTCCGCCGGGCTGGTGTGCGCCGGGAGACTCCAGGCGCAGGGACACGGCTCACTGGTGGTGCTGTCGTCGGTGTCCGGCGAGCGCGCCCGCCGCGCGGACTTCATCTACGGGTCCAGCAAGGCGGGCCTGGACGCGTTCGCCCAGGGTCTGGGCGAGGCGCTGCGCGGCACGGGGGTGCATGTCATGGTCGTGCGCCCCGGCACCGTGCGCCCGGAAGCCTCGCCCACCGGCCCTGTGGACCCCACCGGCTCCGTGGATCCCACCGATCCCACCGGCTCCGTGGATCCCACCGATCGCCTCGGCCCCGTGGACCCCGATCGCCTCGGCCCCGTCGCCCCCACCGGCCCCGATGCCCGCACCCGGGAAACGGCGCCGCGCTCCACGACGTCGCAGCCGTCCCTCTCCGCGCTGCCGCGGCCCACCACGTCACGACCCGCGGCATCGCGGCGCATCACGTCACGGTTCTTCGCACCGCGGCACACCGCGTCACGGTCGGTCGCACCGCGGCTCATGTCCCGACGGCTCACCGCGTACAAGGACGCCGCGTCCCGGATCGCCGCGGCGCCGCTGGAGGCACCGCCTCTCGTGGCGACGCCGGACGCGGTGGCGGCCGCGATCGTGACAGGGCTGCGACGGCGCTCGGAGGCGGTGTGGGTGCCCGGGGCGCTGCGCGTGGTGATGTCAGCGGTGCGGCATGTGCCGCACCCATTGTTCCGGCGTCTGCCGCTCTGACGTACGACGTTCCGGCGTCTGCCGCTCCGACGTACGACGCCCCGGCGGGGAGCCGGGGCGGGCACGGACGCGAGGGCCGGAACAGGATGCGGCGAGGGCCGGATTCAGGGACGCAGGGATGGCTCGTCCAGGGAGAAGCCGCCCTGGGCGGGCACCGCAGGCGCACCGCCCCCGGCACCGAACGGGAACTCGTTGATCTTGCGCCAGACCCGGTCCGTGCCCTGCTCGTACAGCGCGAAGGAACCGCAGGTCCACGCGGCCTCGTACTCGGCCAGTTCCTCGTACGCCCGGTCCATCGCCTCCTCGGCGATGTCGTGCGCGACGGTCACGTGCGGGTGGTACGGGAACTGGAGCTCGCGCACCAGCGGCCCGGATTCGTCCCGGATCCGCTTCTGGAGCCACGAGCAGGCCGAGGCGCCCTCGACGACCTGCACGAAGACGACCGGCGAGAGGGGCCGGAAGGTGCCCGTACCGGACAATCGCATCGGAAAGGGGCGGACGGCCGTCGCGACCCGGGAGAGGTGCGCCTCGATGGCGGGCAGGTCGGCCGCGGCGGCCTCGGTCGGCGGAACGAGGGTGACGTGGGTGGGAATGCCGTACGCGGCAGGATCCCCGAAGCTCGCGCGCCGCTCCTGGAGCAGACTGCCGTAGGGCTCCGGGACCGCGATCGAAACGCCGAGCGTTACGGTCCCCACGTCGTTCTCCTCATCTTCGAAGGTCAATAGTCCTCGATGGTGAACAGTCTCTTTTCGGCCATCCGTCCACCCGATGGATTTCCCATCGCCAGTGTGACGCCTGGAGCGGCGAAACCGCCAGGGTCCTTGGACTCAGTGCTTCGCGGGCAGAAAGCCCATCCGGTCGTACGTCCGGGCCAGGGTCTCGGCCGCCACGGCACGGGCCTTCTCGGCACCCTTCGCCAGGATCGAGTCCAGGGTCTCCGGGTCGTCCAGGTATTCCTGGGTGCGGGTGCGGAACGGTGTGACGAAGTCGACCACGACCTCGGCGAGATCGGTCTTGAGCGCACCGTAACCCTTGCCCTCGTACTTCCGCTCAAGATCCTCGATGGTCGTGCCGGTGAGCGTGGAGTAGATGGTCAGCAGATTGCTGACGCCGGGCTTCTCGGCACGGTCGAAGCGGATGACGGTGTCGGTGTCGGTGACCGCGCTCTTCACCTTCTTGGCGGTGGCCTTCGGCTCGTCGAGGAGGTTGATCAGACCCTTCGGGGTGGCCGCCGACTTGCTCATCTTCGACGACGGGTCCTGGAGGTCGTAGATCTTCGCCGTCTCCTTGAGGATGTACGGGTCCGGCACGGTGAACGTGTCGCCGTAGGTGCCGTTGAACCGCTCGGCCAGGTCGCGGGTCAGCTCCAGGTGCTGCCGCTGGTCCTCACCGACCGGGACCTGGTCGGCCTGGTACAGCAGGATGTCGGCGACCATCAGCATCGGGTACGTGAAGAGGCCGACGGTGGTGCGGTCGGCGCCCTGCTTGGCGGACTTGTCCTTGAACTGCGTCATCCGGGACGCCTCGCCGAAGCCCGTGAGGCAGTTCATGACCCAGCCGAGCTGGGCGTGCTCGGGGACGTGGCTCTGAACGAAGAGCGTGCACCGCTCCGGGTCGAGACCGGCGGCGAGGAGCTGGGCAACGGCCAGCCGGGTGTTGGCCCGCAGCTCCGCGGGGTCCTGCGGGACGGTGATCGCGTGCAGGTCCACGACCATGTAGAAGGCGTCGTGGGAGTCCTGCAGCGCCACCCACTGGCGGACCGCGCCAAGGTAGTTGCCGAGGTGGAACGAGCCTGCGGTGGGCTGGATTCCGGAGAGCACGCGGGGGCGTTCAGAGGCCATGGGCCCATTGTCTCAGGTGCGGGGGCCAGTTCCGGCAGCCGGTGGGAGAGGCGGGTGGCAGGGGCAGTGCGGGACCGATGGCGGAACGGTACGGGGCCGGTACGGGACCGGTGACGGAACGGCACAGGGCTGGTGCGGGGCTGGTGCGGGGCTGGTGCGGGAAGAGCTCGCGGCCGGTACGGGAACAGCTCGGGGGTGGTGCGGGAACAGTACGAGGCCGGTGCGGGCGCGCCGTGAATCACTGGTTTCCCCGCCTGGGTTGTGACCGACGATACAAAGTGGGCACCCTCTCCCGCCCACGCCGCACGACGATCGGAGACCCCGTGTCGACCACGGACAACGCCATCGCCTCCGCCGAGGCGCACAGCGCGCACAACTACCACCCGCTGCCCGTCGTCGTCGCCTCGGCGGACGGCGCCTGGATGACCGACGTCGAGGGCCGCCGCTATCTCGACATGCTCTCCGGGTACTCGGCGCTCAATTTCGGCCACGGCAACCGGCGCCTGCTCGACGCGGCCAGGGCCCAGCTGGAACGAGTGACCCTCACCTCGCGCGCCTTCTACCACGATCGGTTCGCCGACTTCTGCACGCGACTGGCCGAACTGTGCGGCATGGAGATGGTCCTGCCGATGAACACCGGGGCCGAGGCCGTGGAGACGGCGGTGAAGACCGCCCGCAAGTGGGGCTACCGGGTGAAGGGCGTCCCCGACGGCATGGCCAAGATCATCGTCGCCGCGAACAACTTCCACGGCCGCACGACGACGATCATCAGCTTCTCCACGGACCCGGAGGCGCGGGAGGACTTCGGCCCGTACACGCCGGGGTTCGAAATCGTTCCGTACGGGGACCTGACCGCGCTCATGGAGGCGATGACCGAGAACACGGTGGCGGTGCTGCTGGAACCGATCCAGGGCGAGGCCGGGGTGCTGGTGCCGCCGCCCGGCTACCTCTCCCGCGTGCGCGAGCTGACCCGCGAACGGAACGTGCTGTTCATCGCGGACGAGATCCAGTCCGGCCTGGGCCGGACCGGGAAGACCTTCGCGTGCGAGCACGAGGGGGTGGTGCCGGACATGTATGTGCTCGGCAAGGCGCTGGGCGGGGGCGTGGTGCCGGTGTCGGCGGTGGTCTCCTCGCGGGACGTGCTCGGCGTGTACCGGCCCGGTGAGCACGGTTCGACCTTCGGCGGCAACCCGCTCGCCTGCGCGGTCGCCCTGGAGGTCATCGCGATGCTCCGCACCGGCGAGTACCAGCAGCGCGCGGCCGAACTCGGCGAACACCTCCACCACGAGCTGAACCTGCTGGTGGGCGGGGGTGCGGTGGAGGAGGTCCGGGGGCGCGGGCTGTGGGCCGGCGTCGACATCGCCCCGCGCCACGGAACCGGCCGGGAGATCTCCGAAAAGCTGATGGACCGGGGCGTGCTGGTCAAGGACACCCACGGCTCGACGATCCGGATCGCCCCGCCGCTGGTGATCAGCAAGGAGGACCTTGACTGGGGGCTGGAGCAGATCCGCGGCGTACTGCGCGGCTGATCCCGGGGAACGGGCCCCGGGTGCGGCCGGCCCCCGGGGCCCGTCGGCTGTCGGCTGTCGGCTGTCGGCTGTCGGCTGTCGGCTGTCGGCTGTCGGCTGTCGGCTGTCGGCTAGAGGATCACGTGGGGCAGGAAGCGGGCGTACTCGTCCGTCACCAGCCCCTCCGACTCCCGGACACCGAGGCCCGCCGCCTCGTCCTCGACCACCCATGCCCCGAGCACCACCCGGTTGCCGTCGAAGTCCGGCAGGGGCGCCAACTCCTGGTAGCAGCTCGGCTCATCGCGCAGCACCTCCGGGCTGCCCGGCTCATGGATCGTGACCCCGGCGCCTTCCCGGCCCAGCAGAGGCTTGACGACGTAACCGGCCCCGACGCCCGTACCGTACGTTGCCAGTTCACGCGGGCCGTCGAGGTAGGAGGCGAGCAGGTTCGGATGACCCGGGTAGAGCTCCCAGAGGATCGCCAGGAGCGCCTTGTTGGAGAGGAGCATCTTCCAGGCGGGCTCGATCCAACAGGTGGTACCGGTGCCGCCGCCGTTGTCAAGGGTGTCCAGGACGTGCGGCCCGAACGCGTCGGTCGCCAGCCACTCCCACGGGTACAGCTTGAAGCAACTGCGGATGAACCGGAGGCGTTCGTCGACGAACCGGCCCGTCAGGCGGTCCCAGCCGATCTGTTCCACGGAGAGCGCCTCTGTGTCGAGTCCGGCCTGCTCGGCGGTCTCCCGCAGATAGGCGACCGTCATCAGGTCCTCGCCGATCTCGTCGCCCTCGGAGTACGCGAAGTGCACCGGCCCGGCGGGCAGCAACGCAGCCTGCCGACGCCACGCCTCGACGAGGCGTTCGTGCAGCGAGTTCCACTGGTCGGCGTCCGGGAAGCGATCCTCCATCCAGAACCACTGGGCGCTCGCGGCCTCCACCAGCGAGGTGGGGGTGTCCGCGTTGTACTCCAGCATCTTCGCCGGCCCGGTCCCGTCGTAGCGGAGATCGAACCTCCCGTAGATGAAAGGGAGTTCGTCGCGGCGATGCCAGGACTCGGCGACCAGGCCGGCCAACCGGGGTTCGGTGATGCCGAGTTCGGCGAAGCGGTCCCGCTCCACGATGTGCGCGGCGGCGGCCAGGCACATGGCGTGCAGTTCCTCGACGACCTCCTCCAGCGCCTCCACTTCGGGCAGCGAGAAGACGTAGTAGGCGCTCTCGTCCCAGTACGGTCGCAGCGACCCGTCGGGGTGACGGGTCAGCGGGTAGACGACGCCCTGGCTCTCGACCGTCTCCTGCCAGCCGGGGCGGGGCTGTATGGTGCGGCGTTCCATACCGGTTCAGCCGCCTCCGGTGCCCGAGCAGCCGAAGCCGCCGCGCTGGACGGCCGCCTTGTCGAAACTGCCGCCCTCCACCCTGCCGTTCTTGCTCTTGCCGCCGTAGTAGTACGAACCGCCGCCGCCGCTTCCACTACTGCCGCTGCTTCCGCTGCCGCTCTTGCACTTGTAGCTGGGCAGTTGCTTGTGGGTCAGCGGATCGACGCACCGCTTGTCCGGCTCAGAACCGCAAGAGGTGATCACCGCGGCGAGCATTCCCATCCCGCCGAGCACCACCGTGCTCGACCTCAACTTACGCATGGCCATGTTTCCGTCTCCCCCGCCGTATGAATCAAGCCAGCACGACCACTTGTCAGATTAGAACCCTGCCAATGGCACCGGGAAGCGGGGGCACGCGGTCCACACCGGACCACGCACCC
Organism: Streptomyces sp. NPDC052042; assembly: GCF_044548345.1. Lineage (NCBI taxonomy): Bacteria > Bacillati > Actinomycetota > Actinomycetes > Kitasatosporales > Streptomycetaceae > Streptomyces > Streptomyces sp. NPDC052042. The sequence continues at coordinate 467,933 of NZ_JBIUBU010000002.1, read as the reverse complement.
GCGGGGCGGCACCGCGGGGACGGCGAGAGGCGCATTCCAGGACGAGACAGCCTTGCCGGGCAACCTCGGCGTACGCCACACCCAAGCGATCCGGCAACGTCGAGTGCCAACAAACCCGCCCCGCCCCTCCCAGCCCCCAACCAGGACACACGTCCGACAACGTGATCGCCCAGCACGCCAGGCGGGAGAAGAGGGGCGAATATCGGATCCGACGACTCATCACAACGTGACTCCACGACGACAATCCCCTCCGGAGGAGGGACGCCGCCGAGTAGCCTCGAAGCCACAGCGTTTCTCAACCTCGGATATGCCTGCAGCAGCAAGGCGCGACCACACCAACAAACCGAAAGGGGCACTTTGACCCCGATGTCGCAATTCAAGGAAGTAAGTAAAAACAGCCCTCGCGCCGCCTAAACCCGCAGGTCAGCAACTGTGGTCCCCGCGCACGCGGGGGTGGTCCCCATGCTTGACACGATGATCGCCATCGGTGAAAGTGGTCCCCGCGCACGCGGGGGTGGTCCCCGGACCTCCGGAATCGACTCGTGCAAGGGGTGGTGGTCCCCGCGCACGCGGGGGTGGTCCCCCGGCCGACGCCGGCCGCTTCTACGTGGTGGCGTGGTCCCCGCGCACGCGGGGGTGGTCCCTTCGAGTCGTCGATGAACAAGGTCAAGGCGGTGTGGTCCCCGCGCACGCGGGGGTGGTCCCCAGCCGTTCTCCCAATCCCAGGTGCCGAAGGCGTGGTCCCCGCGCACGCGGGGGTGGTCCCGACTGACACCCGGTCACCGGTGGGGGCGTGCCGTGGTCCCCGCGCACGCGGGGGTGGTCCCTAGCACCACCACCACCAGCCCCGGACCCGGCGTGTGGTCCCCGCGCACGCGGGGGTGGTCCCAGTGAGAACAACGGCTATCGCACGTTCCGCGCGTGGTCCCCGCGCACGCGGGGGTGGTCCCTGCGGCCAGAGAACAACCTTCTGACCGCGATTGTGGTCCCCGCGCACGCGGGGGTGGTCCCCGAGGAGCCGGGCCGATGAGCGACCGCACACGGTGGTCCCCGCGCACGCGGGGGTGGTCCCGCGGCGAGCGGCCCCCCGTCGCCGTAGCCGGGGTGGTCCCCGCGCACGCGGGGGTGGTCCCGCGAAGGGAAAGAAGGGCACGGTGATGCCGCAGGTGGTCCCCGCGCACGCGGGGGTGGTCCCAGCCACCACGTCCAGCACCTGGTGCCACAGAAGTGGTCCCCGCGCACGCGGGGGTGGCCCCACTCGCGGAGTCGTGCGGCTCACCGGGTGGAGGTGGTCCCCGCCCACGCGGGGATGCCCGCTGTTGACCCAGCGCTGCTCGGGCTCAGGCACCAAACCCGTTTACCGTCAGGTGCTTGATGGCCATGGGTGTGCTCGGGGCGGCCAGCTGCCCCATCGCCTTCCGCACGACAGGACAGCTCCGAAACGGCGCACATTGCGCGAGATGAGGGCCAAATACCCTAGAAATCGCCTGTCTTGACGCCCGAAATGAAGGATGCGAACGCGTCGACGGAAGTGCTCAGCACCGGCCCATTCGAGCTCTTGGAGTCCTGGACAGCGATGATGCCGCGCGAGGCGGCGAGGTTGACAGCGACCTCGATACAGGCGCCACCGTTCGAGCTGTACGAGGACTTGAACCAACAGGGGGATTCGGTCGTCACAGGGTGTCCTTTCGCAACTGGTTGATCAACGCTACGGATTCCGCCTGGGACAGCGCCTCGACCTACAGCAGGGCCAAGGACGCCGCAAACCGAGATGCGCCACCATGCGACGCACGATGGGACAACCTCAACCGCTGCGCGGGCTGGGCGGTCAGACCGCGCCGAACTGTCCAGCTTTGACACCCACCACGAACGATGCGAACGCGCCGGCAGAAGTGTTCAGCACCGGACCGCTCAGGTTCTTCGAGTCACGGACGGGGACGACACCACGCGAGGCGGCGAGGTTGACGGCGACCTCGATGCAGTCACCACCGTTCGAGCTGTACGAGGACTTGAACCAGCAAGGAGATTCAGTCGTCACGGGGTGCCCTTTCGTAACTGGTTGATCACGCCCACGGATTCCGCCTGGGAGAGCGCTTCGGCCTGCAACTGATGGTAGGCCGTCAACAGCGGTGCTACGGAAGCGGTTTCCCGCTCCACATGACCTTGTGCTTGCGATTCGGCATAGGCAACAACAGACCGGTCGGCGAGCGTGAGCAGGTTGACCGGAAGGTTGAACGAGCGACGCGCTCCTATCTCGAAGGGTGACACCTGAAGCAGCCAGTTGGGGAGGGAAGCGACCTCGACCAGCCGCTGAAGCTGAGCTGCCATGACCTCCGGACCGCCCACGGCATGGTGGAGACAGCTCTCGTCCATCACCACCAGCACCATGGGCGGTCGGGGTCCCGCCAACGCCGCCTGTCGCCCCGCCAGGAACGCCACACGTTCATCCGCCTGTTCGGGCGTGATGGAACCGCGCCACACATCACCGTCAGCCAAAGCACGTGCGTACTCCGGTGTCTGGAGCAGACCGGGGATGAGCCCGATCTGGAACAACCGGATCTCCACCGCCCGGCTCTCATAGCCGACGTACTCCGGGAAGCCCTCCAGCAGTACGCCGTGCCGCATCTCGCGCCACTCGCGCTCGAAGGACGCGGTGGTCCCGGTTGCGCTGAAGGCGAGATCAGCCTTACGCGAGAACGGAAGAGTTGGCGGTTTCCGAGCAGTTTCTACAGCCGAAACATGCTGGCTGGAATACCCCACTCGTCCGGCAAGCTCCTCCTGGCTCCAGCCACGCTTCTCCCGCAACCTGCGCACTCGTGCTCCGTAGGCCGCCTCCGGGCTTGATTCGGGGTTCAGCTCCTTGCGGTTGACCACGTTGGATTCCTCTCTTCCTTCAGTACCAGCTAGTTGAAGGGAAGCTGACTGTCGGTCACGCTGGGCCGCCTTGGTAGTGGAATCACTACGGAGAGGAGTGGCCCGTGTCCATGAGGAACGGCGCCTCGAACGATCAGGAATCCCCCCACGCCCCGGCCCCGGTCCCCGGCACGCTCATGGTGGACCTATCACAGGATCGGGTCGGTGAATTCCGCGGTGAGTGGTGCGGGCAGTGGTCCCTGCGCCCCATCGGCGGCGGGGTCGAATGGACCGTCGCCCCCGAGGCCGCGCGGCCGGCCGAACCGATAGAGCGGCTGCGCGCCGAACTGGCCCGCGCCAACCGGCGTAGCCGGGGCGAGCTACTGTGACCAGGCCGGTTCCTCGTCGAGGCCGTCGCGGGTGACAGCCGGATGACCGTCCAACTCGGCGGAACTGTCCTCGCGACTCCCCGGCTCGCGCTGCGGTAGCTGCGCGGCAGGCCGTACCGATCGCGGACGGTCTGGCCCCGGAGCCGGGCACCCCGTGGATTCGCCCATACGTGTTAAGGCCCGCGCCCGCACCCACCTCACCCCCGCGCCTGTGCCTGTGCCTGTGCCCGCGCCCTGCCCGTCCTACGTCCACCCCGCACCCGCGTTCGCGGCCAGCGCGCTGATGGCCGCGTAGCCCATCCCGCCCGCCCTCGCCCCGCCCTCGCCCCACCACCGAAAGGGAAGCGCTGCCATGCCTCTCCTGGCGCCCTACGTCGCGTCGCGTTCCGCCGAACAGCCTGTATTGCGTTCGGAGTTGAAGATCGAGTTCGCCCCGGGCGGGCCTCGGCTGGTGTACCGCAAGCCGAGGCCAGAAGACCGGGACCACCACGGGAACCTATGGGTGCGCATGGACGAATCGGCCGACGGGCGGGTGCAGTACGGCCTCATGCACGTGCGCCGCCAACGCATCTGCATGGAGAACATGCTGTGCCAGGTCTGCGGCGGTCCGGCCGGGCGGGACCGGGACGGCTGGCTGTTCCTCGACTGGCGCCGCCCGGACTCGCCCCCGACCTGGCCCGAGCGGTCCATCACCTCCATGCCACCCCTGTGCGCCGAGCATGCACGGGTCTCCGTGCGGCAGTGCCCGTTCCTCCGCCGGGCGGAGTACGCCGTACTGCGCGTACGCAAACCCCGGCTCTACGGGGTCTCAGGCACCCTCTACCAGCTCACCGCCACCGGATGGCATACCTCCGACAGCAACGTGCTCTCCGCCTACGGCGAGCCCCGCCTCCCCGGCATGCTCGCCTCCCGCCTCCACCGCGAACTCCCCTAACAGCCCATCCCGCGCCCGCACCCGTGTCCCGCCCGCGTCCCAGCCACGTCCCGCCCGGACTCGCGCCGCCCCGCGACCGGGCGCGGCCGTGCCCGAGCCGCACGGAGGTTCCGGCAGCGCACGGCCCGATTCCGTGCGCTGCTGCGCCCCTCGCTCCTCGCCCCTCGGCGCCATGGCGCCACAGCACGCGACGCAGACAGTGTCGTTGCGGCCCCGGAGCGCGTCGGCAACCACCCGGAGCCATGTCGATCAACGTCCCGCACCAGACACACGGCCAAGACTCAGGCAAGAACCCGGACCAGCGCGTCCAGCGCGCCCGCCCAGGCGCTGTCGGTCGGCGTCCCGTAGCCGATGACCAGGGCGTCGCGGCCGGGTGCCGCGTCCGGGTGACGGAAGCGCGAGAACCCCTCCAGCGCGAGCCCCTGCCAGGCCGCCGCGCGCAGCGCCGACGCCTCGCCGCCCTCCGGGAGTTCGAGCACCGCGTGCAGTCCGGCGGCGATGCCGCTGACCCGGACGCCGGGGGCCCGTTCCGCCAGCACCGCGACGAGCTGGTCGCGGCGCCGCCGGTAACGCAGCCGCATCGCGCGCACATGGCGGTCGTACGCGCCGGACTCGATGAACTCCGCAAGCGTCAGCTGCTCCAGCGCGCTCGACGACCAGTCGCTGATCCCCTTCGCCTCGACCACCTCCCCCACCAAGCGCTCCGGCAGCACCATCCACCCCAACCGCAGCCCGGGTGCCAGCGACTTGCTCGTCGTACCCAGATGCACGACACATTCCGGATCGAGCCCCTGAAGGGCCCCGACCGGCTGCCTGTCGAAGCGGAATTCGCCGTCGTAGTCGTCCTCCAGGATCAGCCCGCCCGTGCGGCGTGCCCAGTCGACCGCCGCGGCCCGGCGGTCGGGATGGAGCGGTGCACCCGTCGGGAACTGGTGGGCCGGTGTCAGCAGCACGGCCCCGATCCCGCGCATCCCGTCCAGGTCATCGGTCCTGGCCCCGGATTCGTCCACCGTGAGGTGCGGGATGCGCAGTCCGGCGTCCGTGAGCAACCGCCAGTGCACGTCCAGTCCGTACGACTCGACGGCCACCTCGCGCACCCGCCGTCTACGCAGCACCGTCCCCATCAGTTTCAGGGCGTGCACGAAGCCCGCGCAAATGACGATCCGTTCCGGGTCGGTGTACGTGCCTCGCACCCGGGCGAGATAGCCGGCCAGCGCGGTACGCAGTTCCACGCGCCCGCGCGGATCCCCGTACCCGAAGGCGTCGTTGGGGGCGGCAGTCAGGGCACGCCGGGACGCCTTGAGCCATGCGGCGCGCGGGAAGGAGGAAAGGTCCGGCGAACCAGGCATCAGGTTGTGGGCGGGCCGGGAGCGCACCGGCCGGGACGGCGCCACCCGGGCGGCCGACCGGCGCGGCTCGGCCCGCCGCGCCACCCGGGTGCCGGACCCCTGACGAGCGGTGAGCCACCCCTCCGCGACCAGCTCCGCGTATGCGTCGGCGACGGTGTTCCGGGCAATACCGAGGTCGGCGGCGAGGCTGCGGGAGGACGGCAGTTGGGTGCCGGGGGTCAGCCTGCCCGTGCGCACGGCCTCGCGCAGGGCGTCCATGAGCCCGGCCCGCGATCCCGTCGAGCCCTTCGTCTCCAGGAGGAGGTCGGTCCCGAAACCGGCCCAGGAATCCTTCATGGAAACGCACCCTATCGCTGGGCCATTCCGCTGAGGGGGCCGCCTTCCCGAGGCGGCCCCCGAGCAGAGGCGGCCCCCGAGCAGAGGCGGTCCCTTGAGCAGAGGCGACCCCCTGAGCAGAAGCGATGGGCTGACCGTGAAGGCCCGGCCGGGTGTCAGCGCCCTCGGAACGGGATGCTGCTCGTCACTGGCCCACCCTGCCGTCGATGCATTCGCGCAACAGGTCGGCGTGCCCGCAGTGTCGGGCGTACTCCTCGATCCTGTGGACCATCAGCTCCCGAACGGCGATCCCGTCCTTCCCCGCGCGCTCGCCCAGGTCCGCATGCTCGGCCAGCACGGCGTCGGTCGCGGCCTGCTCACGCTCCAGATCGCGGAACGCGGTGTCGACCACAGTCGGCTCGGCGACGGCGCCGTCGAAGTCCGCGTCGCGCGCGCCGTACAGCTTCGGCAGCGGGTCACCGTCGGTGATCCAGTTGCGCCAGTCCCGTTCCACCTCCGCGAGATGCCGGACCAGGCCGAGCAGCGACATCGTCGACGGCGGAACCGACCGGCGGGCCAGTTGCTCCGCATCCAGGCCCTCGCACTTCATCCGCAGCGTCATGCGGTAGTTCTTCAGGAAGTCCTGCAGCGTCGCAAGCTCCCCCTCCGGGCCGGGGCCCTCGTTGTCACGGGGGTCGTCGTCCGGGTCGACCCACATATCGGGGTAGACCGTTGCCTGGGTCCATCGCGCGCGTTGGTCAGTCATGCGCCCCATGCTCGTCCGCGACGGACCGAACACGCTACCGAGTTCTGGCGAACGAGAGAACGGCGCGAGGAGGGGGCCAGGCCCTCGTCGGCGACACCGCGCTCAGGGCCGCACGGCCCTTGCTGGTGCCGGACGGACCGGAGTGGAACACCTCGGACGGCCCGGGACCCCTGCCGCAGGGCGGTCTACGACTTCACACATCGTTGCTCAGCCTTGAGAGAAGCGATCGCCCCGGAAGGCGCCGCGTAGATGCCCAGCTCCGGAAGTGGCCCATGAGTCCATTGCGGAAATGGACCATATGCCTGCGCCATCTTCCCGTAACGTCGTCCCCATGACGACGAACGAAAACGCCCGCCCGGCCTCCGAACTCAACCCCGAGCACACCCCCCGCGCGCACTGGGCCGAGCTGGCGCCCGATGTCTACAAGGCCATGGTCCGGCTGGACGCGGCGTCCCGCAGGGGACTCGATCCGGTCATCGCGGAGCTGGTGAAGATCCGCGCCTCCCAGCTCAACCACTGCGCGTTCTGCCTCGACATGCACTCCAAGGACGCCCTGGCGGCCGGCGAGTCCGTCCAGCGGATCATTCAGCTCAGCGCGTGGGAGGAGTCGCGGCACTTCTACACGCCCAAGGAGATCGCGGCCATCGAGCTGACCGAGGCGATGACGGTGCTGACCGACGGGTTCGTCCCGGACGAGGTGTGGCAGAACGCCGCCAAGCACTTCGACGAGGCGGAGCTGGCCCATCTGGTCGCCGCGATCACGACGATCAATGCCTGGAACCGGTTCGCCGTGACCACCCGCATGGTTCCCGGCCACTACCAGCCGGGAGACATCAAGCACTGACACGCGCCGACCGGCACCGGCCACCTCCGGCAAGCGGCTGAGCGGCACCGACCAAGTGCGGTCCAGGCCCGTGCGCCTCTCCTCGCGCGGGCCTCACATTCCGTTCCCGGCGTACGCAGCCGTCGTACGCGTCCGGCGTACGCGTCCGGCGTACGCGCCACCGACGTTCGCGACGCTGGACGCTACCCGCGTACGCGCCCCGCTCACGCGACGCGGTCACTCCGCCGGTCGCGCGCCTCTCGTGTCTCGCTGTACCTCTGCGCGGATTGCGCGCCTCGTACGCCCTGCGCGTCCTGTGCGCGTCGCGCGCCCGCTGACCTAGCATCCCCCGGCAGAGGCCCGGCGCATCCCATGGCCTCGAACCCGCCCGTGGACGGAGACGTGCGCCGTGTTCCGCTCATGCCCTGGACACCCCGCACGCCCCGCATGCATCGCACCCGTCTGCATCGCACGCGCCGCACGCATGGCCCACACCGCATGGATCGCACGCCCCTGCACGGACCTTCCCCAGGAGTCTCACGATGACCGCGTCAGCCTTTCGAGCCCTGCACCTCGACCGTGCGCCCGGCGACCCTCTGGTTCTCCCCGGGCCGTGGGACGCGGCGAGCGCCCGCGTCTTCGTCGAGGCGGGCTTCCCCGCGCTCGCCACGCCCAGCGCCGGAATCGCCGCCTCACTCGGCCACGAGGACGGGAAGACTCCCCCCGACGAGATGTTCGCGGCCGTGGCGAGGGTCGTGCGCGCCGTGCCGGCGACCGTGTCCGTCTCGGCGGACGTCGAGGCCGGGTACGGGCTGTCGGCCCCAGAGCTGGTGGAACGCCTCCTGGAAACCGGCGCCGTCGGCTGCAACCTGGAGGACTCGGTCGGCGGCGTCCTCGTCGACGACCAGCAGCAGGCGGACTGGCTGGCCGAGGTGCGGGCGGTCGCCGGTGACCGGCTCTTCGTCAACGCACGCGTCGACACATATGTCCTCGGCGTCCCGGACGGCACGGACCAGGAGGCGGAGACGGTGCGCCGTGCCCGCGCGTACGTGGCGGCGGGCGCGGACTGTGTCTACCCGATCCTGGCGCCGCCCGAGGCCCTGCCCCGGTTGGCCGCCGCCATCCCGGGCCTGCTCAACGCGGTCGCCCTGCCCGACGGGCCGACGCCGCGCCGCCTGGGGGAGCTGGGCGCCACCCGGATCACGTTCGGCCCCGGGCTGCTGCACCGGGCCATGGCCGCCGTCCGCGACATCGCCGACGAGTTGCTGAAGGGCTGAACGTCCGGCCCATGAACACGACCGGCCCGTTCCGCATCGCATCGGAACGGGCCGGACCCGAACGAACCCGAATGAACCTGAACGGATCAGATCAGAACGGATCAGATCGGATCAGCTCAGATCAGGCCGAGCTCGCGAACCGCGTCGCGCTCCTCGGTGAGCTCATTCACCGACGCGTCGATGCGGGTGCGGGAGAACTCGTTGATGTCCAGGCCCTGGACGATCTCGTACTTGCCGTCCTTCGTGGTGACGGGGAAGGACGAGATGAGGCCCTCCGGCACACCGTAGGAGCCGTCCGACGGAATGGCCATGGAGGTCCAGTCACCGGCGGCGGTGCCGTTGACCCAGGTGTGGATGTGGTCGATGGCGGCGTTGGCGGCGGAGGCGGCCGAGGACGCGCCACGGGCCTCGATGATCGCGGCACCGCGCTTGGCGACGGTCGGGATGAAGGTGTCGGCCAGCCACGCCTCGTCGTTGACGACCTCGGCGGCGCTCTTGCCGGCGATCTCCGCGTGGAAGATGTCCGGGTACTGGGTCGCCGAGTGGTTGCCCCAGATGGTCAGCTTCTTGATGTCGGAGACGGCGGCACCGGTCTTGGCGGCCAGCTGAGAGATCGCCCGGTTGTGGTCGAGGCGGGTCATCGCGGTGAAGCGCTCGGCCGGTACGTCCGGAGCGGCGGCCTGCGCGATGAGCGCGTTGGTGTTGGCCGGGTTGCCGACGACGAGGACCTTGATGTCGTCCGCGGCGTGGTCGTTGATCGCCTTGCCCTGCGGCTTGAAGATGCCACCGTTGGCGGAGAGCAGATCGCCGCGCTCCATGCCCTTGGTACGCGGGCGGGCGCCCACCAGCAGGGCGACGTTGGCGCCGTCGAACGCCTTGTTGGCGTCGTCGGTGATCTCGATACCGCGCAGCAGCGGGAAGGCGCAGTCGTCGAGCTCCATCGCGGTGCCCTCGGCGGCCTTCAGCCCCTGCGGGATCTCCAGGAGACGCAGGCTGACCGGCACGTCCGGGCCGAGCAGGTGGCCGGAAGCGATGCGGAAGAGCAGTGCGTAGCCGATCTGGCCGGCTGCGCCGGTCACGGTGACATTCACGGGAGTGCGGGTCATGGCGATCTCCGTTAGACAGCTGGCGGTGGGGGTTCCTCGCCCCGGGGGGGCGGACATCCCTGAATCTTGATGTGAAGAGATATCCAGCGGTCAGGCTATCCGACCCGGAACCACCTGGCCGTTCGGCCCCCTGTGGCACCGCGCACAAGCCGTCACGCTCTGCTCATCCGGCCGCCACCCGCTCCCCCACCGGGGTTACGCCCCGGCAGCTTGTGCGTACGCGCCCCGTCGTTCGTTCATCCCCGCATCGCCGCCCGTGCCGGCGTCACCCTGCGCACCTGCGCACGCGCATCGCCGACCGAACCCGCTCGCCCCTCCGCGCGGCTCGCTGTCCGAGCGCCCGTGCGGTCCGTTCGCATCCGTGCCCGTTCGCCCGTGCGGCCCGAAATCACCCGCGCCCGCGTGGTCGTCCGCGCCCGTGCCGCCCCTCCGCGCCCGGATCCACCCGCCCCCGCATCGCGTGTACGCGTCGTACGGCGGGATCCAGCGCCGTCCAGAGGCTGTGCGGAACGGGACCGGCACCGTTGCGCAGCGATCACACCATGGCGGAATGGTCACTTCCGTGCCACAGGGCTCAGGGTTTCCTTGAACGGCTCCATGCCGTCCACGAGGCTGAAGCCAGGGCGCGGGCAAGGCCGCTCGATCGAGTCGCCACCGCGCGGAACAGGCATTCCGTCGGTCCCCGCCCGCGGTGTCCGTCCTTCTTCGGGGGAAGGGACGGGCACCGCGCACCGCGCACCGTGGTGTCGCTGTCGTGCGGGAGCCAGGCAGACGGGGCCCAGCCACGGCACGGCCGGACGGGGCCCAGTCTCAATGCGGCCAGCCTCAGTACGACCAGCCTCAGTGCGGCGGGAGTCAGCGGATCGTGAAGTGGACCGCGTCCTCCAGGAACGGAATGTCCAGCCACGGCTTGGGCTGGGCCACCAGCGCGAGCATCACGATGAGGAAGCCGAGGACCCCGTACGTCACCAGGTCGGTGAAGCGGGAGCGGACGGCCAGCATGCCGACCGACGGGACCACGAGCCGCAGCACCGCGCCACCGAGGAGGGAGGCGCCGATCAGGATCGTGCCGATCCGGAACGCCTGGGCGAACGGGTCGACGGCCACGATCAGCAGCCCGAGACCGGCCACGCAGAGCACCGAGAGCAGCGGCCACTGACGGGCGGGCGCGGGAGCGTCACCGGGCGCTGCCCGGCCGCCGCCTTCGGGGCGCGCGGTGTCCCGGGTGAACAGGGGAAACCTCCGCGACCGACCGGAACCGCCACGTGCGGCACCCGCCGCGGCGTCGGCCTGTTCACCGGAAGCCGGGGCCGTCGCACCTGAACCGGAAACCGAATCGGAGCCCGAACCGGAACCGGAGCCGGTGTCACCGTGCTTGTCCGATCCGGCTTCGTTCGACATGCCCTCGGCCGCCGCCACGGCATCCGCCTCGGTGGCCGGGCTCGTACCAGCGCCCATGGGGTTCCTCCGCATCGGGTCGGTCGGGTCAGGCGGCGGACGCGGCGCGCTCGGCCGCCTCGACCACGTTGACGAGCAGTTGGGCGCGGGTCATCGGACCGACACCGCCCGGGTTCGGGGAGATCCAGGCGGCGACCTCGGCCACGCCCGGGTGAACGTCCCCGATGATCTTGCCGTTCTCGTCCCGGCTGACGCCGACGTCGAGCACGGCCGCGCCCGGCTTCACGTCCTCGGGCTTGATGATGTGCGGCACCCCGGCCGCGGCGACGATGATGTCGGCCTGCTTGAGGTGCGCGGAGAGGTCCTGCGTGCCGGTGTGGCACTGGGTGACGGTGGCGTTCTCGGACCTGCGGGTCAGCAGCAGCGGCATCGGCCGGCCGATCGTGACGCCGCGGCCCACGACCACGACGTGCGCTCCGTTGATCTCCACGCCGTGGTGGCGGAGAAGCTGGACGACGCCCTGCGGGGTGCACGGCAGCGGGCCCGTCTCGTTCAGCACGAGCCGGCCCAGGTTCATGGGGTGGAGACCGTCGGCGTCCTTGGCAGGGTCCATCAGCTCCAGGACGCGGTTGGTGTCGATCCCCCTGGGCAGCGGCAACTGCACGATGTAGCCCGTGCAGTCGGGGTTGGCGTTGAGCTCGCGTACGACGTCCTCGATCTCCTCCTGGGTGGCGGTGTCGGGAAGGTCGCGCTGGATGGAGCCGATGCCGACCTCGGCGCAGTCGCGGTGCTTGCCGTTCACGTACCAACGGCTGCCCGGGTCGTCCCCGACGAGCAGGGTTCCGAGGCCAGGGTTGACGCCCTGCGCCTTGAGGGCCGCCACGCGGACGGTGAGATCGGACTTGATCGCGGCTGCGGTGGCCTTGCCATCGAGAATCTGGGCGGTCATGTCCCCATACTCGCGGATGACCCCACCCGCATACCAATTCCAGGTGGCTGGAAATCGTTGTCATGTCTCGCTTGAGCAACATCCACCTGCCGCGACTGGACAAACTTACGTTCCGCTTATAACGATTAATTCCGCTGTGCCGCAGTAGTACCGGGGGGCGGACCACAGAGCTCTTCTTTCCTCCGTGCGGCCGCATCGTCCCCATTTGCACGTTGGAGGAACTCCCCAGATGAGCTTCGGCGACCCGAACAACCCCTACGGGAAGCAGCCCGGCCAGCCGCCGCAGGGACAGCCGGGATACGGCTACCCGCAGCAGGGCGGCGATCCCCAGCAGGGTCAGCCCGGTTACGGCTACCCGCAGCAGCCCGGTCAGCCGCAGGGACAGCCCGGTTACGGCTATCCGCCGCAGGCCCCGGGCACGCTCCAGGCCAACAACGGCTACATCAACGTGCCGAACCTGGGCACGGTCCAGATCGCCACGATGGGGCTCCGCCTGGGCGCGCGCCTGATCGACGGTCTGGCCATCGGTGTGGTGTACGGCATCGCCAGCGCGATCGGCCTGGCCGGCGCCGCGGGCCTCGCCGAGAGCGCCGAGAACTGCGGCAGCTCCCTGGACCCGGGCTACCAGTCCTGCATGAACGACGTCGGCGGCGGCTTCATCGCCACCATGTTCAGCATGATGCTGGTCCTCGGTCTGATCACGCTGCTCTACGAGTGGCTGATGATCTCGCTGGTCGGCGCGACGCTCGGCAAGATGGCCCTCGGCCTGCGCGTCGTCAAGGAGAACACCGGCCAGAACCCGGGCCTCGGCGCCGGCTTCATCCGCTACATCATTCCGGTCGTCGGTGCCTTCCTCTGCTACATCGGCACCATCCTCGTCTTCCTGTCGCCGTTCTTCGACAACTCCGGCAAGCTGCAGGGCTGGCACGACCGTGCCGCCGGCACCCTGGTAATCAAGAAGAGCTGACATCGGGAAGCGATGTCGTGCGGGCGTGCCGGGCACGCCCGCACAGCCGAAGGGCCGGAACTCCTCGCGGAGTTCCGGCCCTTCGTGCTGAGCGGAGGATCGGGCTCAGTGGAAGAAGTGGCGCGTGCCCGTGAAGTACATCGTCACGCCCGCCTTCTTCGCGGCCTCGACGACCAACTCGTCACGGACCGAACCGCCCGGCTGGACCACGGCCCTGACGCCCGCGGCGGTCAGGATCTCCAACCCGTCCGGGAACGGGAAGAACGCGTCGGAGGCCGCGTACGAGCCCCGTGCGCGCTCCTCGCCCGCCCGCTCCACGGCCAGCTTCGCGGAGTCGACGCGGTTGACCTGCCCCATGCCGACGCCGACCGAGGCGCCGTCCTTGGCGAGCAGGATCGCGTTGGACTTGACGGCGCGGCACGCCTTCCAGGCGAAGGCGAGCTCCTTCAGCTCGTCCTCGGCGAGGGCCTCGCCGGTGGCCAGGGTCCAGTTGGCCGGGTCGTCGCCCTCGGCCTGGAGGCGGTCGGTGACCTGGAGCAGCGCACCGCCATCGACCGGCTTGACCTCGACCGGGGCGGCCGGGGCGTCGGGGCAGCGCAGCACACGGATGTTCTTCTTGCGGGCCAGGACCTCGACCGCGCCGTCCTCGTACGCCGGGGCGACGATGACCTCGGTGAAGATCTCGGCGACCTGCTCGGCCATGGCCACGGTCACCGGACGGTTGACGGCGATGACGCCGCCGAAGGCCGACAGCGGGTCGCAGGCGTGCGCCTTGCGGTGCGCCTCGGCGACGTCGTCGCCGATCGCGACGCCGCACGGGTTGGCGTGCTTGATGATCGCGACGCACGGCTCGGCGTGGTCGTACGCGGCCCGGCGCGCGGCGTCGGTGTCCGTGTAGTTGTTGTACGACATCTCCTTGCCGTGCAGCTGCTCCGCCTCGGCCAGGCCGCCGGAGCCGGAGGTGTAGAGCGCGGCGGGCTGGTGCGGGTTCTCGCCGTACCGCAGGACGTTCGCGCGCTCGTACGTCGTGCCGAAGAAGTCCGGGAAGCCCGAGTCGTCGGCGGCGGCGTAGTCGGCGGCGAACCAGGAGGCCACGGCCACGTCGTAGGCGGCGGTGTGCTGGAACGCCTCGGCGGCCAGGCGCTTGCGGGCGGCCAGGTCGAAGCCGCCCGCCCGGACCGCGGCAAGGACGTCGGCGTACCGCGCGGGGCTGGTGACCACGGCGACCGACGGGTGGTTCTTGGCGGCGGCGCGGACCATGGACGGGCCGCCGATGTCGATCTGCTCCACGCAGGCGTCGGCGGAGGCGCCGGAGGCGACGGTCTCCTTGAACGGGTAGAGGTTCACGACCACCAGGTCGAACGGCTCCACACCCAGCTCGGCGAGCTGCTCGCGGTGGGCGTCCAGGCGCAGGTCCGCGAGGATGCCGGCGTGGACGCGCGGGTGCAGCGTCTTGACGCGGCCGTCGAGGCACTCGGGGAAGCCGGTCAGCTCCTCGACCTCGGTGACGGGCACTCCGGCGGCCGCGATCCTCCCGGCGGTGGAGCCGGTGGAGACGAGCTCGACACCCGCCTCGTGCAGGCCACGGGCGAGGTCCTCCAGTCCCGTCTTGTCGTAGACACTGATCAGGGCGCGACGGATGGGCTTATTCACCGACATGACCGAGATGAACCTTTCGTCCCTCAATGCGATAGCCGTCGCGGGCGAGCCGCCGCACGGCCTCGACGAGCAGCTTGCGCTCGACTTCCTTGATGCGTTCATGGAGGGCCGCTTCGCCCTCCGCCGTGTCCTCTTCGGTCACCTCGACCACGCCCTGCGCGATGATCGGACCGGTGTCGACCCCGTCGTCGACGAAGTGGACGGTGCACCCGGTGACCTTCACGCCGTACGCGAGCGCGTCACGCACCCCATGGGCACCGGGAAAGCTGGGAAGCAGGGCGGGGTGGGTGTTGATGAACCGGCCGCCGAACCGGGCGAGGAACTCCTTGCCCACGATCTTCATGAACCCCGCCGACACCACCAGGTCCGGGCGGTGCTCGGCCGTCGCGGCGGCGAGCGCCGCGTCCCACTCCTCACGCGTGGCGTGATCCTTGACCCGGCACACGAAGGTCGGCAGCCCGGCGCGCTCCGCCCGTTCCAGACCGGCGATGCCGTCGCGGTCGGCGCCTACTGCGACGACCCGCGCGCCGAAGCCCTCGGGGTCGTCGCCGATGGCGTCGAGCAGGGCTTGGAGATTCGTTCCGGAACCGGAGACCAGCACGACCAGGCGGGCCGGTGCGGCGGAAGGGGGCGGGGAGGCCACGGCTGGGCCCTTTCTCGCGTGATGGAGCAGCCGGCAGGGGGCAAACGACGCTGAGTTTGTATGGTCGTACGAAAGAATCGTGCCCCTCGACACGGGGAACTCTACGAACGGTCGACCGTCAGCAACGATACCGGGCGTCGTGCAGGCCCCCTCGGGACGGGGCGAGGGACCGCACATCCCTCGCATATCGACCGCCGCTCGGGCCGGGGCGCACGGCCCGGCCGCCGAGCGCGGCCGCTCCCCGCTTTCCGCCCCTCCTGGCCGGGAGGTAGCGTCAGGGGTCAGGGAACCGCCCGAAGGGCGGAAATGACGAGATGGGGAAGACGTTCACCACATGACGGACCGACGCCGCCACACCGGCTTCCACCACTCGTCGCAGCCGTTGCCCGGGGCGACCTCGCTGTCGGCGCGGGCGCTGCGCGGGGCGGCCTCACCGTCGGCGCTGCCGCTGTCCGCGCTCGGTGCCCCGCTGCTGCGCGAGGACCGCTCCGCCCCGTCCTCCGGCCGCGCCGATGACAATCCGTTCGCCGCGCCGCCCGAGGGCCGCCCCGAGCAGCCCTGGCAGCCCCGCCACCCCTCGAACGCCGACGACGGCCGGGGCGACGACGGCGCGGGGAACGCGGACGCGGGCAAGGACGGCGAAGGCGGCGCCTCCGGAGACCGGCCGGCGTGGGGCGGCCAGTGGAGCAGCCGACAGCCGGGCCGGCAGGGCGGCGGCTTCGGTGGACGGCCCGGCGGCCAGGGCGGGTCGAACGGCCAGGGCGGGCCGAACGGCCAGGGCGGGCCGAACGGCCAGGGCAGCCCCCAGGGCGGCCCCGGCGGTCTGCGTTGGGACCCGACCGATCCGGCCCAGCGGCGCGCACGCTACGCACTGCTCGGCGGCATGTGGGCGTTCTTCTTCGCGCTCTTCGACTTTCCCGAGATCTCCCTGCTGCTCGGCGCGCTCGCGGTGTACTGGTCGATCAGCGCGCTCCGGGCCAAGCCGAAGGGCTCCTCCGCCCCGAACACCGCCGGAGCCGCCCGCTCCGCCTCGTCCACCGGCACCCCGGCCGCCGGCCCCCTCCAGGGCCCCGGTGCCGGGCAGGCCGCGGAAGCCGGTTCCGCTACCGGCGCCCCCGCCTCGGGCTACGGCCGGCAGCAGACCACAGCCGCGCTCAGCGGTCTGGTGACGGCCCTGCTCGCGCTCTCGATCGTCGCCACGACGTTCACCGTGCAGCTCGTCTACCGCGACTACTACACCTGCGTGAACGACGCGCTGACCAAGTCCGGTCAGCTGGCCTGCAACGACCTGCTGCCGAAGCCGCTGGAGCCCTTCTTCGGCATCCAGGGCTGAGACGGCCGAGGGCCGCGGCGCCAGACGGCATCGAGGCCGGGGGCGCCGCGGGCTTCGAGGCCGAGGGCGCCGCGGGCTTCGAGGCCGAGGCGGCGAGGACCGGGCCGGTCCGCCGCACCGGCTCGGGGCCCGTCCTCCGCACGGCCCGGCCGGGCCACGGCTCCGCTTCACCCATGTCCCGGCGGTCCGGCGTCTCCCGTAGGCCGGACCGTCCGTTCGTGCCAGGGGTCGGTGGGCAGGAAGTCGTACGGCTCGAAGTCCCCGTCGCCGCTCCCGTCCTCCCCGCCGATGGTCACGGTCCGGCGGCGTGCGGACGCCTTCGCGAAGACCCGGGCGGGCGTCCGCCGTGCCGCCCTCGGGCGCATCGGCGGGGCCGGCACGGCGGACGCCCGCCCGGACGGCTCCTCCTCGACCGCCTCCCGTTCCGCGACCGCCGCCTCCCGCACCCCTCCGGACGCACTCGGCCGGCTCCGCCGTCCCCACCCGCGCAGCCTCCAGGCCCGCAGCAGCAACGCCCCGGGGACGCCCAGCACCGCCGTCCACGCCACGGCCGCCGCCCCCGTAAACCACCACACCGGGCCGAACACGGCGAGCGCGCGGGTGCCGAGCGGCCCTCCCGCGGCGGCTGCCAGCACGGCCGTGGCCAGCCCGCAGCCCAGTGCCCCGCACCCGGCCGTCAGCGCGGTCGTCCCCGGGCTCCACGCCGCCCCCGTCCCGGGCCTTCCCCCGTCCCGGGCGGGAGCCGCCCGCCGCACCGTGAACCAGGCGACCACCACTCCGGCGGCGACCGGGACCGCCCCGGCCGCCCAGTTCGCCGCCGTCCCCGTCCCCGGGTCCGGTACCGCGGCGAGCAAGGGGAAGACCGGTTGCGCCGGACGCCCCTCGAAGACGAACGGGGTGACCGTGGACGCCGTACCGAGCGCGAAACCCGGGCCGAGCGCGTACGCGGCACCCCACACCGCCGCGTTCGGCACCAGGACCAGCGCCAGCATCAGGACCGAGACCCGGCCCGCCCAGCCGCCCGAGAGCTGGACGAACGACCGCTGGGCCTCGTCGGCGTGCCACACCAACCCCACGGCGACGAGCAGCGCGCCGCCGCCCAGCAGCGCCACCAGCCCCGCCGCCGCGGACCGGCACGCCGCCGCGGCGCACTCCCGGAACCGGGAACGGGCCACGATCTCATGCACGCGCACCGGCACCCAGTACGGAAACGGCCCGACCGGGCGTCCGCACGCCGCCCAGACACCCGCCGCCGCGGCACCCGCCACCACCACAGCCGCGGGGAAGAACAGCGACACCGCGCGCACGGACGGCGAACCGCCCAGCGCATAGAGCGCGACCGCCGATCCCACCACCATGTACCCGCCGGTGACCAGGCCGAACGCCGACACCACCGAAGGCGCCGCACGCCCCTCATCGGCCTCCAGAGCGTCCCGGGCCGCGCGGTGCACCAGCCACACCGGCACCACGGCGAGCAGCAGCGGGACGAGGCCGACCGGGGCCGTCCCGCCGAGCGTGCTGGTCCTGACCAGTTCGGCACCATGGGCGAGCAGCCAGATGCCCGCCGCCGTGTGGAGGGCCCCGGTGAGACCGTCGTCGGAGCCCGGTGAGCTGACCCACAGGACCAGCACGAGCACGGTGAACGCGCCGAGCCCCAGCCCGGCGGCCAGCCCTCCGCGCAGGAAGGTGAAGGCCAGCGCGGCGGAGCGGCTCCGTATCGCGAATCGCCTCCCGGCCTGTCCCGCGCCCTGCCCCTGGATCTGTTCCACGGCCTGCTCCGCCGACAGCGGCGCACCGTCTCCGGTCACGTGCGTCACGCCATCATGCTGCCAACGACACGCGCTCATTCCGTGTAACGGGAGAACGGCCGTGGTGTCGCTCAATATACGTTTATGTGCTCAATGATCATGCTGGCCCTGCGCTCCGTGGCTCGGCACTCCGTGGCTCGGCACTCCGTGGCTCGGCACCCCGCGGCCCTGTGCTCCGTGGCCCCGCGCTCCCTGGCGCGGTGCGGAGCCGCGAGCGTCCGTTCATGACGCGGAACGAGCCCCGCACCGCCCTGGAGCCACCCGCCGCACCGGCCGGAGCCCGTGCCGCCGCCGAACCGGGTGATGTGTCAGGTGATGTGTCAAAGGCGGCGATCGAGGCATTCGCCGCCTTGTACACGCACTGCGCCACCGCGCTCTTCCACCAGGCGTTCCTGTTGACCGGGCGTCGGAAGCTCGCCCGGCAGTCCGTCGTGCGGGCCTTCGCGCTGGCCTGGGAGCGCTGGCCCGAGGTCGCCGCGGACCGTGACCCGGTCGGCTGGGTGCGGGCGGCGACGTACGAGTACGCGCTGTCGCCGTGGCACCGACTGCGCCGGGCGCACCGCTCCCCCGACCCGCCTCCCGAGGAGCCCGGTGCCGGGGAACTGCTCGACGCCCTGCTCGCGCTGCCGCCGTCGTACCGTCGCACGCTCGTGCTCCACGATGTCGTCGGCCTGGCCCTGCCGGAAACCGCGGCGGAGACGGAGGCCAGCACCCCGGCGACGGCGAGCAGGCTGGTGAACGCGCGCGCCGCGGTCGGCGAGCGGCTGCCCGAACTGGCGGAGCCGGACTCTCCCGCCGCGCGCTCGACCCTGCTGCGTCAGCGGGTCCACATGCTCGCGAAGGCACAGGCCGAGGCGTGCGCCACGCTCCCCCCGCCGGACACGGTCCGTACCGGCAGCGAGCGCAGGGCGCGGCGGTGGACGGAGGCGGTCTTCTCCTCCATGGCGCTGCTGATCGGTCTGACGCTGTTCACGCTGGTCACGGCGCCGGACCGCTACGAGCCCCCGGAGTCCCCGGCGCAACGGATCGAGGAGGCGCCGCCGCGAAGCGGCCCGCAGCTCCTGATGCCGCGGGACCTGAAGCTGCGGAAGCGGCTGAACGGCGAGCTCGTCCAGGGGCCCGCCCGGCTGGTCCCCCGGGCCGGCTGACCCCGTCCCCGTCACGGGACCGGACGCGGGCGGAGCCCGCCCGCCGGGACGGGCACCGACGAAGGGGGTCGCGCGCGGACCGGACCGGCAGAGACCGGCAGAGAAGCGAGGCGGGAACGACAGGGGAACGACGGGGCGGGACGAAAACGGCGCGGGCCCGCACCCCTGGTCAGGGGTGGGGGCCCGCGCCGTCTGTGCGGTGACGCACCGAGGCATGCCGCTCCGATGACGGAACGGTCAGGCGCCGAGGATCTCGCGCGCCAGCTTGGCGGTCTCGGTCGGCGTCTTGCCGACCTTGACGCCGGCGGCCTCCAGGGCCTCCTTCTTCGCCTGCGCGGTGCCGGAGGAGCCGGAGACGATGGCGCCGGCGTGGCCCATGGTCTTGCCCTCGGGTGCGGTGAAGCCCGCGACGTAACCGACGACCGGCTTGGTGACGTTGGCCTTGATGAAGTCGGCCGCACGCTCCTCGGCGTCGCCGCCGATCTCACCGATCATCACGATCAGGTCGGTCTCGGGGTCGGCCTCGAACGCCGCGAGGGCGTCGATGTGCGTCGTGCCGATGACCGGGTCGCCACCGATGCCGACGGCGGACGAGAAGCCGATGTCACGGAGCTCGTACATCATCTGGTAGGTCAGCGTGCCGGACTTGGACACGAGACCGATGCGGCCGGGCTTGGTGATGTCGCCCGGGATGATGCCGGCGTTGGACTGGCCAGGGGTGATCAGACCCGGGCAGTTCGGGCCGATGATCCGGGTCTTGTTGCCCTTCTCGCTCGCGTACGCCCAGAAGGCGGCGGAGTCGTGGACGGCGATGCCCTCGGTGATCACGACGGCGAGCGGGATCTCGGCGTCGATCGCCTCGACGACGGCGGCCTTGGCGAAGGCCGGCGGCACGAAGAGCACCGACACGTTCGCGCCGGTCTTCTCCATCGCCTCGGCGACCGTCCCGAAAACGGGTACCTCGGTGCCGTCGAAGTCCACGGTCGTACCCGCCTTGCGGGGGTTCACGCCGCCGACGATGTTGGTGCCGTCACCGAGCATGAGCTTGGTGTGCTTCATGCCGGTGGCACCGGTCATCCCCTGGACGATGACCTTGCTGTCCTTGGTGAGGAAGATTGCCATGGTGTTGGAGTCCCTCGTCCTTACTTCGCAGCCGCGGCGAGCTCGGCGGCCTTGTCGGCCGCGCCGTCCATGGTGTCCACACGCTGCACGAGCGGGTGGTTGGCGTCGGAGAGGATCTTGCGACCCAGCTCCGCGTTGTTGCCGTCGAGGCGCACGACCAGCGGCTTGCTGACGTCCTCGCCCTTGGACTTGAGCAGTGCGAGCGCCTGGACGATGCCGTTGGCGACCTCGTCACAGGCGGTGATGCCACCGAAGACGTTGACGAAGACGGACTTGACGTCCGGGTCGCCGAGGATGATCTCCAGACCGTTCGCCATGACCTCGGCGGAGGCGCCGCCACCGATGTCGAGGAAGTTGGCGGGCTTCACGTTGCCGTGGTTCTCACCGGCGTACGCGACGACATCCAGGGTCGACATGACCAGACCGGCGCCGTTGCCGATGATGCCGACCTCGCCGTCGAGCTTGACGTAGTTGAGGTTCTTGGCCTTGGCGGCGGCCTCCAGCGGGTTGGCCGCGGCCTTGTCCTCCAGCGCCTCGTGCTCGGGCTGGCGGAAGTCGGCGTTGTCGTCGAGCGAAACCTTGCCGTCCAGCGCCAGGATGTCGCCGGAGGCGACCTTGGCGAGCGGGTTGACCTCGACGAGGAGCGCGTCCTCGGCGACGAAGGTCTTCCAGAGGGTCACCAGGACCTCGGCGACCTTCTCGGCGACGTCGGCCGGGAACTTCGCCTGGGCGACGATCTCGCGGGCCTTCTCGATGGTGACGCCGGAGTTGGAGTCGACCGGGACCTTCGCGAGGGCCTCGGGGGACTTCTCCGCGACCTCCTCGATGTCCATGCCGCCCTGCACCGAGGCCATGGCCAGGAAGGTGCGGTTGGTGCGGTCGAGGAGGTACGAGACGTAGTACTCCTCGACGATCTCGGGCGCGGTCTCGGCGATCATCACCTTGTGGACCGTGTGGCCCTTGATGTCCATGCCGAGGATGTCGGTCGCGCGGGCGACCGCCTCGTCGGGGGTGGCGGCCAGCTTGACGCCGCCGGCCTTGCCCCGGCCGCCGACCTTCACCTGCGCCTTGACAACCGACTTGCCGCCCAGCCGCTCGGTCGCCTCGCGGGCTGCCTCAGGCGTGTCGATGACTTCACCGGCCAGCACCGGTACACCGTGCTTGGCGAAGAGGTCCCTCGCCTGGTACTCGAACAGGTCCACGCGCGTCCGTCCCTTATCAGTGGTCTCGCGGTTCGTTTACTGCGTGGGCGTGCCGCGAGGGGCAATTGCGACTGCTCGGTCACGAGGAAGGCGCACAGGGTGACCCTGGTACGCGGCATGTCCATCTCGCAGGTTATCCCCGCGCTCCGCATGACCCTAAATCGCGGATCACACCTGAGCGGTGATTACGGTCACAGACCCTGCGCACCACCGGGAGGTTAAGGCCCTGGTGGTGGGCGACGCGGCGGGCCGTCCAAAACGCCCCGCGGCACGCGGTGTCCCCGATGCGGGGGACGGGTACGCCCCGCGCCCGGCCCCCGAACCACTGCCGCGGCTCACGCGAGGACGGCGTGCCTCGCAGAGACGGCTTGCCTCGCGGGAACGGCTTGCCTCGTGGGAACGGCTTACGAGGACGCCGCACGTGGGCGCGGCCGGCGGAGCCGTACCGCGACGCCGTATGAAGGCGGCTCCCGCAGACGGCATGCGGGGGCCACCCGCGGGACGGCTGTACGGCGAAGCTACGCAAGGACGTTCCGCGGGGCGGCGGCGCACCGGCGAAGACTCGCCCGGATGTTCCGCGGGGCGGCGTACGTGGGGGCAGGGGCCGACCGGGGTCAGCGGGGAGCCTCCTTGTCCGGTACGGGGATCGGTCTCTTCTCGATCGCCGCGGCCATCACCTCGGGAAAGAGATCCGGCGTGCAGGCGAACGCCGGTGCCCCCAGGGCCGCGAGTGCTGCCGCGTGGTCGTGGTCGTAGGCGGGCGCGCCTTCGTCGGACAGCGCCAGCAGGGCCACGAACTGCACCCCGGACGCCTTCATCGCGGCGACGCGCTTCAGCATCTCGTCGCGTATGCCGCCCTCGTGGAGATCGCTGATGAGGACGACGACCGTGTCGGCGGGGCGGTTGATCCTCGACTGGCAGTACGCGAGGGCGCGGTTGATGTCCGTACCGCCGCCGAGCTGGGTGCCGAACAGCACGTCGACGGGGTCGTCCAACTGGTCGGTGAGGTCGACGACGGCCGTGTCGAAGACGACGAGCCGGGTGCGCAGCGTGCGCATGGAGGCGAGGACCGCGCCGAAGACGGAGGCGTGGACGACGGAGGCGGCCATCGACCCCGACTGGTCGACACAGAGGACGACGTCCTTCTTCACGGCCCGCGCGGCCCGCCCGTACCCGATGAGCCGTTCGGGGACGACGGTGCCGTGCTCCGGAAGGTAGTTGCGGAGGTTGGCCCTGATCGTGCGGTCCCAGTCGATGTCGCGGTGCCGGGGGCGCTCGGTCCTCGTCGCGCGGTCCAGCGCTCCGGTGAGGGTGGCACGGGTACGGGTCGCGAGCCGTTTCTCCAGGTCGTCGACGACCTTGCGCACGACGGCCCGCGCGGTCTCCCGCGTCGTCTCGGGCATGGCCTTGTGGAGCGAGAGGAGCGTTCCGACGAGGTGGACGTCCGCCTCGACGACCTCCAGCATCTCCGGTTCGAGGAGCAGCGCGGCGAGGCCCAGCCGGTCGATGGCGTCGCGCTGCATGATCTGGACGATGGAGCCGGGGAAGTACGTGCGGATGTCGCCGAGCCAGCGGGCCACGGACGGCGCGGAGGCCCCGAGGCCGGCCGAGCGGCTGCTTCCGTTCCGGCCCTCCACCCCGGCGCCGCCGTAGAGCGCGGTCAGCGCGCCGTCCATCGCGGCGTCGCGGCCGGTGAGAGCGCGCCCCGTGCCCTCCTCTTCGTCCTCCGCCCCCAGGGCCAGCCGCCATCGGCGCAGCCGCTCGTCGGCCGCCGTGCCCGGCCGGGGGTCCCGAGCCAGGTGGGGGTCCTGAGCCGGGCGGGTCCCGGTACCGGTCATGTCCGTGGTCATCGCGTCGCCCCCAGGGGTTCCTCGGCGGTTCGGTTCCCGCGCCCCGCATCGCCGCCGCCCGGCCCCGGGGCGTGGCCGGTGCCGGTGCCGTCGTCCGGCCGCGGATCGTGGCCGACGCCCGTGCCGGGGCCGGTGCGGCCGCCCGTACCGGCCCCGTCTTCGGTGACCCCGCCGGTGGCCGTGCCGAGCAGGAGACGCAGCACCGGCACCACCGCGTCGGCCCGCGCCGCGTCGAGACCGGTGCCGAAACCCGGGGCCACCGTCCCGTCACCGATGCCGGTCCGCTCCGCTTCCGCGGCCGGACCGCGGCGCACGAGCTCGCCCAGCGTGCGCCGCACCCCGGCCTCGTAGGCCGAGAAGGTGCGGCGCAGCAGGGGCAGCACGTCGGCGAAGGCGTCGGCGGGCACGCCGGTGAGCCAGGTGTCGACCAGACCGAGCAGCCGGGCATCGTGGACGAGGAGCGTTCCGCCGCCCGCTCCGCCGATGAACCCCTCGATCCAGGCCGCCGCGTCGGCGGGCGGCGTGCCGGGCGAGAGGGCCAGGCCCATCAGCCGCGCCGCGTCGTCCTCCTCGATCCTGCCCTCGTCGAGCAGCAGGCGGGCCGCACGGCCCCGGACGACGCCCGCGACGGTGTCCCGTCCGGCGAGCTTGTGCAGGACGGCACTCCAGCGTCCGCGCAGCCCGCCCCCTCCTGCCGGGCCCGCGGGAGCGGCCCCCGCAAGCAGCCCGATCGCGGTGTGGACGCCGTCGATCCGGCGGCGCATCCCTGCGGCGCCGTCGGCGTCGAGTCCGGTGCACGCGGATGGCAGGCCGACGCAGACCCGCTCGGCCAGACCGGTGGCGACCTCGCCGAGCGCCCCGGTGTCCGTGGACCGCACGTCGCCGTAGCGCAGGGTCCGGGCCAGTGCGGGCAGGGCGTCGGCGAGCCGGCCGACGTCGAGCGCGGCGCGGTCGGCGAGGGCGCGCATCACCGGGGGCAGTGCGTCCGGCAGTTCCGCGAGCAGGCACTGCTCGGCCAGGGCCGTGATGTCGGCGAGCGTGGTCGCGGAAGCGGCCAGGAACCCAGCCTTCGCGGTCGCCGCGGCAAGCACGGTGGTGCCCCACGGCCCGGCCTCGGCGACCCGTACGTACAGCTCGGGTTCCCAGCGCAGCCGCCAGCTCTCGCGGAACGTGCCGGTGCTCGCCCGGCCGGTCGTGGGCTCGCCCCAGTCGACGGCGAGGATCCTCAGCCGGTGCAGCAGTCGGCTGCGTGCCGCGTCGGTGTCCTTGCGCAGGTCGAGCTCCAACGACCTTTCCGAGGGCTCCGGTTTGAGCCGGAGGGTGCGCTGCCGGCGGGTGAGGTCGCGCTGGAGCAGTACGGCGGGGGCGGTGTCGGGCACCTCGCCGAGGGTCTCACCGACGATCAGCCGGTCCCGGATGAGCCCCAGCGGGATGTCCGAGCCGTCGCACATCACGGCCCGGACGGCGTCCGTCGTCTCGCTCAGCCCGGCCAGCGGGCGGCCACGCAGGCCGGCCAGGGCCCCGGCGAGCCGGACGGCCTCGATGACATGGGCGGACGACACGAACCGGTCCTCGTCGCGCAGGAGTCCGGCCACCTTCGTCATCCACCGCTCGATCGGGCGATCGGCGGCGTCGAAGAGGTGTCCGTACCAGCCGGGCGAGTCGATGCCCGCCCCGTATCCGCTGTTCCGGGCGAGCCTGCGGTGCGACCAGGGCACCCAGGTCAGCTCGGTCCTGACCCTGGGCAGCCCCTTGAGCACGGCCCTGTCGGCAGCGAGCGTGGTCCGCGCAGCGAGCGCGGGGACGTGCCAGGCGCCACAGACGACTGCGATGCCGTCGCCGAACTCCTTCTGGGCCTTGCGCAGTTGAAGGCGCATATGCGCCTCGCGGACGGTGTCGCGGGGGTGGTCGCCGTCCCCGTACACCTCGCGGAGGGCCGTCATCGCCTCGGCGAGCGCGGTGAAGGGGGCCATCGGATCGGTGCCGTCCTGGGAACGGTGTTCGACGACGTCCTCCCACCAGCGCTCGGGGTCGTCGTAACCGGCCGTCTCGGCCAGTGCACGGACGGGGTCGACCGGGACGCGCGCGGATGGCCCGTCCACGCACCGGCTCTCCTCCCCGCCCCGGTGCACGTCTCCGCCCCCGGCCGCTTCCGCCGCCCTCGGCCTGTGCGCGTCGTCGGCCGCCGCTGCGTTCGCGTCGTCGTTCGCTTCCCCCTCGGCGTCCCGCTCCACCGCCCGGGTGATGGCCAGGGAGTTCGCCGCGGGGAGGTCGATGAATCGGACCGGCGCGTCGTGCGCCAGCGCCCAGCGGATCGCGACCCATTCGGGGGAGAACGCGGCCAGCGGCCAGAACGTCGCCTGCCCCGGGTCGTCGACGGCGTGGGCGAGCAGCGCGACCGGGGGTCGCATCCGTTCGTCGGCGGCCAGCGGGAGCAGCGCGTCACCCTCCGCCGGGCCCTCGATCAGCACGGCCCGCGGCCGGGCGGCGTCCAGGGCCGCGCGGACGGCGCGGGCCGAGCCCGGACCGTGGTGGCGCACCCCGAGCAGGAGAGGGCCGACGGGGCCCGTGGTCCGGGTCATGCGGATACCTCGCGGCAGGCGCGGTAGAAGTCCTTCCAGCCGTCCCGTTCCCGTACGACCGTTTCCAGGTACTCCTGCCAGACCACGCGGTCGGCCGCCGGATCCCGGACGACCGCGCCGAGGATGCCGGCCGCCACGTCTCCGGGGCGCAGCACCCCGTCGCCGAAGTGGGCGGCCAGGGCCAGGCCGTTGGTGACGACGGAGATCGCCTCGGCCGTCGACAGCGTTGCCGAGGGGGACTTGAGCCTGGTGCGGCCGTCGGTGGTGACTCCGTCGCGCAGCTCGCGGAAGACGGTGACGACCCGTCGGATCTCGGCCAGTCCGTCGGTCCCGCGCGGCAGGTCGAGCGAGCGGCCGATCTGGTCGACCCGCCGGGAGACGATGTCGACCTCCGCCTCCGGTGTGGCGGGCAGGGGCAGGACGACCGTGTTGAACCGGCGGCGGAGCGCGCTGGACAGTTCGTTGACCCCGCGGTCGCGGTCGTTGGCCGTGGCGATGACGTTGAAACCGCGGACCGCCTGGACCTCCTGTCCCAGTTCGGGGATGGGGAGGATCTTCTCCGACAGGATCGTGATCAGCGAGTCCTGCACGTCGGCGGGGATGCGGGTGAGTTCCTCGACGCGCGCGGTCATGCCCTCGGCCATGGCGCGCATCAGCGGGCTCGGCACCAACGCGTCCCTGCTGGGGCCGTGGGCGAGCAGGGACGCGTAGTTCCAGCCGTAGCGGACGGCTTCTTCCGGAGTGCCCGCCGTGCCCTGGACGAGCAGGGTCGAGTCTGCGCTGACGGCGGCCGCGAGATGTTCGGAGACCCACGTCTTGGCGGTGCCGGGGACGCCGAGGAGCAGCAGGGCCCGATCGGTGGCGAGCGTGGTCACGGCGACCTCGACGAGGCGGCGCGGGCCGACGTACTTGGGGGTGATCACCGTGCCGTCGGGCAGGGTGCCGCCGAGCAGATACGTGGCGACGGCCCACGGGGACAACTTCCAACGAGCGGGCCGGGGGCGGTCGTCGGCCGCGGCGAGGGCCTTCAGCTCATGGGCGAAGGCGTCCTCGGCATGCGGTCGCAGGGCCTGTGTTCCGACGGCGGCGACGGTTTCGGGCACGGTCATGGGTCCCCCTCCAGATCAGTCGACCTGATGTGGTTCCCACCGTGCACCATGGCACTGACAATCGGCCCCCGTCGCAGGTCGGAGGCCGATTCGCCCGCCGGGGCGGGGTTCGGCCCGCTGTGGGCGAGGGGCGCGCGCGGCAGGCCGCCCGCAGGCGCTGAGACACGGCGGCGGTCCTGACGCCCCGGGCACCAGGGCTGTTCCGGGTGCTGTGCGTGGTGTCGGTGCGGCGGCTGTTACGGATGGCGTGGCTCATGCCGCGGTCCCCCGGTGATGGATCCGCACACGCGTCCGGCCGTGCGCCGCCGAACCACGGAGGGCGCATCGGTCCAAGTCGGTCGGGCGGCCATGAATCAGCAGGTCAGGCCCATTGTCAGTGGGGCCCTCTACCGTTGTTCCCATGCTGCTATCTCACGGGGGAGAGTCCTCGCGCACGGCCGCCGCGGCGGTGCGCTGGACGGTGGAGCAGGTTCTGGCGCTGGCTCCTGACGAGGCGTCGCGCAAGGCCGGGGGCGGTCTCGCTTCGGCCGGGTCGTGGTCGGGGCGCGGGTGTGACGGTTCGGGTGCGGTGTGGGGGCTGTGCACGAGCGGTGGGGGCACTCCGTACCGGACGGTGGTCGACACCACCGGCCCGGCGTGCCGGTGCGGTTGCCCCAGCCGGACGTTCCCGTGCGAACACGCGCTGGCACTGCTGCTGCTCTGGGCGGGCGAGGGGTCGGGCCTGCCCTCGGGCGAGGCGCCCGACTGGGCCCATGACTGGTTGACGGACCGTCGCGGACGCGCGGCAAAGGGGCAGAAGGGGACCGCGGGCGAAGCCGCGTCGGCGGAGACCCGCGCCGCGGGCCCGGCCGATCCGGTGGCCGCGCGGCGGCGGGCCGAGCGCCGGGCGGAGCGGATCACCGGCGGCGCCCAGGAGCTGGAGCAGCGGTTGGAGGACCTGCTGCGGGGCGGTCTGGCGGTGGCCGATCAGCCGGGGTACGGGCTGTGGGAGGAGACCGCGGCGCGCATGGTCGACGCCCAGGCTCCCGGGCTGGCCGCGCGGGTGCGGGAGTTGGGTGCCATACCGGGGTCGGGTCCGGGCTGGCCCGTGCGGTTGCTGGAGGAGTGCGCGCTGCTGCATCTGCTGGACCGGGCATGGCTGGGCATCGATCGGCTGCCCGAGCCGCTGGCGGCCACCGTCCGCACGCGGGTGGGGCTGACCGCCGCCGCCTCGGGCCCGCCGGTCCGGGATCACTGGCTGGTCCTCGCCCAGTACGACACCCCGGACGGCAGGCTCGTCACACGCCGCGTCTGGCTCAGCGGAAGGGAATCGGGGCGCCTGGCCCTGCTGCTCTCCTTCGGGGCGGCCGGGCGTTCGCCCGAGCTCGCGCTGCCGGTGGGCGTCACGATCGACGCCGAACTCGCGCCATACGCCGGCGCCGGCCGGCTGCGGTCCGAGCTGAAGCAGCGGTTCGGCCTGCCGTCACCGGCCGCGACGCCGCCCACGGGCGGTACGACGGCGGCCGCGATCAGTGCCTACGGCGATGCCCTGCGGGACGATCCATGGCTGGACTCCTGGCCGACGACCCTGTGCGGGGTGATCCCCGTGCCGTCGGGACCGGACGGCTGGCAGCTGGTCGACGCGGAGGGCGAGGGCGCTCTGCCCGTCGCCCCGTCGGCACTGGCCCGGCCCGGACTGTGGAAGCTGGTCGCGCTCTCCGGCGGCACCCCGGTCACCGTCTTCGGCGAGTGTGGCCACCGCGGCTTCGACCCGCTGGCGGCCTGGTCCACGGCCCTGGACGCGGACCCCGGCGGGGCGGCGGACCCGGACGGGACACCGGGCAGCGGCGCGGCGGCCGGTACGGACAAGAGAACGGGCCCGTGCATATCCCGGGCCGCCGAGGCCGGGGCCGACAGCACGGACCGGCGCTCCGGGGGGCGTCATGATGCCGCAGGCGGCGAGGCCGATGACGTCCGCGACGACGGCGTCGCCGGCCTCCGTTCCGGTAACGGAGGCGGTGCCGACGGCGGCACGGTTCCCGAGATCGTGCCGCTCGTCTGACACGCAAAGGCACCCGATCGACACGCGATCGACACGCGACGGCATCCGATGAAACCCGACGACCCGCGACGACATCCGATTCGACGTTCGGAGGGGGATCCATGTCTCGTACGAACGGGCCCGTGCCGTGGGAGGAACTCGTCACATCGGCACTGCTCGGCACCAACCGGCGCCCCGCGGAACAGGGCGGCGCACCAGCTGGCCTGTTGGACGCCGCGGCGGTCCACACCGTACGGCGCCGCGCGGGGCTGCTGCCCGCCACCCCGGTGACCAACCGGCCGGACCCGTCACCGGCCGATCCCCGGCCAGCGCTGCCCGTGGCCGCACGCCGCAGACTGGCCCAACTGCTCGCGGACCGGACGGCATCGGGCGGCTCGGGCGGTCGGCGCGGCACGGCCCCCGATCTCACGGAACTGATCCCGCAGTGGCTGGCCACCGCCAATCGCCGCGGTTTCCGCGCCCCCGCCGCGCTGCTCCCGCAACTGCTGGACACGGCCAGATCGCGTACCGATCTGCGGCCGCAGGCGCTCGCCTTCGCCGGGCCGCGCGGACTGTGGCTGGCCGGGCTGAACCCGGAGTGGAGGTTCGCGCTGCGCGGCTCTTCCGGCGGCGCGGCGCTGCCCGATGTGATGGACCGGGAGGCGGTCGCCGGACTCTGGGAAGAGGGGTTGTTCGCCGAGCGGGTCGCCCTGCTCGGCGCCGTACGGGCACAGGATCCGGCCGCGGCGCTCGCCCTGCTCGTCACCACATGGGCCACCGAGCGGGCCGAGGACCGGCTGATGTTCCTCGATTCCCTGCGCACCGGGCTGTCCATGGCGGACGAGCCCTTCCTGGAGCGAGCACTCTGCGACCGCAGTCGGAACGTCCGCTCGACCGCCGCGGAACTGCTGTCCGCGCTGCCCGAGTCGGCGTTCGCCGGACGGATGGCGGCCCGCGCGCTGTCCTGTGTGAGCCCGGACGTCACGGGCGACGGCGTGTGCGTCGCCGTGGAGGCCCCGCACGAATGCGACGCCGCGATGGAGCGCGATGGCGTGGTCGCGGTGCCGCCGCCCGGGCGTGGTGAACGCACTTGGTGGCTGGGGCAGTTGGTGGAGTCGGCGCCGCTGCCCGTCTGGCCGGCGCGGTTCGGCGGGCGCACCGCGCGGGAGATCGTCGCCCTGCCGGTGGCCGACGGCTGGGCCGAAGAACTGCACGCGGCGTGGTGCCGGGCCGCCGTGCGCCAGCGGGATCCGGAATGGGCCCGCGCGCTGCTCGGCGTCCCTTCCGTCCCCCCGTCGAACGGCCCCGGCACGGCGTCGCTCGCCGAGCGGTCGAAGCTCCTGTCCGTGCTTCCGGCGGTCGAACGCAGCACATGGGTGGCCGACTTCATCGCCGCGCACGGGCTGTCCGAGGCGTTCCAGTTGCTCGGGGTCTGTCCGACGCCCTGGACCTCACCGGTAGGGCGTTCGGTCGTCGACGCCCTGGACATCGCGCGGGACGCGGGCAGCTATCCATGGAGCTTCAGCGGTGTGATGGGGCTCGCCGAGCGCTGTCTGAACCCGGCCGAGGCGGACCGCCTGGAAGTCCTCACCACCCCCCAGGACGAAACGGAGAACGCCTCCCCGGGCGCCAACGGCTACTGGTCGGAGGCCTTCCGGCGACTGGTGTCCACGCTTCGGCTGCGCGCGGCCATGGAGGCGGAGCTGCTGTCGGACTGACCCGCTCCCGCGGGATCCGACCATCCGGCCGCGCCTCGTCCGCCCCGCCGTCCGACGGACCCCGCCCGCCGGACGAGCCGGGCCCGCACGTTCCGCTCGGCCTCGGGCTCGGCCGCCGCGGCCGGCCCTGCGGGCCGACCGGTTCCGCTCGACCGCCCCGGGGCGCGGGCCCGCACTCCGGCCCGTACCGCATGCCCGTGGCCCTCGACCGAGCCGCGCGCCGGTATCCCGCGGGCCCGTGTCCGGCACCTCGCCGCGCGCCCGTTTCCCGCGTCCGTGGGGGCGTGGTGCGGCGCCGCTCCGAGCGGGCGGGCCGTGCGGCCCGCCGCCTCGCGGCGTGGTCAGGCCTCCGCGGGATGCCGGATGTTGGCGTTGACCCAGTCGACGATCGACGCCGTCGTGGCACCCGGAGTGAAGATCTCCGCGACGCCCTGCTCCTTGAGCGGCGCGATGTCCGCCTCCGGGATGATGCCCCCGCCGAAGACCTTGATGTCCTCGGCCTCGCGCTCCTTCAACAGCTCGATCACCTTGGCGAAGAGCGTGTTGTGGGCGCCGGAGAGGATCGAGAGGCCGATCGCGTCGGCGTCCTCCTGGATCGCGGTGTCGACGATCTGCTCGGGCGTCTGGTGGAGCCCGGTGTAGATGACCTCCATACCGGCGTCGCGCAGCGCCCTCGCGATCACCTTGGCTCCACGATCATGGCCGTCCAGGCCCGGCTTGGCCACCACCACACGGATCGGACCGGTCACACCCATCACTGCCTCCACATGCCTCTCCCGTGCCTGAAGGGCCGGGGATGTGAACGAACGTTATCGACAGCATCCCGCAAGCCGCCGTTTCACGGTGTACGGCGAGGGGGAAATCACACGTGGGACATGTTCACCGGGCGCCGTTCCCGCGTGCTGTGGCACCAAACCGCCGTCGCGGGAGCATCCGCCGGGGGAGCCGATACGAGGTCCTCGTACCACCGCGCCACCAGCCGCGCGGCACGGTGGTACGACCCCACCGATCCCGGCCCCGGGCACCGCCCCGACCGGCTCCCCGAAGACTCGCGGGGCCGAAGGACGCGGGGCCGAGCCACCACAGGGCCGAGGGCTCATGGGGCCCGTGGGGCCGAAGCCGTCTCCCCCGCTCGCCGGAGCAGGAGGTCGGCCATGGAAGTCCTGCCCTGTCTCGCCCGAGGCGGCGACGGAAACGGCGACGAGGGCGGCGACCGTCCTCCCGTCGTGTTCCTGCACGGCTTCATCGGCAACCGCTCGGTCTTCGCCCTCCTGCGCCGCTCCCTCGCCGGACACGGTCGACGCCATCTGGAGTCCCTCAACTACTCGCTGTTGACCTGCGACATCCGCGCCGCCGCCGGATTGCTCGGGCGGCATGTCGAGGAGATCTGTGCCCGCACCGGACACCAGGAGGTCGACATCGTGGGGCACGGCCTCGGCGGCCTGATCGCCCGCTACTACGTGCAACGCCTCGGCGGCGACCGGCGTGTCCGCACCCTGGTCACCCTCGGCACGCCGCACGGCGGAACCGCCGTCGCCCGACCGGCGAGCGCTCACCCCCTCGTGCGCCAGATGCGTGCGGGCTCCGCGCCCATCGAGGAACTGCGCGCACCGGCACCGGGCTGTCGCACCCGGTTCGTGAGCTTCTGGAGCGACCTCGACCGAGTGATCGTCCCGGCGGAGGCGGGCCGCATCGACCACCCTGACCTCGACGTGCTGAACGTACGCGTCACCGGGATCGGCCACCTCGCCCTCCCCGTGCACCCGAGAGTCGCCGCGGCGATCCGGGAGGCACTGGAGCGCGGGCGCCCGACGACCGGCGCGGCGGAGGCAGAGGAGGAAGAGACGGAATCCACGAAGCCCACACGCCCTGGGGCAACCGGAGCCGAGACCACCGGAGGCAAGCCCACCAGGCCCAAAACCCCCGGGCCCGAGACCACCGGATCCGAGACCACCGGATCCGACGGAACGGCTCCCGCGCCCTGATCCGGCCACGCCCCGCCGTCGACAGCCCCGGTCCGAGGAACGAGAGCGAACCGAAGCGCCGGAGCGAACCGAACGGGCTCGACCGGGCCCTCCTCCTCCGGCGGCACCCGGACTCTCCGGCACACACGCCATAAATAGAACGGGTTTCGAACATAGAGCCAAGGCTGTGTGCACACCTCACCGAAAGACGGCCGATTGCCCGTTTCCTGAGCCGTCCACACCCGCCGAAGATTGTCGGCGCCGCATACCGCCGGGTACAGTCGCGGCCACTGCGTCCCCAGGGATCCACTCCCCCGGACCCGGACCACAGGCCCTTGCAGCCGAGGCGAGAGAGAAGTTGGTGAACGACCAGCACCCCCACGCCGGGTATGCCGGACATGGCGGCCAAGCCACCGGCAGTTTCGCCTTCGACCCGCTTTTCGGCGCCTCACCGGGCGGTCACGACGGCACCTACGCCGAGGGCGGCTACGACACCGGACAGGCCGGGCAGACGGGGTACGGCGCCTCCTACGACGCGGCGCCATGGGACACGGGCGCGCACCAGACCGCCGTGTACGACGCCCACCCCCCGTACGACACGCAGTCGCAGCAGGTCTACGCCCCGGAACAGACGTACGAAACGACCGCCACGTGGACGCCCGCCGCGTACGGCACGGCCGCGACCACCACCATGACCGCCACCACCTTCGCCGACATCCCCGCGCAGGCCGGGGCCCCCGACGCCACGGGCCAGTGGGACACCTCCGCCTGGTACGGGACCGGCCAGTGGGCGACGGCCGACACGGCCGCGTACGGCACCGACCTCTACGGCACCGACCCCTACGGCGCCGGCGTGTACGACACCGGCGCCTACGACACCGCCGCCTGGAACGTCGGCACGCTGCCCGAGCCGGAGCACGACGGCCTCGCCGCGCACACGGCGCACGGGCCGCACGAGGCGGCGATGGGAGCGGAGCACGAGCGGGCGGACGGCTCCGAAGCACTCCACCCGGACTCCACCGCACTCCACCCGGACTCCGACGCGCTCCACCAGGACGCGGCCCACGACACCGCCATCGGCACGTTCACCGCGTTCGACACCACGGCCGACGTCGACGTCTCCGACACGACCCTCCAAGCGGAGGGCACCGGCCACGGCTACGAGGCCCCCGCAGCAGCCGACACGACCGCTGACATGGACGAGGTCGTGATCAGCCCCCGTCGCTCCTCGGGCCGCTCCGACGCACGCGCCGGCGGCCGGAGCCGACGGCGCTCCCCCGCGAAGCGCTCCGCGCTGCTCACCGTCGCCGTTCCCTCCGCCTGTGTGATGGGCGTGGCCGGTATCGCCGCGGCCTCGGTCAACGGTCTGGTCGGCGAGGACAAGAAGGACGACAACACCACCACGCTGGCGGCCTCCGACCTCGGTGCCGTCAAACCGGCCTCCGCCAACAGCAAGCTGGACACCCAGCTCGCCAACCTCAGGGCCGACGCCCAGAACTTCGCCGACCGCGCCAGCCGCACCCAGGAACGCATCGACCTGCGGGAGCGGCAGGCCGCCGAGAAGAAGAAGCGCCTGGAAGAAGCCGCCCGCAGGGAGGCGCTTCGGCCCAAGTTCGTCCTGCCGGTCGCCCAGCACGGCCTCAGCGCGTACTACGGCCAGGCGGGCGTCAACTGGATGTCCGTGCACACGGGCATCGACTTCCCCGTCTCCTACGGCACGCCGGTGATGGCTGCCACCGACGGCACCGTGCGCACGCAGTGGAACAGCGCCTACGGGAACATGGCCATCGTCACCATGGCCGACGGCACCGAGACCTGGTATTGCCACCTCAGCAGCACCCGGATCCGCTCGGGCCCGGTCAAGGCCGGTGACGTCATCGCGTACTCCGGGAACTCCGGCAACTCGACCGGTCCGCACCTGCACTTCGAGGTACGGCCCGGGGGCGGCGCGGCGACGGACCCGCTGCCCTGGTTCCGCAGCCACGGCGTCAACCCGACCTGAGCAGCGCCCCGACTGGGCATCGCCCCCGTCCGAGCGGCCCGTCTGAGCCCCGCCCCGGCCTCGCGCACGGAGCAAGCGGGCGGCCGGGCCCGGTCGACTCTGCCGGGCCCGCGCCCCCACAAAGCAGGCCCCCGGCCAGTGGGCCGAGGGCCGGGCGGCTACCGGCTACAGTTTCTCGACCGGGGCGTACCGCAGCAGCAGCTTCTTCGGGCGTTCGTCCCCGAAGTCGACCGTGGCCTTGGCCTGGTCTCCGACGCCCTCGACCGCCGTCACCGTGCCGAGTCCGAACTGGTCGTGCGTGACCCGGTCGCCGACGGCCAGCGCGACCACCGGCTTGTCCGAGGTCCGCCGGGTCGCGAAACCCGAAGGGCCGGTGCGCGCACGCGACGAGGACAGCGACGACGTGATCCCGGACGTCGGTCCGGCCGGAGCGGCCATCGGCCCGGTGCGCTTCCACTTCAGGTGCTGGTCCGGGATCTCCTCCAGGAACCGCGACGGCGGGTTGTACGAGGGCTGACCCCAGGCACTGCGCATCGCCGCCCGGGTCAGGTAGAGCCGCTCGCGGGCCCGGGTGATGCCGACGTAGGCGAGGCGCCGTTCCTCCTCCAGCTCCTTGGTCTGGCCGAGCGCCCTCATGTGCGGGAAGACGCCGTCCTCCATGCCGGTGAGGAAGACCACCGGGAATTCGAGGCCCTTCGCGGTGTGCAGCGTCATCAGCGTGATGACTCCGGTGCCTTCCTCGTCCTCGTCGGGGATCTGGTCGGAATCCGCGACGAGCGCGACCCGCTCCAGGAACTCCGCGAGGGTGCCCGCACCCTCCTCGCCGGCCTCGCTCCACTCCTGCTCGAACTCCAGGGCGACGGCGGCGAGTTCCTGGAGGTTCTCGATGCGGGTCTCGTCCTGCGGGTCGGTGGACGCCTGGAGTTCGGCGAGGTAGCCGGTGCGTTCCAGGACGGCCTCCAGGACCACCGCCGGGCCCGCCCCGGATTCGGCGACGGTGCGCAGCTCGTCCATCAGCGTGTTGAACCGTTTGACGGCGTTGGCCGACCGGGCCGCCATGCCGTACGCCTCGTCGACCCGGCGCAGCGCCTGCGGGAAGGTGATCCTCTCGCGCAGGGACAGGGCCTCGACCATCGCCTCAGCGCGCTCGCCGATGCCGCGCTTGGGCACGTTGAGGATGCGGCGCAGCGGGACGGCGTCCTCGGGGTTGGCGAGGACCCGGAGGTAGGCCAGGACGTCCCGGACCTCCTTGCGCTCGTAGAAGCGCACCCCGCCGACGACCTTGTAGGGCAGGCCGACCCGGATGAAGACCTCTTCGAAGACACGGGACTGCGCGTTCGTCCGGTAGAAGACGGCGACATCGCCGGCCCTGGCGTCGCCCGCGTCGGTCAGCCGGTCGATCTCGTCGGCGACGAACTGCGCCTCGTCGTGCTCGGTGTCGGCGACGTAGCCGGTGATCCCGGCTCCCGTGCCCGCGTTCGTCCAGAGGTTCTTGGGGCGGCGGTTCTCATTGCGCTCGATGACGGCGTTGGCGGCGGACAGGATGGTCTGTGTGGAGCGGTAGTTCTGCTCCAGCAGGATCGTGGTCGCGTCCGGGTAGTCCTCCTCGAACTGGAGGATGTTGCGGATCGTCGCGCCCCGGAACGCGTAGATCGACTGGTCCGCGTCACCGACGACGCACAGCTCGGCGGGGGCGTCGCCCTCGCCCGCCGGGCCGACCAGTTCGCGTACGAGGGTGTACTGGGCGTGGTTGGTGTCCTGGTACTCGTCGACCAGGACGTGACGGAAGCGGCGGCGGTAGTGCTCGGCGACGTCGGGGAACGCCTGGAGCAGGTGGACCGTCGTCATGATGATGTCGTCGAAGTCCAGCGCGTTGGCCTCGCGCAGCCGCGCCTGGTACATCGTGTACGCCTGGGCGAGGGTCTTCTCGAAGCCGTCCGCGGCCTGCCCGGCGAAGGTCTCCTCGTCGATCAGCTCGTTCTTCAGGTTGGAGACCTTGGCCGTGAACGACTTCGGCGGGAAGCGCTTCGGGTCGAGGTCCAGATCGCGGCAGACCAGGGCCATCAGCCGCTTGGAGTCTGCGGCGTCGTAGATCGAGAACGACGAGGTGAAACCGAGCTTCTTCGACTCGCGGCGCAGGATGCGCACGCACGCGCTGTGGAACGTCATGACCCACATGGCGTGGGCGCGGGGGCCGACGAGCTGTTCGACGCGCTCCTTCATCTCGCCCGCGGCCTTGTTGGTGAAGGTGATCGCCAGGATCTGGCCGGGGTGCACCCCGCGCGTGGCAAGGAGGTGGGCGATGCGGTGGGTCAGTACGCGGGTCTTGCCGGATCCCGCTCCGGCGACGATGAGCAGGGGCGAGCCCTCGTGGACCACGGCGGCACTCTGCTCGTCGTTCAGCCCGTCGAGGAGCGCGGCGGGGTCGACGACGGGGCGGTGCGCTCCGTCGCGGTAGTACGCGTCCCTGGGTGGCGGGGGCCCGTCGAACACGCCCGCGAAGAGATCCTCCGGCACGTGCTCGGGTCCGAGGTCCTCGGGGGGCGGCGGGGGCCCGTCCTCCGCGTGCTGGAGACCGGCCAGGAAGCTGTCATCAAAGAGGCTGCTCATCGCTCATCGAGTCTAATGGGCCGTCCCGTCATCCCCGGCGGGTGCGCGGTTTGCGATGCACCGCGCGACCACGCGGAGGGTGCGGACGCGGCGAAGGTCACGAAAATGTATCGGACAAATCGAACATCGACCTTCACAGCGGCACCACGGGTTGGCTAGCGTGCTCGGACCGGGCGACCGTACCCCCTGAGGCGAACCACGCCAAGCGGGCGCCCTCGCCGAATCCGGACTGCCGCCATGGGAGTTCGGAGCCGGGGACCCATATGCATACCGGGGTGAATCGGTCCTTACCCCACGCGGACCGTAGGGCAGCCTTCCGTTTCCGCCCGAACCCGACAGCTAACCCGGCAGGCGGCCCACGGAAGGAGATGCCGGCCTTGGCGTCGCATCGCAAACCGCGCACCCGGGTGCGCACCACCGGACCGGCCGTCGGGCTCACGACGGCGGCTCTGGCGTCCGTGACCCTGTTCTCCACACAGAGCGCCACGGCCGCGCCCGCCCCACGGCCGGGCATCGAGGAGGTCCAGAAGCAGGTCGACGACCTCTACCGGCAGGCGGGCACCGCGACCCAGCAGTACAACCGGGCGAAGGAGGCCTCCGCGACCCAGCGCGCGAAGGTCGACGACCTGCTGGACGAGGTGGCCAGGCGCGCCGACAAGCTCAACGAGGCCCGCACCACGCTCGGTACCTACGCCGCCGCCCAGTACCGCTCCGGCACCATCGCGCCGAGCGCGACTTTCTTCCTGGCCGACGACCCGCAGGCGTACTTCGACCAGAGCCAGCTGCTGGAGCGGATGACCAGCCGGCAGCAGCAGGCGATAGCGGAGTTCCGCAAGCAGCAGACCAGGACGGCGAAGAAGCGTGCCGAGGCGGTACAGAGCCTGGAGAAGCTGACCGAGACGCAGGACACGCTGCGGGAGAGCAAGCGGAACGTCCAGAAGCGGCTGGGCGAGGCGCGCGTTCTGCTGTCGAAGCTGACCGCGGAGGAGAAGGCGCGGCTCGCGGAGCTGGAACGGAAGAAGGAGGCCGAGGCCCGGCGCAAGGCGAGGGAGCTCGCTGAGCGGCAGGCCGCCGAGGCGGAACGCCGGGCCGCGGAGAAGGAGTCCTCCCGCGGAACGGACACCGACGCAGGCACAGGAACCGGAACGGGCACAGGAACCGGCACAGGAACCGGCACGGGCACGGGGACCGGCACGGGCACGGGCACGGGGACTGGAACGGGCACGGGCACCACGGCCAAGGCGCAGAAGGCGCTCGCCTTCGCCGCGGCCCAGATCGGCAAGCCCTACGTCTGGGGCGCGACCGGCCCGTCCTCGTACGACTGCTCCGGGCTCACCCAGGCGGCGTGGAAGGCCGCGGGCGTGAACCTCCCCCGCACCACCTGGGACCAGGTCGGCGTGGGCACCCGTGTCGCCACCGAGAACCTGCTCCCGGGCGACCTCGTGTTCTTCTACGACGACATCAGCCACGTCGGCATCTACAAGGGCGACGGGATGATGATCCACGCGCCCAAGCCGGGGGCGAACGTGCGCGAGGAGTCGATCTACTACATGCCGATCTACGGCAGCGTACGCCCGGCGTAGCCGACGGCCCCGAAAACGGCGGCGAGCCCCTGCGGGACTACCCGGCAGGGGCTCGCACGGCGCGGCGGCGGGGCCTGCGCGCCGGAGGCGGGCTCGCCCGGCAGGGGCGAACGGCCCGCGCGGCGGAGGCGGGGGCTCAGACCCAGAGCGTGGCTATGAGGATGTTGGCGAGGGTCAGCCCGCCCACCGCCCCGAAGGCGCCCTTGTCGACCTTCTCCTCGTCACGCTTGATGTAGACGAGCGCGAGGATGACGACCAGGACCAGCAGCTTCACGCCGACCTTGATGTTGTTCACCTCGTGGCCCTGGGCCTGGTGGAGGCCGACGAGCGCGACGCCGGTGATCAGCATCGTGAGCGCACCGTGCAGCATCGCCGGAACGAATCGGGCCGTGCCCGCGCCCATGGCCTTCATCTGAGTCAGGAAACCGCCCAGCAGCGAGGCGATACCGACGATGTGCAGGGCGACCAGGAGATGAATGAGTACGTCCATGGGCGCAGCCTAGCCTTGCCCATATCACCACTCGGCGGGCAGGTGCACGTTCCAGGATCCTCACTCGTGTCTGCACCAATTGCCCGACTCTGGCGCACTTCCTCTGGTCGATTGACGACAGTGTCGCGTCAAATTCAGACAATGAGCGTCATTACGACTCTTTCCCGTGCCCTGGGCATAGCGTCCCTGACCAGGCGACCGGCCACACCCCCGCTCCGCATCCGGACGGAGCGCCGGTCGCCCCGCCGAGAACCGCGGCGGCGGCCCGCTCCCCTTCCGGTGCCCCGCCGCCGGGTCTCGGGCGGGCCCGCCGGTAGTCCCCGGCGGGCAGTCGTCAGGAAGGACGCACGACCCCGTGGCAGCGCATCGGAAACCCAAGCAGCGCCCCTACACCGGAACCGCTGCCCGCACCGCGGCCGCCCTCGCCTTCGCCGGGGCCGCGACCGCCGCCGCCCTGCCGGGCTCCGCGCACGCCGACCCCCGGCGGAGCCCCGCCCGGGTCGAGGCCGAGGTGGACCGGCTCTACCGCGACGCCGAGGTCGCCACCGAGCGGTACAACGGCGCGAAGGAGCGGGCGACCGCCGCCGCCGCGGCCGTCGACGAGCTGCGCGACGAGGCCGCCCGGCGCACCGACCGCCTCAACGCCGCGCGCGACACCCTGGGCTCGCTCGCCGCCGCCCAGTACCGCAGCGGGGCGCTGAACCCGTCCGTTCAGCTGGCCCTCTCCTCCGACCCGGACCAGTATCTGGAGCGCGCCTCCTACCTGGACCGGCTCGGCGACCGCCGGGCCCGCGAGGTCGACGCGGTGCAGTGGCAGGTCGCCCGGATCGCCCAGCTGCGCGCGGAGGCCGGGAAGAAGCTGGCGGCGCTGGAGGCACGCCGCACCGAGCTGAAGGAGCACAGGGCGACGATCCGCGCCAAACTGGCCGAGGCCCGGCGGCTTCTCGCCACACTGTCCCCGGCCGAGCGCGCCTCCTACGCGGACGGCGCCGGTTCCGGGCCCCGCGCCGACCGCGGCGGGGCGCGTGGGCCCGTCGCGGCCCCGAACGCCCGTGCCGCCGCGGCCGTGGCGTTCGCGCACGGGGCGCTCGGCAAACCGTACGTGTGGGGGGCGACCGGCCCGTCCTCGTTCGACTGCTCCGGGCTCACCCAGGCCGCCTGGCGGTCCGCCGGTGTCTCGCTGCCCCGCACCACGCACACCCAGATCAACGCCGGGCAGCGGGTGTCGCGCTCGGAACTGGCCCCGGGGGATCTGGTGTTCTTCTACTCGGGCATCAGCCACGTCGGGCTGTACATCGGCGACGGCCGCATGATCCACGCCCCGCGCCCGGGTGCCCCGGTCCGGATCGCCCCCATCGACCAGATGCCGTTCGCCGGGGCGACCCGGGTGGCATGAGGCCGTCCCGGAGCGCCGCTCGGCTTCCGCAGCCGTCCGCGCCGGTGCTCCGGCCCGGACGGACGGCCCGGGGTGCGGTTCAGACCAGCCGTCGGGCCGTCGCCCAGCGGGTCAGTTCGTGACGGTTCGAGAGCTGGAGCTTGCGCAGCACCGCCGAGACGTGCGACTCGACCGTCTTCACCGAGATGAAGAGCTGCTTGGCGATCTCCTTGTACGCGTAGCCGCGGGCGATCAGCCGCAGCACCTCGCGCTCGCGCTGCGTCAGCCGGTCCATGTCCTCGTCGACCGGCGGTGCGTCCGTGGAGGCGAAGGCGTCGAGGACGAAGCCGGCCAGCCGGGGCGAGAACACCGCGTCGCCCTCCTGGACGCGGAAGACCGAGTCGATCAGGTCGGTGCCGGTGATCGTCTTGGTGACGTAGCCGCGAGCGCCGCCGCGGATGACCCCGATGACGTCCTCGGCGGCGTCCGAGACGGACAGTGCCAGGAAGCGCACCGGGTTCTCGGCGGCGCTCATCAGCGGGGCGCAGCGGCGCAGCACCTCGACCCCGCCGCCGCCCGGCAGATGCACGTCGAGGAGGACGACCTCGGGGCGGGTCGCCGTGATGACGGTGACCGCCTGGTCGACGTCGGCGGCCTCGCCGACCACCTCGACGCCCGTCTCCTCGGTGCGGCCGATCTCGGCCTGGACCCCGGTGCGGAACATGCGGTGGTCGTCGACGAGCACGACCCTCACCCGGCGTTCCGGCCCCGGTCCCGGGCTCCCGGTCGTCTCAGTGGTCTCCGTCATCGTTCGCCCTCTCCATCTCCAGCTCGACCTCCGTGCCCCCGCCGGGCACCGAACGCAGTCGCGCCGTGCCGCCGTTGCGCTGCATCCGGCCGATGATCGACTCTCGTACGCCCATTCTGTCCCCCGGTACGGAGTCCAGGTCGAACCCCGGCCCCCGGTCGCGTACCGACACGAAGACCGTACGGCCCTCGACCTCCGCGTAGACCTGTACGGCGCCGCCCTCGCCACCGTACTTGGCGGCGTTGACCATGGCCTCGCGCGCGGCCTGCATCTGCGCGGCCAGCTTCTCGTCCAGCGGGCAGTCGCCGACCACGACGACCTCCAGGGGGACGCCGTGCTTGTCCTCGACCTCGGCGGCGGCGCGTTTGACCGCCTCGGCGACGGTCTCGGGCTCGTCGGCCTCGTCCTTGCCGGTGCCCTCGGGCCGGTAGAGCCAGTTGCGCAGTTCGCGTTCCTGGGCCCGGGCCAGTCGGCGGACCTCGCCCGCGTCCTCCGCGTTGCGCTGGATCAGGGTGAGGGTGTGCAGCACCGAGTCGTGGACGTGGGCGGCGACCTCGGCGCGTTCCTGGGCCCTGATGCGCATGGTGCGTTCCTCGGAGAGGTCCTGGGTCATGCGCACGAGGTACGGGCCGGCCAGCAGCGCTATGCCGGTGAGGACGGCGATGGCGGCGGTCAGGACGTTGCCGAGCTGGGCGGCCGAGCCGCGTACCACCATGAAGGCGGCCAGTCCCAGGCCGACCAGGGCGACCCCGGCCAGTCCCCGGGCCAGGTGCAGGACGCGGCGGCGGTTGCCGACCTCCATCCAGCGGGCGCGGCGGGCGTTGTCGGCCTGCCGCCACACCAGGACGGAGCCGGCGCCGATCAGCAGCGCGGGCCAGATGTAGCGGTCGGCCCCGCTGCCCATGTCGACGTCCCGGACGAAGACCATCGCGCCGATGAGCAGCGCAATGAGGGCGAAGACCTGTCCCTTGTCGGGTTTGCGCAGCCGGCGTGTGCCGTCCGGTGCGGTCTCGAAGAGGGGGCGCGGGGCCTCCACGCCGCCGACGCCGAGCGGGACGACGATCCAGAACACGGCGTAGAGCAGCGCACCGAGCCCGTCGGCGAAGAACAGTCCGACGAAGACGAACCGCACCCAGGCGACGGGCAGTCCGAGGTGCCCGGCGAGGCCGCGTGCGACGCCGCCGAGCAGCCGTCCGTCGTCGCTGCGGTACAGCTTGCGCGACGACGGTTCCTCCGGCTCGGTCCTGCCGGAGCTCATGGTCCGGGGCGTGGCGGCTTGCATGCCCCCGATGGTCACATGCCCGTGGGGGCCGCGGCATCAGGGTCCGTCCCGGACTCCACCCTGAGAGGTCCCGGCCCCGTGGTCTCTCCCCGCCGAGGCCGCCGAGACCACCGGGGAACGGCGGGCTCTCCCCCGGCGGGCCCCCAGGGGATCCGTCGGGCCGATATCAGGGAAGGGCCAGGGTGGGGGCGGGTCCCGGACGGGCGGTCGGACCGTCACCATGGAGCCATGACCGTTCCCCAGGACGCCCCTCCCGGTGTCGCGCCACCCCCCGAACCGCGACCGCAGCTGCGGCGCAGCCCGCGCCAGAAGGTCGTGGCCGGTGTCTGCGGCGGGCTCGGGCGGTACTGCGACGTCGACCCGGTGATCTTCCGGATCGTGCTCGGGGTGCTGTCCGTCACCGGCGGCATCGGGCTGATCTTCTACGGCTTCGCCTGGCTGCTGCTCCCGCCGGAGGGCGAGGACGAGAACGAGGCGCGCAAGCTGCTCTCCGGCCGCGTCGATGGGGCGTCGCTGGTCGCGGTGCTGCTCGCGCTGATCGGGTGCGGGCTGTTCCTCTCCATGCTGGGGAACGGCGGCACGCTGGCGTTCTCCGCGATGCTGTCGCTGGCGGTCATCGGCTTCGCCGTCTGGACCCAGAACCGCCGGGCGGCCCCCGGGGATCCGTCGCACTCGGCGACCGCACAGGCGGTGGCGGACGCGCCGCCCGAGGTGAAGGCGCCGCCGTCACCGGGCAGTCCGTCGTGGTGGCGGGACCCGATCGTCAAGGACGGCACGACGGGCCCGGTGACACACGGGTATCTGTGGGGCCCGTCGGACGCGCCGCCCGGTGGGCGGACCTCGTACTCCCGGGGGGCGGCGCCGCGGGCGCCCGGCTGCACGGCCGGACGGGAGTCCGGCACGACGGGACCGGTCTCCATCGGGGGTCTGGTGTTCCTGCTGGCGCTGATCGCGGGCGGACTGGGCACGGGCCTGACCTGGGAGTCGTATCCGCTCGGCACGAGTCTGCAGTTCGGTCTGGCCGGGGCGCTCGCGGTGTTCGGGCTCGGGATGCTGGTCAGCTCGTTCCTCGGCCGGACCGGGTTCGGCACGGTCATGCTGGCGATGATCACGGCGGTTCTGCTGGCGGGCGCGTCCGTGCTGCCGAAG
The DNA here is from genome assembly GCF_044548345.1 of Streptomyces sp. NPDC052042. Lineage (NCBI taxonomy): Bacteria > Bacillati > Actinomycetota > Actinomycetes > Kitasatosporales > Streptomycetaceae > Streptomyces > Streptomyces sp. NPDC052042. The sequence goes on along the minus strand of NZ_JBIUBU010000002.1, from coordinate 423,350 downwards.
GACATCACCACGCAGTGGGTGCGCGAGGGCTGGCGGCCCGCGACGGCGGCGGCGGTCCAGCCGGAGTACGCGCTGGGCGCCGGCGAGGCGCGACTGGACCTCACCGGGATCACCGTGCCCCGGGACGACACCGTCGGGACGAGCGTGAAGGTCGGGGCGGGCCGCGTCATCGTCGTCGTGCCGAAGGCAGTGACGGTGAAGGTGGACGCGCGAGCCGGGTTCGGCGACATCACGCTGCCGGTCGACCAGGCGGGGGGCGCGCTCTCCGAGCGGCCCGGTGACGTGGACGTCAGGCCCTCGCGCACCGAGCACCGGACGCTGCCGCCGGTCCCGGGCAGCAAGCCGGCCGGTACGGTCGAGCTCACTCTCGAAGTCGGCATCGGGCAGGTGGAGGTCACTCGTGCCGGGTCCTGAGATCCGCGGGGCGGAGCGTGTCCGCCGCGCCGCGCCCGTGGGTACCGTCGGGCCGAGCGCATCCGCGCCGCGCCCCGGGACCGGCCGGGGGCCGGGGCGGACGTCGTCCGTGCCGCGCCCGGGACCGGTCGGAAGGCAGGGTGGAGGTCACTCCTGCCGCATCGTGGGTTCCGTCAGATGGAGGTCAATCCGTGCTGCTTCATGAGATCCGTCCGGGCCGGGCGGTGGCCGGCCTGGTCATGCTCGCCCTGGCGGCGGGTTATGCGGCGGACGCGGCGGGTGTCTGGGACGTCCCCTGGGTCTTCTTCTTCCCGCTGTTCTTCGGCGGCCTCTGGCTGGCCATCACCGTGACCTGGGTGAACTACGTGATCCGTCGCCGCCGTGACGCGCGCAGGGCGTCCACGGAGAAGGACGCCGCCCCGGCGAGCAGCAGCGGCAGCCAGGCCACGAGGTAGGCCAGGTCGTTGCCGAAGTAGTACGGCTCGACCCCCCAGCTCACGGTCAGCCACAGGCTCAGCGAGATCAGCGCCCCGCCGAGTGCGGCGAGCCGTGCCCACAGCCCGATGAGGGTGCCGATCCCGACGGCGATCTCGCCGAACGCGATGGCGTACCCGAAGGCGCCGGGGCTCTTCAGCGCCAGGTCGATGAGGGCCGGGATCGCGGAGGAGTCGCGCACCCCGCGCATCGTCTCGCCGATGGAGTCCGGGCCGCTGGCGCTGAAGAAGCCGCCGATCGTCAGTTTGTCGATCCCGGCGTAGACGAACGTGACGCCGAGAAAGATCCGCAGCGGCAGCAGGGCATGCTCCCGTGCGAGTTCCTTGAGTCCTCGGGCCCCGACCGGGCCGCTCATTTTCAAGCCGTAGCCACGCAGACCCGGCAATTCCTGCAATCCCCGCAAATCTTGCATGTCAATGCCCCATCCTTCCGTGATCCCGTCATCAGACGATACGTAGAAGGAACGGCGCCGCGCTCGCCCGATGGGCCGTCCGGTCGGAAGAACCGTCGGCGTGGACGTCCATCGGCATGAACGCCCGTCAGCGGAAGGACCCGGCTGCGCGGGGCCGGTCGGCCGGGTGACCGGCGGTCAGTCCGTCACCTCGATCTCCACCCGATTCGTCTCCACCCCGGCGGCGGTCACGACCTGCACCTCCACCCGGCCCGGCTCCACATCCACCGGCACCGGCACGGTGAGCACGTCGTCCGTGGGGTTGGCGAAGCCGCCGGTGACCGGGACGAGCGGCACATGCACATGGACCCGGCCGATCCGTACGACCATGTCCGCCAGCCGCTCCGGGGTCCCGGCGCCGGGCGGCACGAATCCGGCGCCGCGGATCTCGATGTCGTCGCCGGTGCGGATCGCCGCGTCCAGGTCTCCGGCCTCGCGGGACCGGACCACCGAGAGGACCACCGGGCGCCCACCCTCCGTGTACTTCCCGGCGAAGTACGCGGCCGCCGAGACGGCGACCAGCAGCGCGAGCCCCCATGGCAGATCGGGCAGCTGCTCGGGCCTGCGGGCCAGCCGGACCGCGGCGAACAGCACGGCGACGGTGCTCACCAGCACGTACTGCACATCCGTGAAGCTGCCCCGCCCCGAATCGTCGGTGAGCAGATCGGCGGCGCGCGGCCGGCCGGCCCGCAGCTTCTGCAGCCGCCCGGACAGGGTCCTTACGGTCACCACCCGGCGCACGACCACGGCGACGGCGCACACCAGCGCCAGCACGGTCACCACCCCGGCGCCCCGGGCCAGGTCCAGCCCCTCGATCAGCGCATCGCGCTCGGCGTGGTCGGAAGCACCGGCGAGCTGGAGCGCCAGCACGAGCACCGAGAAGACGGCGAGCAGCACCCAGGAAGCGGCGACCGCCCGGGAGGTGGAGAGCCGGTTGTCCTCCCCGATCACCGGAGCGAGGATGCCGCCGCGGGCCCGGTGGACGTGGGCGGCTCCGGTCAGCAGGGCCGCGGTGACGAGCCCGGCGATCAGACCGGCCGTACGGGCGTTGGTCCAGCCCGCGCCGATGGCGGTGGCGGTCTCGGCGACGACCAGGACGACCACGCCCGCCCACACCGTGAGCAGAGTGCGCCGCCGCACCCGGTACAGCCAGGCGTCTCCCGCCTCCCGGCTCCGTTCGGCGACGTCCTTGGCCGACTGGGTCAGCTCGTCCGACACCCACTGGCGGGTCGCGGAGAGGGACTGGGCCACCCCCGGCGGCAGCCCCTGCCCCGCAGCGAATCCATCCCGTTTGGCCAGAAAGGCGGCCACCGCACGCCGATGGCCCTCGCGCGCCCCGTGCGGACAACCGCCGCACGTGCAGCCGCCGCTGTGCGTGCCGCTCGCCCTCGCCTCGTCCAACGCCACGGAGAACGCCGCCCTTTCCCGCCCCGGTCCGGTCCTGGTCAGTCAACTCGACTGTGATTGCTGCGAATTGTGCCGTACGAAGAGGGCTGGGGCCGCATCGGGGGGACACACCGGTACACATCGGAAGAATGTGCGATCGATCCGCTCGCCGGAATGTGCGACTCATCAGCCCTTCGGGAGACCGGGCCGACGCGCGCCGGCCCCGTCGGGCGGCGTCGATTCCCCTTCGTGGGCGTGCGGCTGATCTTCCGTCGGGCGCGCGGGGCCGATGCCCTCTCAGGACGTGCGGTCGATCCGGCGCCACAGTGACTGGTAGTTGATCCAGGCCATCAGATCGCCCCCCAGGCGTTCACGGGTGGCGACGGCGTCCCGGTGCCCGATCAGCACCGGCTTCCCCGCGGCGTGCGCGGCCAACTGCACCTGGCAGCAGCGTTCCAGGGAGATGAACCACCACGCGGCGGCGTCCACCGAGCCGCCGACGGTCAGCAGCCCGTGGTTGCGCAGCACGACCGCCTTGCGTCCGCCGAGCGCGGCCGCGATCCGGCGCCCCTCCTCCTCGTCGACCACGACCCCGGTGTATCCGTCGTACAGGGCGTGGTCCTCGTAGAAGGCACACGCCTCCTGGGTGAGGGGTTCGACGAGTTCGCCGAGCGCGGACAGCGCCCGCCCGTGCACGGAGTGGGCGTGCGCGACGGCGACGACGTCGGGACGGGCCCGGTGCACCTGCGCGTGGACGGTGAACGCCGCCTGGTTGACGTGGTGCCGTCCCTCGACGACCTGTCCGTCCCCGTTGACCAGGACCAAATCGTCCGCGGTGATCCCGTCGAAGGGGATCCCGAAGGGGGTGGCCCAGAAGCAGTCGGCGTACCCGGGGTCGCGCGCGGTGAAGTGGCCCGAGACGCCGTCCTCATAGCCGTGCTCCCCGAACATCCGGAGCGCCCCGGCCAGCCGCTCCCTGCGGTGGGCGCGTTCCTCCTCCACCGACGCGTGAACGGGTGGCATCGCGAAGGGGAGCTGGTCCACGGGTACGGGTACGGGTTCGGGCGCGGGCTTCGGCTTGTGCGCGGGCGCGGGCTCCGGCATGGCGCCTCCTCGGGCTCCCAGGGCGTTGGGGGTCGGAAGCTACCGCCGGTCGCGACAAGTGGCCAGGGGTGCCGAGGAAGCCGGCCGGGGCCCGGAACGGGTCCACCGGCCGCGGCCCTCATGACCGCGCCCATGGGGCGGGGGCTCGCCCCCAGCCGGCGCACCCCGCACCAACGGCGATGCCGCCGCCCAAACGAATGAGCGACGGCATCGGCGTCGACCTGCTGAGGGGGCTCCCGGGCGCGGTGTGCGCGCGGGGATCACTCCCACTCGATGGTGCCCGGCGGCTTGCTCGTCACATCGAGCACGACCCGGTTGACGTCGGCCACCTCGTTGGTGATCCGGGTCGAGATCCTGGCGAGGGTCTCGTACGGGAGGCGCGACCAGTCGGCGGTCATGGCGTCCTCGGAGGAGACCGGTCGCAGCACGATCGGGTGACCGTAGGTGCGGCCGTCCCCCTGGACGCCCACGGAGCGGACGTCGGCGAGCAGGACCACCGGGCACTGCCAGATCTCGCGGTCCAGGCCGGCCGCGGTCAGCTCCTCGCGGGCGATGGCGTCGGCCTCACGGAGCAGGTCGAGCCGTTCCCGGGTGACCTCGCCGACGATCCGGATGCCGAGCCCGGGGCCGGGGAACGGCTGGCGCTGGACGATCTCCTCGGGCAGGCCGAGCTCCTGGCCGACCATCCGGACCTCGTCCTTGAACAGCTGGCGCAGCGGCTCGACGAGCTGGAACTCGATGTCGTCGGGGAGGCCGCCGACGTTGTGGTGGGACTTGATGTTCGCGGTGCCGCTGCCGCCGCCGGACTCGACGACGTCCGGGTAGAGCGTGCCCTGGACGAGGAACGCGACCTCCTCGCCGTCGGCGGCGCCCTCGGCGAGGATCTCGGCCTGCGCCTGCTCGAAGACGCGGATGAACTCGCGGCCGATGACCTTCCGCTTCTGCTCGGGGTCGGTGACCCCGGCCAGCGCGTTCAGGAACCGCTCCGAGGCGTCGACGACCTTCAGCTGGACGCCGGTGGCGGCCACGAAGTCCTTCTCGACCTGCTCGGTCTCCCCCTTGCGCATCAGACCGTGGTCGACGTACACACAGGTCAGCTGGGAGCCGATGGCCTTCTGCACGAGGGCGGCGGCGACCGCGGAGTCCACTCCGCCGGACAGGCCGCAGATGGCGCGCTTGCTGCCGACCTGCTCGCGGATCAGCGCGACCTGCTCCTCGACCACGTTGGCCGTGGTCCAGGTCGGCTCGATGCCGGCGCCGCGGTAGAGGAAGTGCTCCAGGACCTGCTGGCCGTGCGTGGAGTGCATGACCTCGGGGTGGTACTGGACGCCGTAGAGCTTCTTCTCGTCGTTCTCGAAGGCGGCGACCGGGACGACGTCCGTGGACGCGGTGACGGTGAAGCCCTCGGGAGCGGCGGAGCAGGCGTCGCCGTGCGACATCCAGACCGACTGCTCGACGGGCGTGCCCTCGAAGAGCGTGGAGCCGGCCTTGGCGACGGTGAGCGGGGTGCGGCCGTACTCGCGGGCGCCGTTGTCGTCGACGGTGCCGCCGAGCGTGGTCGCCATCAGCTGGAAGCCATAGCACATGCCGAAGACCGGCACCCCGGCCTCGAACAGCGCACGGTCGAGCGTGGGCGCGCCCTTGGCGTACACCGACGAGGGGCCGCCGGACAGGATGATCGCCCGGGGGTTCTTGGCCAGCATCTCGGCCACCGGCATCGTGGACGGGACGATCTCGCTGTAGACCCGGGCCTCACGGACGCGTCGGGCGATGAGCTGGGCGTACTGTGCCCCGAAGTCGACAACGAGGACCACGTCGGTGGCGCTGTCGGGGGCGGGAGGTGCTGCTGGCACGGGGCGGCCTTCCGGCGGTGAAAGAGGGGGTCGGTTCTCCCGATTCTACCGGGGGCCCGGAGTCGGCCGTCGGCCCGTGGGGGCGAGGCCGTCGGTGGCTCGGGGCGCCACCCGTGGGGACCGGGTCCCCGCCCCGTGGGAGCGGGGCCGACGGCCCCGTGGGAGCCGGGGTGCCCGCACCCCCGCACCCCCACGTACGCAGGGGGCGGGGCAGCGCCGGAGGGCGGACCGGAACATCGGCGGACCGGAACGGAACGGAGTCTCAGCATCCGGTCGCGATTGGACAGACCGCGCGGGCGGTCCATACTGGGCCCCATGCGTCAGCACACGACCTTCGTCTTTACCTATGGCATCCGGCCCGCCGGCTGCCATGGTCGTGCTGCTTGATCCACTGACAAGCAACGTTCCAGGCGCCCCGGGCCGAAAGGCCCGGGGCGCCTCGGCGTTTCCGGACCGGTCGGCTCCGGGGACCGCACCCCAGCAGGAGTCCTCACGATGACCAGCACCGCCCCCGTCACCACCGCCCCCGCCGCCACGGACCCGCGGAGCACCGCGGACACGCGGAATACCGCGGACGCCCGAAGCGCCGCCGAGCAGACCGGCGCGCGCACCGAGGAGGCCGCCTCGCTGATCGCCGAGGCGCGCTCCAGGATCGACTCCCTGGACGACCGGATCATCGGGCTCGTCCAGGAGCGGATGGCCGTCTCGACCGTCATCCAGGAGGCGCGGATCACGTCCGGCGGTCGCCGCGTCAACCTCTCCCGCGAGATGGAGATCCTCACCCAGTACCGGAACGCGCTCGGCAAGCCGGGCACCTCGCTCGCCATGACTCTGCTGGAGCTGTGCCGCGGCCGGGTCTGACGCCGCGCGGCCGGATCATCCGGATCCCCGGCCCGGAGGGTGTGCGGGCGTATCCCAGTTCGGGCCCGCTCTCACCCGTACGGCGCGTGACCCGGCCCACAAGCGCTTCGTTGGTCCCGGTGTCCGTGCCAGCCAGGGGCGGCTTCCGAAGGAAACCACGCGTGGCTCCGCCGGGACGTGAGGCGTACTGCAGGTGCGCCGTGGGACCACGACCCGGCGTGCGTGACCGGTCGGCAGGGGACAGCAGTCCGGTCACACCGACGGTCGGCTCCGGGGACGCCCGGAGCCGACCGTGTCCGGTCGGCAGGAGGCGCCTCGCGCAGCCCGTGTCCGGTCCGGGCCCCTGGTTCCCGCACACCGCCCGGTGTCGATGCGCGAAGGGCCCCGTCGGCCCCTGACCGGCCTGCGGGCCTCGCCCCCCGTGCCGCCGCCTCCGCGCCGCGCGTCCATGACGGGTGCGGGGCCCCCTCCTCGGCGGTGCCTGTTGCCCTACGCCTTGAGGGCGTGCGGGGCGTGCAGGACGTGCGGCGCATGCAGGGCGTTCAGGGCTTCTTCTTCGGCGGGACCGTCGGCATGCCGAGGAACGGCAGCCTCAGCGCGCCGAAGGCATCCTTCGGCACGATGGGCGATCGCGGTCCGACCGGGGCCAGCCGTTCGTACGCCTCGCCCTGCGCCGGGCGCGGGTCCGCCTCGCCCTTGTTGGGCCAGAAGGACATCGCGCGTTCCGCCTGCGCGGTGATGGTGAGCGACGGGTTGACGCCGAGGTTCGCCGAGACGGCGGAACCGTCGACCACCGATATGCCGGGGTGCCCGTAGAGGCGGTGGTACGGGTCGATGACCCCGTGCTCGGCACTCACGCCTATCGGGCAGCCGCCGAGGAAGTGCGCGGTGAGCGGGGTGCCCATCAGCTCGCCGACGTTCGAACCCGCGAAGCCGTTGATCTCCTCCGCGAGCAGCGAGGCGCCGCGCGTGGCCTCCTCGATCTGCGTCGGGTTGGGGGCGCCGTGCCCCTGCCGGGCCGTGAGCAGCCCCTTGCCGACGCCTCCCGGCTTGCGGTACGTCGTCAGGGAGTTGTCCAGCGACTGCATGACGAGCCCGATGATGGTCCGTTCCGACCAGCGGCGATTGGACAGCGAGCGGAGGGCGAGGACGGGGTGCCGGGCCATGTTGCCGAGCCAGCCCAGTACCCGGTGGCCGCCGTAGGGCACCTGGAGGATGGACAGCGCGCCCATGGCGTTGGAGCCCTTGCCGTAGCGGACCGGCTCGATGTGGGTGTTCTCGTCGGGGTGGACCGAGGAGGTGATGGCCACGCCCCGGGTGAAGTCGGCCCGAGCGGTGCCGTGTTTCCTGCGGTAGCGCCGGTCGGTGGTCTGCGAGCCCACGAGAGCCTCGGAGTTGGTGCGGGTCAGTTCGCCGAGCCGGTGGGAGATCCGGGGCAGCAGCCCCCGGTCCTTCATCGTGTGCAGCAAGGACTGTGTGCCGTACGTGCCGGCCGCCACGACGACCCGGCGGGCGCGCAGCCGGGCGGGCTTCTCCTTCCGGCGGCGGTCGGTGGGGACGGTGAGGACGCGGTAGCCGCCCTCCGGGTGGTCCGTGATCGCGACGACCGTGGTCATCGGGTGGATGACCGCCCCCGCCTTCTCGGCGAGGTGGAGATAGTTCTCGTTGAGGGTGTTCTTCGCGCCGTGGCGGCAGCCCGTCATGCACTCGCCGCACTCGGTGCAGGCCCGGCGGGCCGGGCCCGCACCGCCGAAATACGGGTCGGGGACCGTGCCGCCGGGCTTCGCCCGTACCTCGCCGTCGGCGTCCTCGCCATCGCCGAAGAACACACCGACCGGGGCGAGGTGGAAGGTGTCGCCGACGCCCATGGCCTGCGCGGCGGCCTTCAGGTGGACGTCGGAGGGGGTCGTCGTCGGATTGAGCCGGACCCCGAGCATCCGCCTGGCCTGGTCGTAGTGCGGGGCCAGCTCGTCCCGCCAGTCGGTGATGGCCGCCCACTGCCGGTCCTCGAAGAACGCCGCCGGGGGCACGTACAGGGTGTTGGCATAGTTGAGCGAACCGCCGCCGACGCCCGCGCCCGCCAGCACCATCACCTTGCCGAGCAGATGCACGCGCTGGATGCCGTAGAGGCCGAGGGCGGGAGCCCACAGGTAGTTCTTCAGGTCCCAGGAGTTCCTGGGGAGGGCGGACCGGGTGAAGCGGCGGCCCGCCTCCAGGACCCCGACCCGGTAGCCCTTCTCGGTCAGCCGCAGCGCCGACACCGCACCGCCGAAGCCCGAGCCGACGACCAGCACGTCGTAGTCGTACGCGGCCTCGTCGTCGGCTCCTTCCGCGGAAGCGGTCCGATTCCGGGCAGGGCTGTCCTGGGGCATGGCTCTCCTCGGTGCGAAACGGGCGGAAGGGGCTGCGGTGCCGGGGCCTCAGCGCAGGCGGAACGCCTTCATCGCCTTCAGGCTGCGCGTCATGAACGCCGTGTACGCGGCGTCGTCCATGCCGAACGACGGGGCGAGCGGGATCAGCCGCTGCTGGGCGACGGTCTGCGACTCGGTGTACTTGAGGATGCCCTCGGAGCCGTGCCGACGGCCGAGGCCGGAGTCCTTCATGCCGCCCATCGGCGACTGCACGCTGCCGTAGGCGGGGGCGTACCCCTCGTTGATGTTGACCGTGCCGGTGCGCAGCCGGGCGGCGACCCGGTGGCCGCGCCGGGAGTCCTTGGTCCAGACGCTCGCGTTCAGACCGTACGGGGTGGCGTTGGCGAGGGCGACGGCCTCGTCCTCGTCGCGGAAGCGGTAGAGGGACACCACCGGTCCGAAGGTCTCCTCGGTGCAGACGGCCATCGGCGCCTCGACGCCGTCGAGGATCGTCGGCTCGTGGAAGAGCGGGCCGATGTCGGAACGGGCGACCCCGCCCGCGACGACCGTGGCGCCCTTCTCGACGGCCTCGGCGACATGCCGGGTCACGGTCTCCAGCTGGCGCTCGCTCACCAGGGAGCCCATGTCGGCCCCGTAGGCGAGGGCGCTGCCGAGCCGCATCGCCTTCGTGCGCGCGGCGAAGCGGGCCGCGAAGTCGTCGGCGATCGACTCGTGGACGTACAGCCGCTCGATCGAGATGCAGAGCTGGCCGGCCGAGGAGAAGCAGGCGCGGACGGCGCCCGCGGCGGCCTTCTCCACGTCGGCGTCCTCCAGCACCAGCATCGCGTTCTTCCCGCCGAGCTCCAGCGAGACCCCGACCAGCCGGGCCGCCGCGCCCTGGGCGACCTCGCGGCCGGTGCGGGTGGAGCCGGTGAACGAGACGTAGTCGGCGTGCTTGACGAGCTCGGGGCCGACGACCGGTCCGTCGCCGAGGACGACCTGGAACACCTCGGCGGGCAGCCCGGCCTCGATCAGCAGGTCCCGGGCCCACAGCGCGGTCAGCGCGGTCTCCGTGTCGGGCTTCATCACGACGGCGTTGCCGGAGACGAACGCGGGCAGCGCGTCCCCGACGGACAGTTCGAGCGGGTAGTTCCACGGCGCGATCTGGCCGACGACACCGCGCGGCTGGCGCAGCTCGGTGACCTTGGTGAGGGTGGGCACGACCCCGGTGTGCCGCCTCGGCCTCAGATACGCGCCGGCCCGGCGCCCGTAGTGCCGGGCGGCGACGGCGACGGCCTGCACCTCCTCGTGGGCGTGCAGCCGGGCCTTGCCCGTCTCCAGCTGGATGAGGTCGAGCACCTCGGCCTGCCGGTCGAGGACGAGGTCGTGGAAGCGGAGCAGGACGGCGGCGCGGGCGCGGACGGGGGTCGCGGCCCAGACGGACTGGGCGGCACGGGCCCGTTCGAAGGCCGTCGCCACGTCCTCGGGGGTGGACTCGGGCAGATCGGCCAGCTTCTCCCCGGTGAACGGGGTGTGGTTGGCGGTACGGCCGGAGCCGGCCACGTCACGGGTCAGCCGGGCGACCAGGTCGGGGGTGACCACGTCGGCGGCGGTGCGCACACCCGCCGGTGCGGTAGCCACGGGGTTGGTGCCGACCGGGGCCGCGGAGGCGGTGGTGACCTGGGCCTCGGGGGTGGGCTGGGGGGCCTGCGAGTCCGTCATGGGGCCGAGGGTACGTCCCCCCGACCGCTTTGGGTACCCGTGAGTAACAGGTTTTCACACACCCCGTGAACGAGCCAGCGGTCACTGGCAACAAAGCCCCTGATCAGGCCGCCTTCCTCGACGCCGGACCGAATAGGAGGCCATGGCCCCGGGCTGCGGGCCGGGCGGGCGCAGGCCCCGGGCGGGGCGCAGCCCCTCGGCCGGCCTGTCGGGTGCCCGCCGCGGCCCGGCCACCCGGCGGCGGCGTCAGCCGGAGTCCTCGGGCGCCCGCCATCCGCGCAACATCGTCTGGAACTGCGTCCGGGTCGTGTCCCAGTCCTCCGCCGGCCCCGTCATGTACAGCGCATACTCCGGACCACCCGTCCCCCCGAAGTACATCTGATCGATCGCGTGGCGCGGGCCCGGATGGTTCTTGGTCTCGGTCCAGGTGAACTCCCAGAGCGAGCCCGGCCGGTCCCGGTAGATGTTGGGGCGCAGGTTCTCGCGGCGGTAGCCGGGCAGTCGCTCGGCGAGCTGCTTCTCCAGGTTCAGCATGTGCGTGTACGAGTTCTCGTAGTCCGGATCGGGATCGATGCTGATCCGGATGTAGTGCACGCCCCCGTCCGGGGTGTAGTCGATCTGGTCACCGCTCGCCCGGCGCTCCCAGCCGTCCGGCACGGTCAGGCTGAAGCCCGCAGGGTCGTCCACCCGGTGCCAGCCGTCGGGTATCTCCTTGGTCTCGGCCCCCTTGCGCGGCGGATCGGGCTTCTTCGAGGAGCCGTTCGCCGGTTCGGTGGGGGTGCCGGGCGCATGGGTGCCCGGGCCGCCCCGCCGGGCGTCGGTGTCGTCGGTGCGGTCCGTGTACTTCATCGCCAGGAGCCCCGCCCCGCCGCCGATCAGCGCGGCGGCGACGAGGACCGGCACCGCCGTACGCCACCGGACCCGGCCGCGCCGGGTCACCAGGGCCGGAACCGGGCCGCCCACGGGACCAGCGGCCGGCTCGCCCGGCGGAACCGGGAGTCGGGCGGTGCCGGCCGTCCCCGCCCCACCGGGTGCGGTGGCCGGGTCGAACGCGAGCAGGCTCTGGTCGGGGACGCGCTGCGTCGGCACGTACGCCTGCGCCGCCTGGGGCTCGCGGCCCTCCATGGCGTCGAGCAGCATCCGTTCGGTCTCCGCCGCCGACGGCCGGTCCTCGGGCTCCTTGCGGAGCAGCGCGGTGAGCACGGACCCGAGCGGTCCCGCGCGCTCGGGCGGCGGCGGTTCCTCGGTGACGACGGCCTGCATGGTGGAGATCGGGGACGTGCGGCGGAACGGCGAGTGGCCCTCGACCGCGGTGTAGAGCGTGGCGCCCAGCGACCACAGGTCGGAGGCCGGGCCCGGATCGCCACCGCGTACCCGCTCCGGAGCCAGGTAGTCGATGGAACCGACGAGTTCACCGGTCCTGGTGATGGTGGAGTCGCCCTCGATGGCCGCGATCCCGAAGTCGGTGAGCAGCACCCGGCCGTCGGCGGCGAGGAGGACGTTGCCCGGTTTCACGTCCCGGTGCAGGACGCCCGCGGTGTGCGCCGCGCGCAGGGCGCCCAGCACATGGAGGCCGATCCGGGCGGCCTCGCGCGGCTCGACCTCGCCGGACTCCTTGACCGAGTCGGCGAGCGACGGACCGTCGACGTACTGCATGACGATCCAGGGCCGGTTGTCGTACTCGATCACGTCATGGACGGTGACCACGCCCGGGTGGGTGATCCGGGCCGCCGCACGGGCCTCCTTCTGCGTGCGTGCGTGCAGGACGGCCCGGTCGGCCTCGGCCGCGTACTGTCCGGCCGTCAGTTCCTTGACCGCGACCGTGCGGTGCAGCACCTCGTCATGAGCGCGCCAGACCTTGCCCATGCCGCCGCGTCCGAGAACCCGGCCCAGCCGATATCTTCCGGCCAGCAGCAGCCCCGCGTCCGTACCCTGTGCTCGTTCCACGTAATCCCCGCCCCGTTCCTTCCGAAAGGCCAGATTACGGAGGGGTTCTCGGTCTCGGAACCTCGCATCTCCGTGGAGACCCCACTGTGACCCTTGTCGCTCGTTCCACCTTCTGCCACGAGACGGACCGACGCGGTTCACCGCCTCCCCGGGGGCGGGCCCGGAGGGTCACGGAACCGGTTCAGCGCGTCACGCGGTAGGAGGAGACGGCCTGTTGGTAGATGTCCGCGACCTCGTCACGCCGGTCCTCCGGGCCGATGACCTGGATGACGTGGTAGCGGCCGTCGACGATCAACGCGAGATTGCGGGCACACACCTCGCGGCCGTTCGCGTCCTGCCAGGTGAACTGGCCTTCGGCCATGGCCTGTCGGCCGACGTCGATCCGGCGCAGCCCGCTCGATCCCGACCAGTTGGATTCGCGGAACGGCCGCAACTCCCGCTCCCTGTCGGCCTGGTACACCAGCGGGTCGTCGCCGTCGGCCTCGACCGAGTCGCGTCCGGGGACGACGAGCAGGGTGAAGCCACCGCCCTCGTAGCGGATCTGACGGTCCGCGTTGGCGGGGGTGCGCCGCCAGCTCTCGCGGACGCCGACCTCGAAGCCCTCCGGGTCCCTGCGCAGGGTGTATCCGGCGTCGAGGGCCACGGCGGACCGGGTGGTCTGCGGCTGCTGGGCACCACCGGAACGCCCGGACGGCTGCCCGCCGGACTCCGACGAACCGGACTGCGGTGCGCCGGACGCCGATGTGCCCGGGGCCGAGGCGCCGTTGTCGGGTTCGCTGTCCGCCTTGGGCATGAACAGCACGGCGTACCCGACCGCGCCGATCAGGGCCAGCAGGATCAGCAGCAGAAGCAGCCGCCCGAGCCGCCTCGGTGAGCGCCCCTCGGGGTACGGGGAGCCAGGGGGCGGGGTGCGCAGCGCCTTGGGGCCCTTGGGCTCGCGCGGCGCCTTGGGCGTCCGGGGCGCCTTCTCCGGCCTGGGCGCCTGCTCGGCCCTCGGGCGCTCGCCGCGGTCCGGCCGTTCGCGCGTCTGCCGGTGGCGGCCGTGGGCCGCGCCCTGCCGGAACAGGCCGCGGCGCCTGCGGACCAGTTCGCCCCGGCGGCGCACGATGGGGAGCTTGGCGGCGTCGGCGGCCGGCAGCGGCACGACGTCCACGCCGGCCTCGGGCTCGGGCGCGGACCGTACGAGGGAACGCAGCCAGCCGCTCAGCTCCTCGACGTCCGGCCGGTCGGTGGGGTCCTGGCGCAGCAGTGACTCGACGACGGGGCGCAGCGGGCCGCACTCCTCGGCGAATGCGGGCGGTTCCCCGCACACCATCTGGACGAGTTCGGCGGCGTTCTCCTCGGGGTACGGGGCATGGCCCTGGACGGCGCGGTAGAGCAGCGCGCCGAGCGCCCAGAGGTCGGTGGCGGGGCCGATCGGCGGGGCCAGTCGCCAGTTCGCGTGTACGGGGCCGCCCTGTTCGGGCGCCCAGCGTTCGGTGACCGCGCCGACGACGGCGATCCGGGCCTGCCGGGCGCGCTCGGCGGCGAGCGGGGTGGCCGGTCCCCGGTACGGGGGGTCGTCCGTGTGCCCGCCCGTCATGAGGTCGTCCCAGCGGCCGGGACCGTCCCCCGGTTCCGAGTGGTGCGCCCCCTCGGGGCGGTGCGCCGGGGGCACCGGGGTCAGGGCCGGGCCCGGGGTGTTTGTGCGCGCGGCGATCTCGCCGCCACCCCCGGCGGGGACGGGCTGCCCCGCTCCGGTGCCGTCGCTCCAGGTGCCGGTGAGGTGCATCCGGCGGCTGGGGGGCAGGAGGCCGTCGTAGTCGTCCGTCTCGTCACCGTAGGCGGCGTAGCCGTACACGTCGTCGTCGTGGGGAGCCTCGCCGGACGGATCCTTGCTGTACGGATCCTCGGTGTATGGGTCTTCGGTGTACGGGTCCTTGCTGTACGGGTCCTCGGCCTGTGCGCCGCGGGCGAACGGGCCGTCGGCGGGCGGGCCACCGGTGTACGGACCGTCTCCGTACGGGCCGTCGCCCGGCCCGGCCGGGCGCTGGACGGGAAGCGAAGCCGTCTCCTCGACGTCGCCGAAAGGCTCCCGCACCCCGGCACGGCGCCGTTCCTCGCTGATCCGCGCGGCGGCGCGGGTGCCCTCTCGGTAGGCGGCGATGGCCCCGGCGCGCTCGGCCCGCGACCGCTCGACGCCGTCCGCCCCGGCCTCGGCCGCCGGGAGGGCGGGGCTCAGCGGCAGCCGCACGGCCTCCGGTTCGCCCGTGGCGCCGCTTCCCGCGTCCCGCCGGGGCCCGCCTCCACGGCCGTCGTCGGAACCGTCGCCGTATGTGTCGTCGTCGGCATCGCGGTGGACCTCGTCCGCGCCCTCGCCGTCGCGGTACGCGTCGTGGTCACCGAGGGTCTCGTGGGCCTCACGGGTCCCGTGGCCGTCGCCCCCGTCGCCGTACGCCTCGTCATCGCGATACGCCTCGTCATCGCCGTGCGCGTCGTCACCGCCATCGGACGCCGGGCCCTTCTCCACGAACACTGGGCCGTGCGCGGACGGAAGTTCGGCCGGAGGGGGCGGCAGCGGCGGCGGGGCGAACACCCCGGCCGGGTCCGCACCGAGCGCCGGGCCTCCGTAGCCGAGCTCGTCCTCGTCGTCCGGCCGGGGCGTCGACACGTACCCGCAGAGCGCCTCCTCCGCGGCCCCGGCCGCCAGCCCGGTCAGCACGACGCGTCCGTCGTCGCAGATCAGTACCGTACGGACGGTGATGTTGCGGTGGGTCCAGCCGTGGGCGTGCAGCACCCGCAGCGCGGTCAGCACGTCGGAGCCGATCTCGGCGGCGCGGAAGGGGTCGAGCGGACGCTCCGCGAGCAGGGCCGCGAGCGGGCGGGCCGCGACGAACTCGCTCACGATCCAGAGCGATCCCGCGTCGGCGAACACGTCGAAGACCTGGTCGAGCCTGGGATGGTCGGGGATCCCGGCCGCGGCCTGCGCCGCCTCGACGGCCCGCCGCACCGCCGGATCCGCAGGACGCCGCACCGCCCGCCCGGTGACCTGCCGGACCGAGGGCACCGGGCCGTCGGCGTCGATCACCTCGGCGTCCACCACCTCGGGCAGCGGAACCTGACGGATCAGCACTTCCTGCCCGCTGTAGGTGTCGAAGGCCCGGGTCTCGACCAGTTCGTACCCGTCGGACGGAGGCAGCGGAAGGCGGTAGCGGTCGGCGAGCACCCGACCCGCGTAGTCGTTCACGACGCCTCCCCAGAGCGTGCCTACCCCCGGTCATGAAGACCACTCGCCTACGTCAACCGCGTGCGCCCACCGTGCGATTGACCGACCGTCCCGACGGCATGCGGTCCCAGGCTCTCACGATACGGGCCGCGTGACAGCACCCCGCCGGGCTCGGCGCACCCGCCGCTCGCACCGCCCCTCGGATCAGTCGGTGGGCTCGAAGGTGTCGAACGCGGTGGCCCGCAGCGTCCGGCACTCCTCGTCGTCCCATTCGTCGGCCTTGCAGCTGATCATGATCGCGTAACCGTGCTTCGCGTCGACCTTGAATCCCCGGTTGAGCACGCGGACCCGCTCGCCCTGCTGGGTGCGCTCGAACTCCCAGTCGGCGACCGTCGGGTAGCCGTTGTAGTCGACCTTCTTCACTCCCAGGTGGCGGTAACCCTTGCTGGTGGCCGCGACACCGCCCTTCGCCGCGTTCCAGGCCGCGGCCGCGTCGCCCTGCGGCGAACCGGTGTAGTCGACCTGGAGGCGCGGGAAGTCGCCGTCCTCGCTGTAGATGGCACCGGAGTCGCGCCCGGACGTGCGGGAGAACCGGAAGTCCTCGGGCATCGCGATGGAGAAGTGGAACTTCTTGCTGGAAACGGCCTTGTACCCGTCGGGCAGCGCGTCAGCCGGGCTCTCGCCCTTCGAGCCGCCCTTCTCCTTGTCCGAACCGTCACCCTTTCCCTGGCCGCCTTCGTCCTGTCCCCGGCCCTTGTCCTGGCCCGTGCCCGGGGCGCCGCCCTCGGCGGGCTGGGCACCGTCGCCGCTGTCGGCGTCCGGGGAGCTGCCGGAGGCCGGGGCCTCGGACGAGGCGGCTTTGTCGCCCTTGCCCTTGCCGGCGCTCGCGTCGTTGTCGTCGCCGCGCGGAAGGGTCAGTGCGAGGACCGTGGCGACGACGGCGAGCACGATCACGGCCGCGATGACGGCCAGGGTGCGGCGCGGCACCACGTCCGTGAGGGAGGCACGGGGCGGGGCGGCCGGGGACGTGGCCTGGCGCTGGGGCGGTACGGCGGCGGTGGCCGGGCCGCTCGCCGTCCTCGCGGGGGACACGGCGGGCTTCGCGGGCACGTCCGCGCCGCCTGCCGGTGCCCCCGCCGGCGGAGGCACCGAGGGCGCGGGCGGGGCGGCGGTCGGTGCCGCCTTCGCGCTCCGTACGGAACGCAGCGCGCCGCGCAGCCGGTCGCGGGTGCCCTCACCCGGCTCGCCGGACTTCGCGGCCCTCTTCTCGGCGGACTTCCCGGGCAGCGCCATGATCTGGGTGGCGTCGGCGGGCGGCGGCACCACGGGGTCCGGCTTCTCGGGGGCGTGGATCACCGCGTCGAGCAGGGCGCGCGCGCCCGCTTCGTCGAGCCGCTGGTCCGGATCCTTGGCCAGCAGGCCGTAGATGACCTCCGTGAGCGGACCGGCGTTCTTCGGCGGGTCGAGCGGCTCGATCATCACCGCGGTCAGGGTGGCGATGGCCGATCCCTTGTCGTACGGCGGGCTCCCCTCGACGCTCGCGTACAGCAGGCCGCCGAGCGACCACAGGTCGGCGGGCGGTCCGGGCTTGTGCCCCCGCGCGCGCTCCGGCGAGATGTACGAGGGCGCGCCGACGAGCATGCCGGTCGAGGTGACGGAGGGGTCGCCCTCGACCTGTGCGATGCCGAAGTCGGTCAGCACGACCCGGCCGCCGTCCGAGATCAGCACGTTGGACGGCTTCACGTCGCGGTGCAGGATGCCTTCGCGGTGCGCCGAGCGCAGCACGTCGAGGATGGCCAGGCCGACCTCGGCGGCGCGCTTCGGGGGCAGCACCCCGTCCTCGCGGATGGCCTCGGCCAGGGACTTGCCCTCGATCAGCTCCATCACGATCCACGGCCGGTCGTCCTCGTCGACCACGTCGTAGACCGTCACCGCGCCGTTGTTGCGGATCCTGGCGATCGCCTTCGCCTCGCGCAGGGTACGCGTGATCAGGCGGCGCTTCTCGTCCTCGTCGATGGCCGAGGGGAACCGCAGCTCCTTGACCGCGACCGTACGGCCCAGCGTCTCGTCGACGGCACGCCAGACCGTGCCCATGCCGCCTCGGCCGAGCACCGCCCCGAGTCGGTACCGCCCCGCGAGAAGATGACCGTCTTTGTCCCGCTGAGGCTCTTGTGCCTGCTCCGCCTCCGACATGCGTCCCCTCTGCGATCAACCCGCCCTGGCAGAGCGTTCATTGTCCCTCACCCCGGGACCGGGCCTGGTGCCGGGTCCACGGGCCCGGCCATCATGCCGTGCCTCGGACCCGGTCATGGGTCCGGTCCACGGGTCGGTGGGCCGGTCATGGGGCGCCCGGTCCGCGGACCCGTCATGATGTGCCCCGAGGAAGGGAATCCCCGCCATGCCGACGCTCAGGGCGCTGTGCTCCGTCCCCTTGCTGCTGGCGCTGCTGGGACCGGGTACGACGCCCCTGCCCAGGGAACCACACCTCACCCCCGCGGCTTCCTACCTTCCCCGGCTTGTCGCCATGGGTGGCGCTCCTACGGCGGCATTCCTGGCCCGTCGCGCCTCCTCCGCACCGTATGACACCTTCCGTTCGACGGGGCCCAATATCCGCAGGGCGGACCGGTTCCGGGCCGGCAGCATCACCAAGACCTTCGTCGCCACGGTCGTGCTCCAACTCGCCGGGGAGGGGCGGCTCCGGCTGTCGGACCCCGTCGACCGGCTGCTGCCCGGCCTGATCCGCGGCAACGGCAACGACGGCCGACGCATCACCCTGCACGCCCTGCTCGACCACACCAGCGGTCTCCCGGACTACACCGCCGTCACCCCCGCCCACCCGGCCCCGGCCGGTGCCCGCGCCGCGCCGGTGTCCGCCGCCGACGCGGTCCGGCTCGCCCTCACCCGCCGCCCGACGGACGTGCCCGGCGGGTACGCCTACTCCAACACCAACTACGCCGTCCTCGGGCTCGTCATCCGGCGCGTCACCGGGCACGACTACGCCGACGAGATCCGCCGACGCGTCATCACCCCGCTGCGTCTCACCGGCACATCGCTGCCGGGCGCCCGGACCGCGCTGCCCCCACCGCACGGCCGGGGCTTCACCCGCGACCCGGTCGACGGCGCCCTGCACGAGGTCACCGCGCTCGACCCGCGCACCGCGGGCGCGGCCGGAGAGCTGATCTCCACGCTCGACGACCTGAACCGCTTCTACGCGGCCCTGCTCGGCGGCCGTCTCCTGATCCCCACCCAACTCGCGGCCCTGCTCGACACCACCGCCACGCACGGCCTCTACGGCTTGGGCGTCTATCCGCAGCGGCTCTCCTGCGGTGTCACCGTCTGGGGGCACAACGGACACATCACGGGCAGTCACGTCCGCACCGTCGCCACCCGTGGGGGCGGCCACGTCCTGACGTACCGCGTCGACACGGACAGCCTGGCCGGTACGGAGGAGCTCGAACGTGGTCTGCTCGACGCGGAGTTCTGCGCTCGCGCACCCACCGGCTGAGCCCGGTCGCGCCCGCCCCGAGCCGCCGAGGCCACCCGAGCCGCCGACGCCGGCCGACCGAGCCCGTCACGCCCGCCCCGAGCCCGTGCCGCCACCCGGGCCCCGGGCGCCTTCCCGATGTCCCCGGCGCCAGGGCGTGTTTCGCGAGCAGCGTCGTTCGCCCGATGGGCGGGGCGGGACTTTCGGAGCACGTCCTACAGCGGCACGATGTCCGGCGCGCCGAGCCGTGCCGCGTCCGCCGTGAGGTCGTCCGGCTGGCGCTGCGATTCCCGTTCCGCCTGTACCCGCTTCTCGTAGTGCTCGACCTCCCGGTCGATCTGCCGCTCGTCCCAGCCCAGCACCGGTGCCATCAGCTCCGCGCAGAGCCGGGCGCTGCGCGTACCCCGGTCGAAGGTCTCTATGGAGATCCGGGTGCGGCGGGTCAGTACGTCGTCGAGGTGCCGGGCCCCCTCGTGCGAGGCGGCGTAGACGATCTCGGCCTTCAGGTAGTCGTCCGCGGCGGGCAGCGGCTCGCCCAGGACCGGATCGGCGGTGATCAGTTCGAGGAGCTCCTCCGTCAGGGAGCCGTAGCGGTTGAGCAGATGCTCGACGCGGGCCACGTGCAGGCCCGTCCCGAGCGCGATCCTCGCGCGGGCGTTCCACAGCGCGCGGTACCCCTCCGCGCCGAGCAACGGGATGTCCTCCGTGACGCACTCCGCGACGCGCTGGTCGAGGCCGTGCACCACCTCGTCCACGGCGTCCTTCGCCATCACCCGGTACGTGGTGTACTTGCCGCCCGCCACGACGACCAGGCCCGGCACCGGGTGCGCCACCGTGTGCTCGCGCGAGAGCTTGCTGGTCGCCTCCGACTCACCGGCCAGCAGCGGCCGCAGCCCCGCGTAGACCCCCTGGACGTCGTCCCTGGTCAGCGGGGTGGCCAGCACGCTGTTGACGTGTTCGAGGAGGTAGTCGATGTCGGCGCTGGACGCCGCCGGGTGCGCCTTGTCCAGATCCCAGTCGGTGTCGGTCGTCCCGACGATCCAGTGCCGTCCCCACGGGATGACGAAGAGGACGGACTTCTCGGTCCGCAGGATGAGGCCGGTCGAGGAATGGATGCGGTCCTTCGGGACGACCAGGTGGATCCCCTTGGACGCCCGGACGTGGAACAGTCCGCGCTCCCCGATCAGCGCCTGCGTGTCGTCGGTCCACACACCGGTGGCGTTCACCACCTGCTTGGCCCTGACCTCGTACTCCCCGCCCGCCTCGACGTCCACCACCCGGACGCCGACGACCCGTTCGCCCTCCCGGAGGAAGCCGGTCACCCGCGCCCGGTTCGCCACATGGGCGCCGTATCCGGCGGCGGTGCGCACCAGGGTCGCCGTGTAGCGGGCGTCGTCCATCTGCGCGTCGTAGTACTGCAAGGCCCCGACCAGGGCGTCCTTTCGCAGCGCCGGGGCGACCCGCAGCGCGCGGCGGCGGGAGAGGTGCCGGTGGACGGGCAGCCCGCGACCGTGCCCGGACGACACCGACATCGCGTCGTAGAGCGCCACGCCGGAGCCCGCGTAGAACCGCTCCCAGCCCTGGTGCCGCAGCGGGTAGAGGAACGGCACGGGCTTCACCAGATGCGGGGCCAGCCGCTGGAGGAGCAGCCCGCGCTCCTTCAGCGCCTCCCGGACGAGTGCGAAGTCGAGCATCTCCAGGTACCGCAGCCCGCCGTGGATCAGCTTGCTCGACCGGCTCGACGTGCCCGCGGCCCAGTCGCGCGCCTCGACCAGGCCGGTCGAGAGCCCTCGTGTCGCCGCGTCCAGCGCCGTACCGGCGCCGACCACGCCCGCACCGATGACCAGCACGTCCAGCTCGTGCTCGGCCATCGCGACGAGCGCCTCGGCGCGTTCCGCGGGTCCCAGTGTCGCTGTCCTCACTGCCGCCTCCCGGGTGACTTGAGGTGGTCCGGCCCGGAACACGCCCCGACCGATCGGTCGGGCACCCCGGCCCACTCCTCGATTCTGTCCGCCACCCACGACTTCGGCCACCGCCTGTGGACAACCCCGGACAACACCAAGGCGGCACGGGCCTCATAATGCGGCATATAGGTCATATTTACGCCTAGTCTGACATTGCGTGTCCCCAGCGGTTGCGCTTTCTGCTCTCATGGCCATGTACCGGCCGGTTACACGGAGGACGCCCCTTCTCCGCGCCCCGTCCGGTCCGAGGGAAGGACGGCCCCACTTGCCCGCAGACCTCGCTGTCATCGGACTCGGCCACCTCGGCCTGCCCCTCGCACAAGCGGCCGTCGCCGCCGGCATCCAGACCGTCGGCTACGACACCGACCCACGCGCCCACGCGGAACTTGCCGCGGGCCGCACCCCCGTCGAGGGCTCGCTCACCGCGTCGGACGTCCGCCGGATGCTCTCGGGGGGTTTCCGGCCCACCACCGACCCCGCCGAACTCGGCGGGGTCCGTACCGCGGTGATCTGCGCCCCCACCCCGCTCGGCGCCGACCGCATGCCCGACCTCACCGCCCTCGACGACGCCACTCGCGCGCTCGCCGCCCGGCTGCGCCCGCACACCACCGTGCTGGTGGAATCGGCCGTGCAGCCAGGCACCACCGAGGCGCACATCCGGCCGCTCCTCGAAGAGGGCTCGGGACTGCGCGCCGGACGCGACTTCCACCTCGCCTACGCGCCGAGCCGCCTCGACCCCGGCAACCGGATCCACGTCCACGCCAACACCCCCCGGGTCATCGGCGGCCTCACCCCCGTCTGCACCGAGTCCGCCGCCGCCTTCTACGGACGGCTCACCGACAAGGTGGTCCGCGCCCGCGGGCTGCGCGAGGCCGAGATGACGAAGGTCCTGGAGACCAACTTCCGGCACGTCAACATCGCCCTCGCCAACGAGATGGCGGTGCTCTGCCATGATCTCGGGGTCGACCTGTGGGACGTCGTCCGGTGCGCCGAGACCAAACCCTTCGGCTTCCTGCCGTTCCGTCCGGGCCCCGGGGTCGGCGGGCACGGCGTCCCCGTCGATCCCGGCCTCCTCCCGTACCACAGCCGCACCCCCGGCCACCCGCTGCGCATGGTCGCGCTCGCCCAGGAGATCAACGGCCGGATGCCGCAGTATGTGATCCAGCGCTGCGCCACCCTGCTGAACGAGCACGGCAAGTCGGTGCGCGGTGCCCGCGTGCTGCTGCTCGGTGTCACCTACAAGCCCGACCTGGCCGACCAGGAGGCGTCACCCGCCCGGGAGATCGCCTCCCGGCTGCTGGACATGGGCGCACAGATCGGCTATCACGACCCGTACGTCTTGGACTGGCGGGTACGGGACCTCCCCGTGCCGCGCGCCGACTCGCTGTACGAGGCCGCGTCCAACGCCGACCTCACGGTGCTGCTCCAGCACCACCGCACGTACGACCTCCAGGGCCTCGCCGTGAAGGCGCAACTGCTCCTGGACACCCGGGGCGCGACCCCGGCGGGAGCCGCCCACCGGCTGTGACCCGGGGCTCGGATCCCCGGATTCCGGGGATCCGGTGCGCGGTGCGCGGTGCAGGGGGCCGGGGCGGTGGGCCGGGCGGCCCCCAGTCCCCCGGGTGCCGCGGATTCCGTGGATTCCGTGGATTCCGGGAGTTTCGGAGATTTTGGTGGGCGATGTCACAGCCGACTGCTAGCCTGCGGCGTCACTTCTCGCACAGTCGTGCGCTTCTGTCCGTGCGCTTCCGTTCCAAGGGGGATCCCACCATGAGCCAGCCCGTGCCGCCGCCGAACCAGCCGCCCGGCCCCCACCCCGTCGACGGCAACCCGTACGCGGGCCAGCAGCCCGGGGCCCAGCCGGGACCGCGCAACCCGTACGCGGGCCAGCAGCCCGGCGCCCCGACCGGCAACCCCTTCGCCGGCCAGCAGCCCGGCCCCTACGGGCAGCCCGGTGAGCCCGTCCCCGCGTTCGGCGGCGCACCCTCCGCCCCGCCGGCCCCGCCCCGCGACAGGGTGGGCCTCGGCGTGCTGACGGCCGTGGTCGCGGCGCTCGTCGCGGCCTTCCTGTACGGCGTCATCGCCGGGGCGATCGAGCGCGAGGTCGGCTACATCGCCATCGGCGTCGGCTTCCTCGTGGGCTTCGCGGCGAGCAAGGTCGGCGGGCGCAGCCCGATCCTGCCCGTCGTCAGCGCCGTCCTGGCCGTGGGCGCCGTCTACCTCGGCCAGTTGATCGGCATCTCGATCATCCTGTCCGACCTGATCCACCAGTCCGCGACCACCCTCTTCATGGAGCACTTCGACGTCCTGACGAAGGCGTGGAGCGAGGGCTCGGACTTCATGACCTACGCCTTCCTGCTGCTGGGCGCCGTGGCGGCGTTCGGTGGCGCCAAGAAGGCGTGACGAACGGGGCGTGACCCCGCAAGGACACGGGCGAAGGCCCCGGAACCCGCTCGTACGCGGGCTCCGGGGCCTTCGCCGTGAACACCGGAGGCGGATCCGGCCGTGAACGCCGGAGGCGAATCCGGCCGTGAACGCCGCAGGCGAACGGCCGGGGGCCGGTCAGCGGCGGTGCTGCGAGTCCGCCACCGTGACCTCGACGCGCTGGAACTCCTTGAGTTCGCTGTAGCCCGTCGTCGCCATCGCCCGGCGCAGCGCGCCGAAGATGTTCATCGCACCGTCCGGCGAGTGCGAGGGGCCGGCGAGGACCTCCTCGGTCGTGCCGACCGTGCCGAGGTCCACCAGCTTGCCGCGCGGCACGTCCTCGTGGACGGCCTCCATGCCCCAGTGCCGGCCACGGCCCGGCGCGTCCGTCGCACGGGCCAGCGGGGAGCCGATCATCACGGCGTCCGCACCGCAGGCGATGGCCTTCGGCAGGTCACCGGACCAGCCGACGCCGCCGTCCGCGATCACGTGCACGTACCGGCCGCCCGACTCGTCCATGTAGTCGCGGCGGGCCCCCGCGACATCGGCGACCGCCGTCGCCATGGGCACCTGGATGCCGAAGACATTGCGCGTGGTGTGCGCGGCGCCGCCGCCGAAGCCGACGAGCACTCCGGCCGCGCCGGTACGCATCAGGTGCAGGGCGGCGGTGTACGTGGCGCAACCGCCGACGATCACCGGGACGTCCAGCTCGTAGATGAACTGCTTGAGGTTGAGCGGTTCGGCCGCGCTCGAGACGTGCTCGGCGGAGACCGTCGTACCGCGGATGACGAAGATGTCCACACCCGCGTCGACGACAGCCTTGGAGAACTGGGCGGTGCGCTGCGGAGAGAGCGCGGCTGCGGTGATGACCCCGGCGTCGCGCACCTCCTTGATGCGCCGGCCGATCAGTTCCTCCTGGATCGGGGCGGCGTAGATCTCCTGGAGCCGGCGGGTCGCGGACTCGGCCGGCATCTCGGCGATCTCGTCGAGCAGCGGCTGCGGGTCCTCGTAGCGGGTCCACAGCCCCTCCAGGTTGAGGACACCGAGACCGCCCAGCTCACCGATGCGGATCGCGGTCTGCGGGGAGACCACCGAGTCCATGGGGGCGGCCAGGAACGGCAGCTCGAAGCGGTAGGCGTCGATCTGCCAGGCGATCGAGACCTCCTTCGGGTCGCGGGTTCGGCGGCTCGGAACGACGGCGATGTCGTCGAACGCGTATGCCCGGCGGCCGCGCTTGCCGCGCCCGATCTCGATCTCAGTCACGATGGTGTGGCCTTTCCCTCTATGTCTGCGCTGTCCAGTATCCCCGACACACGCCGGAGGGGCGGCCCCCGGGAGTCCTCGGGCCCCCGCTGGTCGCCCAGCGTGGCCGAGAAGCCCGGGTCCGCCCCTCGGGAGCGCCGTGCGCGTTACTTCCTGCTGTAGTTGGGTGCCTCGACCGTCATCTGGATGTCGTGCGGGTGGCTTTCCTTGAGACCCGCCGAGGTGATCCGGACGAACCGGCCCCTGGCCTGGAGCTCCGGCACGGTGCGTCCGCCGACGTAGAACATCGACTGGCGCAGACCGCCGGTGAGCTGGTGGACGACCGCGGAGAGCGGGCCGCGGTAGGGAACCTGGCCCTCGATGCCCTCGGGGACGAGCTTCTCGTCGGAGGCGACGCCCTCCTGGAAGTAGCGGTCCTTGGAGAACGACCTGCGGTCGCCGCGGGTCTGCATCGCGCCGAGCGAGCCCATGCCCCGGTACGACTTGAACTGCTTGCCGTTGATGAAGAGCAGCTCGCCCGGGGACTCCTCGCAGCCCGCCAGCAGCGAACCGAGCATCACGGTGTCCGCGCCGGCCACCAGGGCCTTGGCGATGTCACCGGAATACTGCAGACCACCGTCGCCGATGACCGGAACGCCGGCCTCCTTCGCCGCGAGCGACGCCTCGTAGATCGCGGTGACCTGCGGGACGCCGATACCGGCGACGACCCGGGTGGTGCAGATCGAACCGGGGCCGACCCCCACCTTGATGCCGTCGACACCGGCGTCGATCAGCGCCTGGGCGCCGTCGCGGGTGGCGATGTTGCCGCCGATGACATCGACGCCGGACGCGTTCGACTTGATCTTGGCGACCATGTCGCCGACCAGCCGGGAGTGGCCGTGGGCGGTGTCCACGACGATGAAGTCGACCCCCGCCTCGATCAGTGCCTGGGCCCGCTCGAAGGCGTCGCCCGCGACACCGACGGCGGCACCGACCAGCAGCCGGCCCTCCTTGTCCTTCGCGGCGTTCGGGTACTGCTCGGCCTTGACGAAGTCCTTGACCGTGATGAGGCCCTTGAGGACGCCCGCCTCGTCGACCAGCGGAAGCTTCTCGATCTTGTGGCGGCGCAGCAGCTCCATGGCGTCCACGCCGGAGATGCCGACCTTGCCGGTGACCAGCGGCATCGGCGTCATGACCTCGCGCACCTGGCGCGAGCGGTCCGATTCGAAGGCCATGTCGCGGTTGGTGACGATGCCGAGCAGCTTGCCCGCGGCGTCGGTGACCGGGACGCCGCTGATGCGGAACTTGGCGCACAGCTCGTCGGCGTCGCTGAGCGTCGCGTCCGGGTGGACCGTGATCGGGTCGGTGACCATGCCGGACTCGGAGCGCTTCACCAGGTCGACCTGGTTGGCCTGGTCGGCGATGGAGAGGTTGCGGTGCAGCACACCGGCGCCACCCTGCCGGGCCATGGCGATCGCCATGCGGGCCTCGGTGACCTTGTCCATCGCGGCGGAGAGCAGCGGGATGTTCACCCGCACGTTCCTGGAGATGTACGAGGAGGTGTCGATCTGGTCAGGCGCCATGTCGGACGCGCCGGGCAGCAGCAGCACGTCGTCGTATGTCAGCCCGAGCGTCGCGAATTTCTCGGGCACTCCGTCGACGTTTGCAGTCATGACACCTTCCCCAAATGGCCTTGATCGGTGCGGATGTCCATGCTAACGGCCTTCGCACGCGTCTCATTCCATACGCAAGATCACCCAGGGGTTCTGTAGCTTCACACAGAATGCCGCCGCGCCGGACGCGCCCCGGACGGGGCGCTCCCGGGGCGGGACGCGCCGCCGGAGAAAACCCGCGGATTCACGGAACGAAATCCCGGAACGGCGGCTCCGGGTCGCGAAACGGAATCCCGGAACAGCCCCCGGGTCCGGGAGCGGAACCCTCCGTGCCCGGCGACGGGCCGCGGGCTCACTGCTCCGCGAGCGCCCGCAGCCTGCTCAGTGCCCGGTGCTGGGCGACCCGCACCGCGCCCGGTGACATGCCCAGCATCTGCCCGGTCTCCTCGGCGGTCAGACCGACCGCGACCCGCAGCACGAGTAGTTCGCGCTGGTTGTCGGGGAGGTTGGCGAGGAGCTTCTTGGCCCAGGCGGCGTCGCTGTTGAGCAGCGCCCGTTCCTCGGGGCCGAGCGAGTCGTCGGGCCGCTCGGGCATCTCGTCGGAGGGCACGGCCGTCGACCCCGGATGCCGCATCGCGGCCCGCTGGAGATCGGCGACCTTGTGGCCCGCGATGGCGAAGACGAAGGCCTCGAAGGGTTTGCCGGTGTCCTTGTAGCGCGGCAGCGCCATGAGCACCGCGACGCAGACCTCCTGTGCCAGGTCCTCGACGAAGTGGCGCGCGTCGCCGGGCAGACGGCTCAGCCGCGACCTGCAATAACGCAGCGCGAGCGGGTGGACGTGGGCCAGCAGGTCATGGGTGGCCTGCGCATCGCCCTCGACGGCACGGTGCACCAGTGCACCGATCACCGTCGTCTCGTCGTCGCGCATCGGACCATGGTGCCTCGGAGTCGCTTCTTCCGCTCCGCCGCGTTCGTAGTTGTGCACCGAAGCGTTATGAGCGGGTGCGCCGGAAGTCATGTCCTGCGCCCTCCCCTTCCGCTCGACCGAATAGTTCCCGAGGAACTCCACGTCTCAAGGATGCGGCATCGGCCGGAAAGCGTCACATGCCGTCGGTCCGGCGAACCCGGTCAGCCCCGCGGACCCGACCGGGCCCGAAACGGTCCGGTCGGGTCCGCGGGCCGGGGCCGTTCCGAAGGGCGCCGCCGACGCGGACGGGGCCCTCCGGGCGCACGGCGGTGGCGCCCTCCCATCCGCGGGAACGCGGGCGGGAGGGCGATCGGCCGCCGGTCACGACCGGTTCCTCAGCGGACCAGGCCCCAGCGGAAGCCGAGTGCGACGGCGTGCGCACGGTCGGAGGCGCCGAGCTTCTTGAACAGACGCCTGGCGTGCGTCTTCACCGTGTCCTCGGAGAGGAACAGCTCGCGTCCGATCTCGGCGTTCGAGCGGCCGTGGCTCATCCCTTCGAGCACCTGGATCTCCCGCGCGGTGAGCGTCGGCGCGGCACCCATCTCGGCCGACCGCAGCCGACGTGGCGCGAGCCGCCACGTCGGATCGGCCAGCGCCTGGGTGACGGTGGCCCGCAACTCCGCGCGGGAGGCGTCCTTGTGGAGATAGCCGCGGGCGCCGGCGGCGACCGCGAGCGCGACACCGTCCAGGTCCTCGGCGACGGTCAGCATGATGATTCTGGCGCCGGGGTCGGCGGAGAGCAGCCGCCGCACCGTCTCCACACCCCCGAGACCGGGCATGCGTACGTCCATCAGAATCAGATCCGAACGGTCGGCGCCCCAGCGGCGGAGGACTTCCTCGCCGTTGGCCGCCGTCGTCACACGCTCGACGCCGGGCACGGTCGCGACCGCGCGCCGGAGCGCCTCTCGGGCAAGCGGGGAGTCGTCGCAGACGAGGACGGATGTCATGGCCGCCCTCCGCAGCTGATGCGCGTCACCTTGAGCCTCCAGGCTGTTCACAAGTCGTCACCTGAGCAGTTGACGCCCTCGGACGCCTGCCCGATCGCTTTCTCTGTCAACCGCTTCCGCCCTCTCAACGATGGTCACTCGAAAGAGTTACGGGTCCGACGGTCGGGTTCAGCACTCTACGTGAGGAAGCGTGCACGGAGGAGAGCGACGCGGATCATCCAGCCATCAGCCGGATTTTCACATGAAGGTATGCCCCATTTAGCGGGTCTTCTTCCCTTTTCCCGGTGTCTGTGGCTAGATTCGCAATCAGTCATATTTACATCTACTTGCACCGTGGATGTAAGTGTCATGGGCACAATCAAAACCGACAGTACCGGACGACAACGACGTTTCCGACTCAGCATGGTTTGAGGGGACAAGCAATGGCAGATTTCTCCCGCCTACCCGGACCCAACGCCGATCTGTGGGACTGGCAACTGTTGGCGGCCTGCCGTGGGGTCGACAGCTCGCTGTTCTTCCACCCCGAGGGTGAGCGCGGGGCGGCTCGCAGCGCCCGCGAGAACTCGGCGAAAGAGGTCTGCATGCGATGCCCGGTGCGCGCTGAATGCGCAGCACACGCACTGGCCGTACGAGAGCCCTACGGCGTGTGGGGCGGACTCACCGAGGACGAGCGCGAGGAGCTCATGGGACGGGCCCGCAACCGCCTGGTGGCGGCGGCGCCGTCGGGCGGCATTCCGTCGCCCGCCGGACACGGCTGATCCGTCCGTCCGCACGACATGAGACAAAAACGTTTCTTCAACACCACCACCCGGCCGCCGAGAGAGGCCGGGTCACAGGCAGGCCCCGAGCCGGGTGACCGGGTCCGGGCCGGACCATGGGCGGGCCCCGGTCAGCGGGCGGCCGCCAGGGACAGCTGCTCCAGGGTGGCCGCCACTGCGGGCACCCGCGCCAGGTCGGGGAGGGTCAGGGCGACGATCTCGCGCTCGACGGCCGGTTCGACCGCCACGGTGCGGACCCCCTTGGCACGGACCGACTCGATCGCCAGTTCCGGCAGCACCGCCACGCCGAGCCCCGCCCCGACCAGGCCGACGACCGAGGGATAGTCGTCCGTGGCGAAGTCGATCCGGGGTGTGAAGCCCGCTTCCTCGCAGACCTCCACCAGCTGACGACGGCAGCGAGGACAGCCCGCGATCCACGACTCCTCGGCCAGTTCGGCGATGCCCACCGGCCCCGGAGCCGACAGCCGGTGCCCTTCGGGGACCAGGCCGATCAGCCGGTCGGTGAGGAGGGGGCGCACGACCAGGTCCTCCCATTCGGCCCCGGAGGCGCCGTACCGGAACGCCAGCGCGATGTCGCAGTCGCCCTCGCGCAGCATCTCGACCGAGCGCGGCGGCTCGGCCTCGACCAGGGAGACCCGGGTGCCGGGGTGGGCCGCGCGCAGTGCCGCGAGAGCGCCGGGCACCAGGGTGGAGCTGCCGCTGGGGAACGAGACGAGCCGGACCCGGCCGGCGCGCAGCCCGGCGATCGCGGCGACCTCCTCCTCCGCCGCGGTGAGCCCGGCGAGGATGCCGGAGGCGTGCCGGACGAGTGCCTCGCCCGCCTGCGTGAGCCGCATCTCGCGCCCCGTGCGGATCAGCAGTGCCGTTCCGGCGGAGGACTCCAGGGCCTTCATCTGCTGGCTGACCGCGGGCTGCGTGCAGCCCAGTTCGCGGGCCGCGGCGGAGAACGAACCGGTGGCGGCCACAGCACGCAGTACACGGAGGTGACGGGCTTCGATCACACCTCAACCATAAGCAACTCTTGGACGAGGCGCTAATGCTCCATAAGCCCCTTTGGGGCTGACCTGACCTGCGGTGCGCCACGTGCGAAAGCCCGGCCCGCCGCCCTCGGCGACCGCGTGGAGCAGCGGTCCGTGTGCGGCGGGCGGAGAGCGGATCGCACGGGACGGCGGCGGTACGGGGGCGGGAGCCGGGCGGCGGCCGGGCCGGTCCGGGCCGCCGCCCGGCCGTGATCCGGCGGGCAGGCACTAACGTGCCGCCCATGACGACTGCACTGATTACGGGCGCGACCGCGGGGATCGGCGCCGCGTTCGCGCGGCGACTGGCGGCCGACGGGCACAACCTGGTGCTGGTGGCGCGCGACGCCGAGCGGCTGCGGGAGCAGGCGACGGAACTGCACGACCGGCACGGCATCGAGGCCGAGGTCCTGCGGGCCGACCTGTCCGAGGACAAGGGCATCGCCACGGTCGAGGACCGCTTGGCGGATCGTCGGCATCCCATCGACCTGCTGGTCAACAACGCCGGGTTCGGCAACAAGGGCCGCTATCTGGAAGTGCCCATGGCCGACGAGCTGAGCATGCTCAAGGTGCACTGCGAGGCGGTGCTGCGGCTGACCTCGGCCGCCGTGACCGGGATGCGCGAGCGCGGGCGAGGCGGTGTCGTGAACGTCGCCTCGGTGGCGGCGTTCGTGCCGCGCGGTACCTACGGCGCGTCCAAGGCGTGGGTCGTGCAGTTCACCCAGGGCGCGGCGAAGGACCTGGCCGGCTCGGGGGTGCGGCTGATGGCGCTGTGCCCGGGGTTCGTACGGACGGAGTTCCATCAGCGGGCGGGGATGGGAACCGACAGCATCCCCGGCTGGATGTGGCTGGACGCGGACAAGTTGGTGGCGGCGGCCCTGACGGACCTGGCGCGCGGCAAGTCGCTGTCGGTGCCGGATCCGCGGTACAAGGCGCTGATGGGGGTCGTGAAGGTGACGCCGCGCAACCTGCTCGGAGGGGTCGCCTCCAAGACGGGCCGCAAGTACGGACCCCGATGAACGGACGGAACCTCGCGGGCCGGTGAGCGGATCGCCGCGGCCGGGCGTCCGGCCGCGGGGATTCCCGGTGCGGGGCCCCGGGGTACGGGCCCCGGCCGCGGCCTTCCCGGCCCGGCGGCCGGTGCCGCGGGGATCGGGCGCGCGCGGCGGTGGCCTGTCGGATCGTCAGCCGTGGGGCGGTGGTCCGGCGGGCCGAGGCGCGGCGGGCGGGCGCATCGCCGTCCGCCGCGCCTCGGCCGCCCGTCCGGCCGGGCACGGTCCGGCGCCCGGCCTCCCGGTGGGGCCTATCGCACCCCGTGGCCCTCGTAGGCACCGATGTTGGGGGCGCCGGGCTTCAGCTTGTTGCCGAAGTAGTCCTTGCCCCCGTTGTCCTCGATGGCGGCCCCGGCGGCGAGGGCGGGCGAGCCCGCACCGAGCCGGAAGTCGTCCCGGAGCTTCGGGTCGTCCGTGATGCCACCAGGGTTGGGGCGGGTCATGTCGATGCCGTGGAAGGCGTTGTGGTCGAAAAAGAGCCCGGGGGTCGGGTTCTTGAAGGCGTAGCCGCCGGTGCCCTCGCTCACGAAGACGTTGTTGCGGATGGCCAGTTCGTGCTGGGTGGTGGCGGGGCTTCCGGTGTCGTCCTGGACGAGGTGGCCGGGGATCTCCGTGCTGTTGTGGAAGGTGTTGTTGTAGATCCGTGTGTCGAGGATCGGGCCCCAGCAGTTCTGGATCAGTCGGGCGCCGTCGTTCCGGCTGACGTTGTAGCGGGCGACCGTGCCGACCGTCTGCGCGCCGCTGTACGGGCAGATCAGCAGGAACCCGCCCTTGTTGTCGTGGCTGTAGTTGTACTGGAACACCGTGTTCTGTGAGGCGCCGTCGGCGTCGAAGGACATCCCGTCGTGGGTGTTCCCGCCGCCGGAGACCTCGTTGTACTCGATGACGGTGTCGTCGGTGTTGAAGGTCCAGATGCCCGCGTTGGCGGAGGGCGATCGGCGGAGCAGTCGACGTGGTGGGTACGGCCGTTGGGCGCGGCCTGCGCGGTGCCCTGACCGGCGGCGGTCAGGCCGGCGGCCGTCAGGGCCGCGAGGGCGACCGCGGTGACGCAATGACTCACAATTCCTCCGTACGAACAGTCGGGATCGGGCGATCAGTTGGAACGGACGATCAGTAGGGAACGGGACGATCGGTGGGGAACGGGGCCGGGCGAGCGGTCCGGGTCGGGACGAGCGATCGAGGGCGGGCCGTACGGCCGGGGCCGGGGCGAACCGGCGGCCAGGGGGAACCGGGCAGCGCGCACCGGCGTGGCCGGAACCCCGGGCTCTCGGGCGCGGACCCGCACTCGGGCCCGATCTCGGACTCGGACTCGGACTCGGACTGCCGGAATCCTGGACTCGGATTGATCGAGCGTCAATGGATCGCGTTTGAATGATCGAAACTCCCGTCGTTCGATCACGTTGGTCTAGGGTCGGACCACGGAGCCGGCGCCGCCGGTCCGGGGGCCGGGCCACAACACTGCGAGGGGACTGCCGCTGTGCGCGAAAGTGCTGCTGAACGTCATGACCGCCTGCTGGCTCTGGTCCGGGAACGGGGCTCGGCCCGGGTCTCGGACCTGGCCTCGGAGCTCGGGGTCTCCCCGGTCACCGCGCGCCGGGACGTGGAGGAGCTGGCCGGCCGGGGCCTGCTCGACCGGGTGCACGGCTCGGTGTCCTGGCCGCGGGACGCCGCCGCTCCCGCCCCGGCGCCCGGCGGGAGCGGCCTGGTCCTGGGCATGCTCGCACCCTCGTCGACGTATTACTTCGCCGAGGTGATCCGCGGCGCCCACGAGGCCGCCGGCCGGGCGGGCGCCCGACTGATCCTGCGGATCTCCGACTACCGCCCGCAGGAGGACCAGGCCCGCACCGAGGGCCTGCTCGCCGCGGGCGCCGAGGGACTGCTGATCGCGCCGGGCTGGCAGCACCCCGGCGACCCCGCCGCGTTCGGCGACTGGATCGCCTCACTGCCCGTGCCGACCGTCCTGCTGGAGCGCAGGCCCGCCGCGGGCTCCCCGCTGAACGGCCTGGACCGGGTCTGCTCGGACCACGCGTACGGGGTGCTGCTCGCCATGCGCCACCTGGTGGGCCTCGGGCACGGGGCGCCGCTGCTGATGGCCCGCGCCGACTCCCCGACCGCCGTGGCGGTGCGGTCCGGATACGCGGAGGCCCTGGACGTGCTCGGGCTGCGCCCGCCGCAGGACGTGATCGATTCCGTGCCCGCCGAACTCGCGCCGGACGCGTTCGAGGAGGCCGTGCAGGCGCTGCGCGAGGCGGTCCGCTCGGGGGTGGCGACGGCGGCCCTGGTCCACAACGACGTGGACGCGATCCAGGTGATGCACCGCCTGGCCGAGCTGGGCGTGCGGGTGCCGGACGACCTGGCCCTGATCGCCTACGACGACGAGGTCGCGGGGCTCGCGGACACCCCGCTCACGGCGGTGGCGCCGCCCAAGCGCGACGTGGGCCGCCACGCGGCCGGCCTGCTGGTGGAACGGCTCGGCCGGAGCACGGGCGCGCCCCGGCGGCATGTGACGCTGCTCCCCCAGCTGAGGGTCCGGAACTCGTGCGGTGCGCCCCCTTCGGGGCCGGCGGACCGGTGAGCGGGCCGGCGAGCGGGCACGTGCGGGGGCACGGCCGGGAACGGGACCGAGCGCCCGGTGCCCCGTCCGGCACGAAGCAGGCCGGGGGCGGAGCGCGGGAACGGCGGACGGGACGGGCGGAAGCACCGGCGTTCTCCCGTTCCTCCCCTTTTGGCAACTCAGGGCATTCCGCCTGCATCGATACGTAACGTATCTGATCTTTTTTCGATCAATCGCTCTTTCGCTCTTGACTTCGGTCACGGCTGGTCGAAAGATCTCGGCCAACGCCAATGTCGTCGCCTGTTCAGGAGTCTCGCTGTGAGCCACAGTTCGAGCAGAACGTCCCTCGCCGTCGTCGGCGCCGCCACCGCCCTCGCCGTTCTCACGGCCTGTGGCGGCAGCGGTGACGACGGTTCCGCCGCCGGAAGCGACGGGAAGCCCGTCAGCATCACCTTCTGGGGCTGGGCCAAGGGGTCCAAGGAGGTCGTTGACGCGTTCAACGCCTCGCACAAGAACATCAAGGTGGTCTACGAGGAGATCCCGTCCGGCAACGCGGGCGGCTACGCCAAGATCTCCAACGCGGTGAAGGCGGGCAACGCCCCCGACCTGGTCTCCATCGAGTACCCGCAGCTTCCGGAGTACGTCAGCCAGGGCGCGCTCCAGGACATCGGGAAGTACTTCACCGACGACATCAAGAAGAAGCTGCTCCCGCAGGCCGTGGAACTGACCACGCTCGGCGGGAAGAGCTGGGCCGTCCCGTTCGACGCCTCGCCTCAGGCCTTCTACTACCGCAAGGACCTGTTCGAGAAGTACGGCGTCGAGGTCCCCAAGACCTGGGACGACTTCCGCAAGGCCGCCGAGAAGGTCAAGAAGGCCGACAAGAAGGCCCGGATCGGCACCTTCTTCCCCGACGACCCGACCACGTTCCAGGCGATGGCCTGGCAGGCCGGCGCCCAGTGGTACAAGCCCGAGGGCGACACCTGGAAGGTCGGCACGACCGACGCCGCCACCAACAAGGTCGCCGACTACTGGCAGGGCATGCTCGACGACGACCTGATCCGCTCGAACGCCTCGTTCAGCCCCGAGTGGACCAACTCGCTCAAGAACGGCGGCACCATCGGCTACCTCGGCGCCGCCTGGGGCGCGGGCGTCCTCAAGGGCACCCTGCCCGAGCAGAGCGGCAAGTGGGCCGTCGCCCCGATGCCGAGCTGGGACGGCAAGCCGGCCAGCGGCATGCTCGGCGGCTCCACCTTCGCGGTGACCAAGGACAGCAAGAAGGCCGAGGCCGCGGTCGAGTTCGCCACCTGGATGTCGACCACCGAGGAGGGCATCAAGGCCCGCATCGAGTCCGGCACCTCCAGCGCCTTCCCGGCCGCCGCCGAGCTGCGCCCGGTCGCGAAGAAGGCGTTCGACGCCGGTTACTACGGCGGCGAGGACATCTACCAGGTGTTCGAGGGCGCCGCGGCGTCCATCGGCCAGAACTGGAGCTGGGGCCCGACGACCGGCACCACGAACACCGTCATCAAGGACCAGTTCGGCAAGGTCGCCAGCGGCTCCACCACCATCAAGGACGCGGTGAAGGCCGGCCACGACGCCACGGTCGCCGAGCTGAAGAAGCGCGGTCTGAAGGTCGAGGACGCAGGCTGATGAAACACGCCCGGACGACCAGAGCCGCCGCCGTCCTGCTGGGGCCCTTCTTCGTACTGTTCACCGTGGCCATGGTGCTGCCGATCGGATACGCGGTCTGGCTCAGCCTGTTCACCGAGAAACAGTCCGGCCTGGGCTTCGGCGGAACAGAGACCGTCTTCAGCGGACTCGACAACTACATGGCGGCCCTCGGCGACCGGGCGTTCCGCGAGGGCTTCGGCGTACTCCTCGGATACTGCCTGTTCTACATTCCGCTGCTGCTCGTCGGGGCCCTCGCCCTCGCTCTGCTGCTGGACTCCGCGCTGGCCCGTGCCCGCCGCTTCTTCCAGCTCGCGCTCTTCCTGCCGCACGCCGTGCCCGGCATCATCGCCGCGCTGATCTGGGTCTACCTCTACACGCCCCAGCTCAGCCCGGTCGTCAGCGCGATGGAGGCCGGCGGTCTCCGCTTCGACTTCTTCTCGCCCGAGGGCGCCCTTCCCTCCGTCGTGAACATCGCCCTGTGGGAGTGGCTCGGCTACAACATGGTGATCTTCTACGCGGCGCTGCAGGCCATCGACCGCTCCGTCCTCGAAGCGGCGACGGTCGACGGGGCCGGTGCCTGGCGCATCGCGATCGGCATCAAGGTGCCGCTGATCCGCGCCTCGGTGGTGATGGTCGCGCTGTTCACGATCATCGGCTCGCTCCAGCTCTTCACCGAGCCCCTGATCCTCAACAAGGGGACCGGCTCCGCCGTCTCCTCCTCCTGGACGCCGAACATGTACGCGTACACCGCGGCCTTCGAACGAAACGACTACGGCCTCGCCGCGGCCGCGTCCATCCTGCTGGCACTCACGGCCGCGCTGCTGTCCTTCGTCGTCACCCGCTTCACCGGCCGGAAGGGCAAGAAAGCATGAACACCCCCGCCTCCCGCGGCCGCTGGATGTCGAAGACCGCGGTCAACGGCTTCCTCCTGCTCTCCGTCGTCTACATGCTCTTCCCCCTCGTCTGGCTGGTCACCGCCGCCACGAAGGACACCGGTGACCTGCTCGCGGGCAACGCGTTCTCCTTCAAGGGCTTCAACCTCGGCGAGAACCTGTCGAACCTGGCCTCCTACGGCGACGGCATCTACTTCCGCTGGTACCTCAACAGCCTCCTGTACGCGGGCGTCGGGGCGGTCGTCTGCTCCCTGATCTGCGTGGCCGCGGGGTACGCCTTCGACAAGTACGAGTTCCGCGGCAAGGAGAAGCTGTTCGCTCTCGTGCTGATGGGCGTGCTCGTCCCGACCACGGCGCTCGCCCTGCCGATGTATCTGCTGGCCTCCAAGACGGGCCTGGTCAACACCTACTGGTCGGTGCTGATCCCGGTACTCGTCAACCCGTTCGGTGTGTATCTCGCCCGGGTGTTCAGCACCGGCTACATACCGAACGAGGCACTGGAGGCCGCCCGTATCGACGGTGCCGGTGAGCTGCGCGTCTTCTGGTCCATCGGCCTGCGCATGATCATGCCGGGCTTCGTGACCGTCTTCCTCTTCCAGTTCACCGCGATCTGGAACAACTTCTTCCTCCCCCTGGTGATGCTCTCGGACCGCAAGCTGTTCCCGCTGAGCCTGGGCCTGTACTCCTGGAACACCAACACCCATGGCGAGCCGAGCTTCTACCCGCTCGTCGTCACCGGTTCGCTCCTCGCCGTCGTCCCCCTGATCGTCGCCTTCGTCTCGCTCCAACGGCACTGGAAGGCCGGACTGACCGCCGGCAGCGTCAAGTGACCCTTCCCACGAGCCCCTCACGAGCCCCGAGGAGTACGGGTACCACCATGCCCCACGCCACTGACAACCGGCCGACGACCCTGCTCGCGATGGGTCCGGGCATCGCCGACCGACTGCTCGCGGACCGCCACCGCACCCGCCTGGCCGCCCTCACCCGCACCGACCCGTACCTCGTCGCCCACGACCTGACCGATCCGTCGCCCGAGGTGGCCGCCGCGTTCGCCGAGGCGGAAGTGCTCTTCACCTGCTGGGGCGCGACACCGCTGACCGCCGAGGTACTGGCCGCGGCGCCCCGGCTGCGGGCCGTCGTGCACGCGGCCGGTTCGGTGAAGCACCACATCACCGACGCCTGCTGGGAACGCGGCATCGCCGTCGCCTCCGCGGCCGGGGCCAACGCGCTGCCGGTCGCCGAGTTCACGCTCGCCGCGATCCTGTTCGCGAACAAGCGCGTCCTGCACTCCGCCGACCGCTACCGCGCCCTGCGCGCCGAGCACGACTGGCTCACCGAACTCGACGGTTCCGGCAACTACCACCGCACGGTGGGGATCATCGGCGCCTCCCGCATCGGCCGGCGCGTCATCGAACTGCTGCGCCCCTTCGACCTGGACGTCCTGCTGTACGACCCGTACGTGGACGAGGCGGAGGCGGCCCGGCTCGGCGTACGGCTCACCTCGCTCGACGAGCTGTGCGCGGACAGTTCGGTCGTCTCGGTGCACGCGCCGCAGCTCCCGGAGACGTACCACCTCATCGGCGCGGCACAGCTCTCGGCCATGGCGACCGGGACGACGCTGATCAACACCTCGCGGGGCTCGCTGGTCGACGAGGAAGCGCTGCTGCCCGAGCTGGTGTCGGGGCGGCTGCACGCGGTACTGGATGTGACGGACCCCGAACTCCCGGCCGCGGACTCGCCGTTGTACGAGCTGCCGAACGTCCTGCTCACCCCGCACGTGGCGGGTTCGCTCGGCGGTGAGCTGCACCGGATGGCCGACCAGGCGCTGGACGAGCTGGAACGGTACGTGCAGGGGCGGCCGTTCGCGGATCCGGTCCGCGCGGGGGCGCTGACGCGCTCGGCATGACCCCGGCGGGCCCGCCGCCCGCCCCTCCCCCGGCCCGTGGCCCCGGTCACGGGCCGTTCGCCTGCCCCAGACCGGGCAGGCCGGGCGGCACGATCGGCCGTTCACGGCGATCAGCACGCGCAGGACGCGCCCGTTCAGGTGCGCGGGCCCGCGGCGGTGTCGGTACACATGCCGAGGCCCGGTACCCCGCGACGGGATACCGGGCCTCAGTGGCCGGAGCCGGAGCTATGTGTCAGTGCGCGTGGCCGTGGCCGCCGTGACCGGCCTCGGCCTCCTCCTCGGCCGGCTTCTCGACGACCAGGGTCTCGGTCGTGAGCAGCAGCGACGCGATGGACGCGGCGTTCTCCAGCGCGGAGCGGGTGACCTTGACCGGGTCGATGACGCCGGCCTTCACCAGGTCGCCGTACTCGCCGGTCGCGGCGTTGAAGCCCTGGCCCTTGTCGAGCTCGGCGACCTTGGAGGTGATGACGTAGCCCTCCAGGCCGGCGTTCTCGGCGATCCAGCGCAGCGGCTCGGCGGCGGCGCGGCGCACGACCGCGACACCGGTGGCCTCGTCGCCGGTCTTGCCGAGGTTGCCCTCCAGGACCTTGACGGCGTGGACCAGCGCGGAGCCACCACCGGAGACGATGCCCTCCTCGACCGCGGCGCGGGTCGCGGAGATGGCGTCCTCCAGACGGTGCTTCTTCTCCTTGAGCTCCACCTCGGTGGCGGCACCGACGCGGATCACACACACGCCGCCGGCCAGCTTCGCGAGGCGCTCCTGGAGCTTCTCGCGGTCCCAGTCGGAGTCCGTGGCCTCGATCTCGGCCTTGATCTGGTTGACCCGGCCCTTGACGTCGCCGGGCTCGCCGCCGCCGTCCACGATCGTGGTGTCGTCCTTGGTGACGGTGACGCGACGGGCGGAGCCGAGCACGTCCAGGCCGACCTGGTCGAGCTTGAGGCCGACCTCCTCGGCGACGACGGTGCCACCGGTGAGGGTGGCGATGTCGCCGAGCATGGCCTTGCGGCGGTCGCCGAAGCCGGGGGCCTTCACGGCGACGGCGTTGAAGGTGCCGCGGATCTTGTTGACGACGAGGGTCGACAGGGCCTCGCCCTCGACGTCCTCGGCGATGATCAGCAGCGGCTTGGAGCCACCGGCCTGGATGACCTTCTCCAGCAGCGGCAGCAGATCCTGGATCGCGCTGATCTTGCCCTGGTGGATCAGGATGTACGGGTCGTCGAGGACGGCCTCCATACGCTCCTGGTCGGTCACCATGTACGGGGACAGGTAGCCCTTGTCGAAGGCCATGCCCTCGGTGAAGTCGAGGTCCAGACCGAAGGTGTTGGACTCCTCGACGGTGATGACACCGTCCTTGCCGACCTTGTCCATCGCGTCCGCGATGAGCTCGCCGACCTGCGGGTCCTGCGCGGAGAGCGCGGCCACGGCGGCGATGTCGGACTTGTCGTCGATCGGGCGGGAGGTCGCGAGGAGCTCCTCGGACACGGCCCCGACCGCGGCGTCGATGCCCTTCTTCAGGGCGGCCGGGGAGGCACCGGCGGCGACGTTGCGCAGACCCTCGCGGATCAGCGCCTGGGCCAGCACGGTGGCGGTGGTCGTACCGTCACCGGCGATGTCGTTGGTCTTGGTCGCGACCTCCTTCACCAGCTGGGCACCGAGGTTCTCGTACGGGTCCTCGATCTCGACCTCGCGCGCGATGGTGACACCGTCGTTGGTGATGGTGGGGGCGCCGAACTTCTTGTCGATGACGACGTTGCGGCCCTTGGGGCCGATCGTCACCTTCACCGTGTCCGCGAGCTTGTTGACGCCGCGCTCGAGGGCGCGACGGGCGTCCTCGTCGAACTTCAGGATCTTCGCCATGGGAGCTGAGCTTTCCTCTCGAACGAACCGCGCCCCCGGCCGCCCGGCTGATCATGACGCACGGGGCCAGGGGCGCGGAACGGAAGCAGACGTGGGTGAATTACTTCTCGATGATCGCGAGAACGTCGCGAGCCGAGAGAACGAGGTACTCCTCGCTGTTGTACTTCACCTCGGTGCCGCCGTACTTGCTGTACAGCACGATGTCGCCGGTCTTGACGTCGAGCGGAAGGCGCTCGCCGTTCTCGAAGCGGCCCGGGCCCACGGCCAGGACGACGCCCTCCTGGGGCTTCTCCTTGGCGGTGTCCGGGATGACCAGGCCGGAGGCCGTGGTCTGCTCGGCGTCGAGCGGCTGGACCACAATGCGGTCTTCGAGCGGCTTGATCGCAACCTTGGTGCTGGCGGTCGACACGATCCGGTCTCCCCCTTCGGAGATCTCACGGGGTTAAGAGTCTGAGTGTGGCGACCAGGTTGATCCGTCGTCGCGGGTGCCGGACCGGCCCGTCGCACAGTACTGCTGGCACTCTCCAGGGGTGAGTGCCAGCACCGAGACTATGACCGCGATTAGCACTCGGTCAAGCGGAGTGCCAATTCGGCCAGTCGTGGCGTCAAGGTTCCCCCCGTCCCGGACCGCGGCACGGCGCAGTCCCGGCCCGTTCCCACCCACGGTTCCGGCCGATCCGGCCGCCCGTGCCTCAGCGGCGGCGGCAACGGCGAATGCCGGGACCCGGACGGCCGAGCGCACCGGCCGCCCGCGCCGCGGTCCGGGCGCGGGCGGCCCCGCGGGCGCGGACAGGGCCCGAGGTTTCCGGCCTCGGGCGGAGAGGGCGCGCTCGCGGGCGGCCTTGCGGCCCAGCCGCTCGACCGGGCCGGCCGGCTGCGCACACCCGGCCGCGACCGTCAGCAGCGCTCCGGCCGGCGTCGCGGCGACCGGCCGGCACGCCCGCGCCCCCGCCCCACCCGGCTCATACGTAGTCCTCCAGCCGGGCCACCGCGTACCCCTGGTCCGTGATCGTCTTCATGACGGCGCGGACCAGGTCGGTCATGCCGGCGCCCCATTCGTTCCGGCCGCGGAAGTGCGTGAGGACGATGTCGCCGGGACGCAGCTTCCCGTCGCCCTCACGCCATTCCATGTGGTCCGGGAACGCCTCCGCGTTCCAGAGCGGTACGGCCTTGATCCCGCAGGACTTCGCGATGCGCAGCGTGTCCCGGTTGTAGTTGCCGTACGGCGGGCGGAAGAGCACGGGCCGCTTCCCGAACCGCTTCTCGATGACGTCCTGCTGTCCGCAGATCTCGCGCCTCTGCTCCTCGTACGAGAGGCCGGGCAGATAGGGGTGGCTGAGGGTGTGGTTGTTGAGGGTGACGCCCAGCCGCTGGGCCTCGCCGAAGTACCCGTAGTCGCCGCCCACCTCGTGGTCGCTGAGGAACGCGCTGTACGGGATGTCCAGCTCGTCCATCATCCGCAGCAGCTCGGGGTCCTTCTCCGCACCGTCGTCCATGGTCAGGAAGACCACCCGGTCCTTGGTCGGGACGGTCGTGAAGACCGGTGGCAGGGAGGCGTCGCCGCCCGTGACCTCGAACCCCTGCCGGGTGGCGACGCGCGGCTTGGCGGCGGGCGGCGGGGGCGCGATCAGCGGCGTACCGGCCAGCCCCCACTTCTTGGCGAGGGCCGCCCGTACCGCCGGGGCGAGCTTCGCGTTCTCGCGCCCCGCGGCCGGGGCACCGCGGTCGGCAGGCGCACCGGCCCCCGCCCGGTACCCGGGGCCGCCGGGCTGTCCGGGGGGCGGCTCGGTGGGCAGCGCGGGGAAGGGGCCCATGGAGGCGCCGGTCCGGAGCTCGGGGCCGGTGTCCATCCGCTCCGCGGCCCCGGAGGCGCACCCCGTACCGACGGCGGCGACCAGAAGCGCGGCCAGGACCGCGCGGGTCGGCCGGCGCCCCGCGGAACACGGCCCGCGGGACACGCGCAGGCCCGGTTCACACGCTGCCATGGCTGATTCTTCCTTTTTTCGCATTAGTCGTATAAATGATGTGGCGTCGCATACTGCCAGCTCACGCGGGGCGCTCCGGTCCGACACCACCGCCGGTCCCGCTGTTCGACCCGACTGGTCCACCACCCCGACTGGCCCACAATGGGACGGGTGAACGCTCTCGCCCCGAACGACCCGGCCGGTACGCCCGGCCCGACCGGACCGAACAACTCGAATGCCACGTTCGGCGCCGCGCCCGGCACCGACGATCCGCTCGCCGCCTTCCTGGCCCTGCGCACCCCCGAGGGGGCGGCACTGCTGGACGAGCTGCGGTCGTACGACCCCTCCCGGGAGCTGGCCACCGCCACCCGGCTGCGCCGCTCGCACCCGGCCGCCCTGGTGTCGGCGGCTCTGGGACAGGCACGGCTGCGGCAGCGTGCGGTGGCGAAGTTCGGTGCCGAGGACGCCTACCGGATGTTCTTCACCCCGAACGGGGTCGAGCAGGCGACCCGCACGTCCGTGGCCACGCATCGGGCACGGCGCTTCGCCGCGGCGGGCGGGGTGCGGAGCGTCGCGGACCTCTGCTGCGGGATCGGCGGCGACGCGATCGCCTTCGCGCGTGCGGGCATCCGGGTCCTCGCCGTGGACCGGGACCCGCTGACCGCCGAGGTGGCCCGCGCCAACGCCGACGTGCTCGGCCTGGCGGACCTGATCGAGGTGCGGTGCGCCGATGTCACCGAGGTCGACACCTCGCCGTACGACGCGGTCTTCGTCGACCCGGCCCGACGCGGCGGGCGGGGACGGGTCTTCGACCCCGAGGCGTACTCACCGCCGCTGTCCTGGGCGACCGGCGCGGCGCTGCGGGCCCCCCGCGCCGCACTGAAGATCGCGCCCGGCATCCCGCACGAGGCGATCCCGGAGCAGGCGGAGGCCGAGTGGATCTCGGACGGGGGCGACGTGA
Organism: Streptomyces sp. NPDC052042; assembly: GCF_044548345.1. NCBI lineage: Bacteria > Bacillati > Actinomycetota > Actinomycetes > Kitasatosporales > Streptomycetaceae > Streptomyces > Streptomyces sp. NPDC052042. Next base: position 380,269 of record NZ_JBIUBU010000002.1, on the reverse strand, counting down.
AGGAGGCGGTGCTCTGGTTCGGCGAGGGCTTCACGGCCGGTTCGTACCGTGCCACGGTGCTCCCGGCCGGGGCCGGTCTGTGGTCCTCGGCCCCGCCGCCCGCCCCGCCGGTCGGCCCGGTCGGGCGCTATCTGTACGAGCCGGACGGCGCCGTCATCCGCGCCCATCTCGTCGCCGAGATCGTGACGCGGTGCGGGGGGCGGCTGATCGACGAGACCATCGCGTACGTCACCGGCGACCGCCCGTACGCGTCCCCGTACACCACCGGGTACGAGATCACCGACCGGATGCCGTTCAACATGAAGAAGCTGAAGGCGCTGCTCAGAGAGCGGGAGGTCGGCGTCCTGACGGTGAAGAAGCGCGGCTCGGCCGTCGAACCGGAGGAGCTGCGCCGCCGGATGAAGCTGCGGGGACCGAACGCCGCCACGGTGTTCCTCACCCGGGTGGCCGGGGCGCCGACGGTGCTGATCGGCCGCCCGCTGGCCGGCCCCGCCTGACGGCCGGGGCCGTCAGGCCAGCTCGGCCGGGCCAGGTCGGTCAGGCGAGGTGTCGGTCGGGCGGGGCCGGTCAGGCCAGGTCGGTCAGGTCGTCGGCGTACACCTGCGAGAGTGGTTGCGGGCCCACGTACTGCTGGCAGTTGCACTGCCCCGGCTCGAAGCGGACCGGCTTCTTGGACTCGTCCCAGGCGGTCGGCACCTCGACCCGCTCGTGGCACCTGCCCTGCTTGTCGTGCTTGGCGAGGTGGTGGGTGCAGCCGCAGACCGGCTCCGGCGGCCGTGCGGCGGCTTCGACGGCCAGCCGTTCCTGTCGGGCGGCCTCCAGGAGTTCCAGCTTGCGGGCGTGCCGGTTGCGCAGCGCGGTACGGGCATTGTCGACGACCCAGCCGAAGCCGCCCGTCCAGAAGATGATGAGCACCCACCAGTACCACGCCATGCGACGCCCCCTCGTCCCGTCCGTACCCCCGGTGCACCGGCCCATGTGTCCGGTTCCATGTGTCCGGTTCCATGTGTCCGGACAGAATAAGGCCCGACCGTCAGCGGTGCGCGCCGCCGTCGGCGGAGAACAGTGGTTGCGGGGCGGGCGCCCCGGACAGGGCCCGCATCACCCAGCGGCGGTGGGCGAGCGCCTTGACCACACCCATCAGTCCGGTGACCCAGGCGATCGTCCCGAGCCCCATGACCAGGGCGACCAGTCCGTAGGTCTCCTTGACCGCCTCGTCGGTCGCCGGGAACGCGAAGCACAGGTACAGCCCGAGCGCGCACAGCGCGTAGGACATCAGCAGCCAGGCCAGGGCCGCCCCCGGCATCCGCAGCCCCGCGTCCCGGGCCGGGTCGCGGGCCAACGCGCCCCAGGCGGCGAGCAGTCGGCGGATATCGCGGTCGCGCCGCACGGTGACGGCCACGAGCGCGACGGCGGGCCCCACGCAGCAGACGCCCATGACGACAAGGATCAGCGCGAGCACGGCGCCGAAGATGTCGTACGTCTCCTGGAGCGCGATCATCGCTGCGCTCACCAGCGACCAGCCGACCGCGCAGAGCGCGGCGCACAGCCACAGCAGCGCCAGCCGCCCGACCGAGATGTGCCGTCTCACCAGATCCCCGAGCACCGCGGCCCGGTCGGCGAGCATCGCCTCGTGGTCGGGCCAGGCGCGTATCTCCACGGGTGGTGGGGGCGGCGGTAGTTGGGGGCGCGGCGACATGGGGCCGACCCTATCGGGCAGGGGCTGTCCCATGATCCGCGGCGGACCGGCGCGTGGTCCGTGGCGGCACCGGTGCGTGGTCCGCGGCGGACCGGCGCGCGGCGCCGGATGTGGTGCGTCGCGAGGCGGAGGAGTGCCCGCATACCGGTGTGTACGCGGGCGCTCCGACGACGCGGCGAGGTGCCGCAGCCGTCCTCGGGCGACCGCCGGAGTCGACAGGACGGCCCTTTCAGGGCCTCCTCCTCCCGGCCGACGGCGCGTAGCGGGAGGGCCGCCCCGGTGCCATGCTGGGTGCGGAGACGCCACACGGAGGTTCGCCATGGGGTTCTACGCCGAACGGATCGTGCCCCGGATCGTCGACGCCGTCGGCGGGATGAAGCGGACCGAGCCGCTGCGGCGCCGGGTCTGCGAGGGCCTGTACGGCGAGATCATCGAGATCGGGTTCGGTTCCGGGCACAACGTGCCGTTCTACCCGGGCACCGTCACGGACGTGGCCGCGATCGAGCCGTCCGACCTCGCCTGGCGGCTGGCCCGCGAGCGGATCGACGCCGGACGCACCCCGGTGCGACGCGCCGCGCTGGACAGCCAGTACCTGCCCTTCGACGACGACACCTTCGACGGCGCCCTGTCCACCTACACGCTGTGCACCATCCCGGACGCCGACGGGGCGCTGCGCGAGGTGCGGCGGGTACTGAAGCCCGGGGGAACCCTGCACTTCCTGGAGCACGGGCTGGCGCCCGAGGAGGACGAGGACGTGCGCCGCCGACAGCGCCGCCTAGATCCGCTGGAACGGCGCCTGCTGGCGGGCTGCCATCTGACCCGGCCGATCGCCGGAATGCTGACGGCCGCCGGGTTCACGATCGTCGACCTCGACGTGTTCTACGAGGAGGGCGCGCCGAAGGCGCTGGGCGCCCACTCGCTGGGCGTGGCTGCGGCCTGACGGCGGGGCTGCCGCCTGGCGGCGTAGCTGCGGCCTGACGGCGGGGCTGCGGCCTGACGGCGAGGCTGCGGCCTGACGGCGGGGCTGCGGGGCTGCGACCCGACGGCGTCGCCGTCTGCCCGACGGCACGGGCAGGCACGGGCGGGCGCTCGCTGGACGGGGGACAATGCCGGGGTGCCAGGGACAGAGGAGACACCGGATCCGGGGACGCCCCGGGCAGCGGCGAAGAAGCGGGCGGACGGCAGTCGACGGGCGCCCGGCAAGGGCGCGGCCGACCAGGAGCGGGCGGCAAAGAAGCGGCCCGTCGGACGGCCGCGCAGACTCGACCCGGATGCGATGGTCGCCACCGCGCGCCGGATCATCGCGGAGGAGGGCGTGGCCGCCCTGAGCATGCGGCGGGTGGCGAAGGAGCTCGGCTCCACACCGATGGCGCTGTACCACTACGTGCGGGACAAGGACGAGCTGCTGATGCTCACCCTGTCGGGCACCGCGAACGCCTTCCCCCGCCCCGAACTGCCCGAGGACCCGCGCGAGCGGCTGCTCGCGGTGGCGGTGCACATGCACGGCATCCTGGCCCGGATCCCCTGGGTGCTGGACATCCTGGCGCTGGGCGAACTCACCGACAGGAACGCGCTGTGGATGGTCGAGGAGATCATCGACTGCGCCCTCGCCTGCGGCCTCTCCCCCGCCCGTTCGGTGCGCGCGTACCGGGCGATCTGGAGCTACGTCTACGCGGACCTGGTCTTCCGCAGGGCGGCCGAGCGCCGCGCCGAGAACCCGCCGAACACGCGGTACTTCCCCGAGATGCTCACGGAGGAGGACGCCGCCGCCCTGCCCCGGCTCACCGGGATCAGGGACCGCTGGCGGGAGTACGCCGCCGACTACGAGGTGGCCGAGGAACTGGACGCGATCGTCGACGGGCTGCTCCGCCTCGGCACCCGGCCCGACCGACCGGGCTCGGCGCCCGCCTGACCGCACCCGGGCCCGGCCGATCAGGCGCGGGCCCGCACGGCCGGCCGCGGGTACGGACCCAGCTTCCCCTGCCCGCCGCCGCAGGCCGCATCCGGGCCCGGCCGGCGGATCGGCCCGACCGTCAGCGGCCCGCACGGCCGACCCGCCGACCCGCTCAGTCGGCGGACTCCACGGCGCCCAGGGACTCGAAGCGCCAGCGGTGCACCGGGCGGGTGATCACCTCGGCTTCCGGCTCCGGGAGTTCGGGCAGCTCGTCGCCGTAGGCCGCGTCCCACCAGGTGATGACCAGGACCCGGTCCTGCGGGGCGCGCAGCACCTCGCGCCGCAGCGGTTCACGGGCCAGTTCGGCCGCGCGGGCGCGCGCCCACTCCAGGAGTTCGGCGCCCCGGCCCGTGGTGGCGCGGGCCTCCCACATCAGCGCGATGGTCGTTCCGCTCATGAGTAGAGGTTTTCCTTGCTGATCTCGTGGACGTGGTCGTGGTCGTGGTCGTGACCATGACCGTGGCCGTGCGCGTGGGCGCCCGGTACGTGGGCGTCGGTCACCGGCAGCGACGAGTCCGCGGAGAGTTCCAGGTCCGACGCGGGACGGCCCCGGGCCACCATCTCCGCGCCCAGTGCCGCGACCATCGCGCCGTTGTCCGTGCACAGCCCCGGCCGGGGCACCCGCAGCCGGATGCCGGCCCGTTCGCAGCGCTCCTCGGCCAGTGCCCGCAACCGGGAGTTGGCCGCGACGCCGCCGCCGATCATCAGGTGGTCGACGCCCTCGTCCTTGCAGGCCTGGACGGCCTTGCGGGTGAGCACGTCCACCACGGCCTCCTGGAAGGACGCCGCCACGTCCCGTACCGGCACGTCCTCCCCCGCCGCCCGCTTGGCCTCGACCCAGCGGGCCACCGAGGTCTTCAGACCGGAGAAGGAGAAGTCGTACGCGGGATCGCGTGAACCGGTCAGACCGCGCGGGAACGCGATCGCCGCCGGATCGCCCTCCCGCGCCAGCCGGTCGATGACCGGGCCGCCGGGGAAGCCGAGGTCCAACACCCGGGCGATCTTGTCGAACGCCTCGCCCGCCGCGTCGTCGATGGTCGCGCCCAGCGGCCGGACGTCGCTGGTGATGTCCGGCGCGAGGAGCAGCGAGGAGTGGCCGCCGCTGACCAGCAGCGCCATCGTCGGCTCAGGCAGCGGACCGTGTTCCAGCTGGTCGACGCAGATGTGCGAGGCCAGGTGGTTCACCCCGTAGAGCGGCTTGCCGAGCGCGTACGCGTACGCCTTCGCCGCCGAGACGCCGACCAGCAGCGCGCCCGCGAGACCGGGGCCTGCCGTGACGGAGATCCCGTCGAGGTCGCGGGCGCTGATCCCGGCCTCCTTGAGGGCGCGCTCGATGGTGGGGACCATCGCCTCCAGGTGCGCGCGGGACGCGATCTCGGGGACGACGCCGCCGAAGCGGGCGTGGGTGTCGACGCTGGAGGCGACGGCGTCGGCGAGCAGGGTGGTGCCCCGGACGATACCGACGCCGGTCTCGTCGCAGGAGGTCTCGATGCCGAGTACAAGCGGTTCGTCAGCCATCAGTCAGTCCCTGTTTCCGATACGGGCTCTTGTACGTCTCCGTGCGCCGCCCGGTCCGCCGCGTCGCGCACGTCCTCGTGGACGTTCAGGCGCATGACGAGCGCGTCCACGTTGCCCGGCTGGTAGTAGCCGCGGCGGAAGCCGATCGGTTCGAAGCCGAAGCGTTCGTACAGCTTCTGCGCGCGGGTGTTGTCGACGCGGACTTCGAGCAGCACCTCGGCGCACTCGAAGGCGGTGGCGTGTTTCAGCAGGTCGGTGAGGAGCGCGGAGCCGAGACCGCCGCCCCAGTGGTCGCGGGTGACGCCGATCGTCTGCACGTCGGCGAGGTCCCCGGAGGCGGCGAGACCGGCGTAACCGACGATCCGGCCGGTGGCGGGGTCCTCGGCGACGACGTAGCGGCGAGTGGCGTCCGGGCCTCGGGAGTACGCCAGCTCGGACCAGAACATCCCGGCCGACCAGGCGTCGTCCGGGAACAGCTCGGCTTCGAGTTCCAGCACCGGGGCAATGTCCCACCAGCGCATCTCGCGCAGTACGGCAGTGGTGCTCGTCACTTCGGGGTGACCACCTTGTAGTTCTTCGGCACCTGGGCATCGGGCCTGCGCAGGTAGAGCGGCCGGGGCGGCAGCAGTTCCTCCCCTGCGGCGAGCCGCTCGGCGGCGAGGGCGGCCAGCGCGCCCGCGGCGACGTGCTCGGGGCCCCGGCCGTCCGGGAACGCCTCCGGGTAGAGGACGGCGCCCGCGCCGACGACGGGCAGTCCGGCGAGCGACCCGGCGATGTCGGCGGGGCGGTCGACGGCGGGTTCCGTGGCCCGCGTGCGGAAGTCCTCGTACCGCGCCCAGTAGACCTCCTTGCGGCGCGCGTCCGTCGCGACGGCGAACGGGCCCTCCAGGCCGTCCCGCCCGGCGGCGTACGCGAGCCCGTCCAGGGTGCACAGCCCGTGGACGGGCACGGAGAGCACCGAACCGAAGGTCGCGGCCGTGACGAGCCCGACCCGCAGCCCGGTGTACGGGCCGGGGCCGACGCCCACGACCACGTCCGTCACGGCGTCGAGCTTCGTACCGGCCTCGGCGAGGACCCGGTCGACGGCGGGCAGCAGCAGCTCCCCGTGTCTCCGGGCGTCGACCTGTCGGTACTCGGCGACGACGGAGGTCCCGTCGTGCAGGGCGGCGGTGACGGCGGGGGTGGCGGTATCCAAGGCGAGCAAGAGCACGCAAACAGCCTAAGGCTCCGCCGGACGGGGCACCGCGCCGCCGTCCGGCGTCCCGGCGGGACGGGTGGGGCCGGTCCCGGCTGCTACCGTCACCGTGCACACGCGGGTACGACCTAACGACGTAAACGCTTGTACGACAAACGCTTGTGCTGGTGGACGAGGCGAAAGGGGCGCGCACGGTGTCTAGGGGCAGCTCGGGAATCGTGGCCGGGCTCACCGCGGCGGCGCTCGCCGTGGTCGGTGTCCTGGCGTACCAGGCATCGGCGAACGCGCCCGACTCCGTCGCGGCCCCGAAACCGAAGGCGTCCACCACCGCCACCGCGCCCGCGAAGCCGGAGAAGAAGAAGGAGACCCCGCCCGCGCCGCCCGCGGAGTCCGGGACCGGCAAGCGGACGGTGTACGCCCTGGCCGACCGCCGGGTGTGGCTCGTCGACGAGAACGAGAAGGTGCTCAGGACCTTCGAGGTCGTGCCGAGCGCGCTGAGTCCCGCGCCCGGGACGTACCAGGTGACCAGCCGCCGGGAGGACCCCACCAAGGGCTCGGACGGCGTGATGATCGAGCACGTGGTGCGGTTCGCGGTGGTCGACGGGCTGACCGTGGGGTTCAGCGCGGCGGTGGACGGCTCGATGGAGAGCCCGGACCCGTCGCTCAAGACGGGCGGCGTGCGGATGTCCCGGGCCGACGGGGACGCCCTGTGGAAGTTCGCGTGGACCCGCACCTCGGTGGTCGTCGTCCCCTGACCACCGGCACCGGGCCCGGCCGCCGCGCGGCGCGCAGCCGGTCAGCGGGCCGAGCGGCTTCGCCACGCCGGCGTCCAGCGGGTCGACCGCGTCCTCCGGCGGGCCCAGGTCGCGGGTCGCGGCGGGGGAAGTCCCTGTCGGTGATCCGCACGGCCGACCGGGCGGCCTGACGCAGGCGGGGCCGGGCAGCGGCCCCCACCTCTTGGATTCGCCCCCGGCCGGGACTCAGCCCGCCCGGCGTCCGAGCAGGGGATCGTCGCCGAGGCCGTCGGCGTCGTCGGATGCGGATTCGGACTCGGCGGCGGTGCCGGTGTCGGAGGTGTCGCTCCCGTCCCCGGTACCGGCGTCGGCGCACGGCGCGGCCGTGTCCGCGGCGCGGTCCTCGGACGGCGGGGGCGGTGTCGAGACCGCCGTCGCCGCCGCACAGGCCGCCAGCAGGTCGCGCATCGACGGCGGCGGCACTTCACGTTCGGCGGGCGTCGTCATGGATGCCTCCTGAGGCTCCGATGGAAGGCATGGTCAGGCAGACCTAACCCGCTTTCGTCATCCATGTGACCACGCCCGCCCTGCCCGGCGCAAGAATTTACCGACACTCTGTCGGAAAGTGTGCCGGGGGCGGCCCCGGGGCCGCCCCCGGCCCGGCCCGTCAGCCGTCCAGGGCCTCGCGCAGCCCGGCCCAGCGTGCGCCGACGCCGACCAGTGTCACCGTGCGCCGCTCGTCGTCCGTGTCGCCGACCGCGCGGTGGATCAGCACCCGCAGCCGGTCCTGCGACAGCTCCTCGACCTTGCCGTCGCCCCACTCCACGACCACCACCGACTCCGGCAGCGACACGTCGAGGTCCAGGTCCTCCATCTCGTCGAGCCCACCGCTCAGCCGGTACGCGTCGACGTGGACCAGCGCGGGGCCGCCGGTCAGGGACGGGTGGACGCGGGCGATCACGAAGGTGGGGGACGTGACGGCGCCGCGCACGCCGAGGCCCTCCCCCAGCCCTCGGGTCAGCGTCGTCTTCCCGGCGCCGAGCTCGCCGGTCAGCATCACGAGGTCGCCGGGGCGCAGCACCCGGGCGAGCCGACGGCCCAGGGCCTGCATCTGTTCGGGGGAGTCGACGGCCAGGCCGACGGTGACGGTGTCCGGACCGGCGCCCTCGTCCGCCCCGGCCGCCGGCCCGCCGTGCGGCTCCTGTGCCATCGGGCCGCTCTGCGGTACCTGCGTCAGCGGGCTGTTGTGCGGTGCTTCCATGTCCGCCAACGTTAGTCCGTGCGGGTCATCCCGCCGACGCGCGCCAGCAGGTCGGCCAGCCGGTCCGTGACCGTCTCCGGGTGCTCCAGCATCACCAGGTGGCCGCCGTCCGGGACGATGACCAGTTCCGCTTCGGGGAGTTGGTCGGCGATGGCCTCGCTGTGGGAACTGGGCGTCACCAGGTCCTTGTCGCCCGCCAGGATCAGCACCGGGATGTCCCGGAACGCGGGCAGGACGTGGCTCTTGTCGTGCTCGGTGAAGGCCGGGTAGAACTCGGCGACCACGTCGATCGGGGTGGATTCGATGAGCCGCTCGGCGAACCGTTCCACCGCCGGGTCGACGTCCCGCGAGCCGAACGAGTACCGCTTGATCACCCCGGCGAACAGGTCGGCGGTCGCCCGGCGCCCCCGCTCCACCAGCTCGGCCTGGGAGCCGAGTGCCCTGAGCACCCCGGGCAGCACGCGCCGCACCGCGTTCACGCCCGCGAGCGGCAGCCCGAAGGTGACCTCGCCGAGCTTCCCGCTCGATGTGCCGACGAACGCCACGGCGGCCACCCGGTCCCGGATGAGCTGGGGGTACTGCTCGGCGAGCGCCATCATCGTCATGCCGCCCATCGAGTGCCCGACGAGCACCAGCCTGCCCTCGGGCGCCGCCGTGTCGATGACCGCCTTCAGGTCCCGGCCGAGCTGGTCGATGCCGACCGCCACCCCGTCCGCCTGGGCCCGGCCGCGCTCCGAGCGGCCGTGACTGCGCTGGTCCCAGTGGACGGTACGGACCAGGCCGCGCAGCGCTGCCCGCTGGAAGTGCCAGGAGTCCTGGTTGAGGCAGTAGCCATGGCTGAAGACGATCGTGACGGGCGCGGGGGCCTTGCGGCCGAAGAGCCTGCGGCGGCGGGTGCCATGGCCCGTGGCGCCGGTACTGGTCTCCGCGTTCCCGTCGTCCCCACCGCCCCCGCCCAGCGGCGCCGCGCCGTCCGGTTCGACCTCGTCGACCTCGTAGTACAGCTCGGTGCCGTCGTCGGCGACGGCCCGGCCCGGCAGCCCGCGCACCGAGCCGTACGGGCCCGAGGCGTCCAGCGCCAGCCTGGCCCGCCTGCGCATGCCGCGGCCCACGGTCAGCCGCTCGACCGCGACACCGGCCGCAGCGCCCGCCGCGAGCACGCCTATGGCGGCCCCGGCGATCCCGGCCCGCCGCCAGCCGGCCGTCGCCGCGTCCGCCGCGCTGATCTCGCTCACCGTGCCGCGCTCCTCGTCGGTCGTGTCGGTCGTGCCCGGCCTGTCCGGCGCGCCCGTCGTTCTCCTCGTGCCCGACGCTGTCGTGCCCGCCGGGCCGGGACCGGTCCGTCCCGGTCGTGATCGGATCGTGCCGGGTCGTCGTGGCGGGCCCCGGGGGTTCGGCCGTCAGGACTCGGCCGGGGTCGCCCCCAGATGGACGCGGGGCACCCGGGCCCCGATCCGGGTGACGATCTCGTACGCGATCGTGTCGGCGGCCCGGGCCCAGTCCTCGGCGGTCGGCTCGCCGCGGTCCCCCGGGCCGAAGAGCACGGCCTCGCCGCCCACCTCGACCTCGTCCCCGCCGAGGTCGACGACGAACTGGTCCATCGCCACCCTGCCCGCGACGCGCCGCCGTACTCCACCGACCAGGACCGGTGCCCGGCCGGAGGCATGGCGCGGGATGCCGTCCGCGTAACCGATCGGCACCAGGCCCAGGGTGGTCTCCCGGGTGGTCGTGTAGTGGTGGCCGTAGCTGATCCCGTGACCGGCCGGCACGTGCTTGACCAGGGCGACCGACGCGGTGAGCGTCATGACGGGGCGCAGCCCGAAGTCGGCCGGGGTGCCCAGTTCGGGGCTGGGCGAGAGGCCGTACATCGCGATCCCGGTCCGCACGAGGTCGAAGTGGGTCTCGGGGAGGGTGAGCGTCGCCGGAGAGTTCGCGATGTGCCGGACCTCGGGCTCGACGCCCTCCTTCTCCGCGTACCCGACCATGTCCCGGAACGCGTTCAACTGCCGGTCGATGGAGGGGTGGCCGGGTTCGTCGGCGCAAGCGAAGTGGGACCAGAGGCCGGTGACCCGGAGGGTGCCCGCCTGCTCGGCGGCGCGGGCGGCAAAGACCAGTTCGGGCCAGTCGGCGGGCTGGCAGCCGTTGCGCCCGAGCCCGGTGTCGGCCTTGAGCTGGACCCGGGCCGGAACGCCGGCCTCCTCGGCCGCGGCGACGACCTCGCGCAGCGCCCACATGCCGCTCACCGACACGTCCACGTCGGCCTCGATCGCCTCGCGCCAGGGCCCGCCGGGTGTCCACAGCCAGCACATCACCCGGCCGCCGAGACCGGCGGCCCTCAGGTCCAGCGCCTCCTGCGGTGTCGCGGTGCCCAGCCAGGTGGCCCCGGCCTCCAGCGCGGCCCGCGCGCAGGGCACCGCTCCGTGCCCGTACGCGTCGGACTTGACGACGGCCATGAGCTGCGCGCCGCCCGTCCGTGCGCGCAGTTCGCGCACGTTCGCACGCAGTGCGGCGAGGTCGATCTCGGCTCGGGCTCTCAAGGACGCTGTCTCGTTCATCGTGCCCCAGTCTCTCAGAGGCACCAGATGTGCCTTTTCGGTGCACGGTCGGAAGGAACCGGGAACGGGGCGCCGCCGGGCCCACCGCACCGCCGGGGACCGGTCTCAGCGGTGGCGCAGCTCGTGTTCCAGACGGTCGACGAGGACCGGGACATGACTGTGCGGCACATCCTTGACCGCCGTGACCAGGGTGACCGGGCCGCCCTCGTGGAACAGGTCCACCAGTTCGCCGACCGCCGCCGTGTGCACGGGGTCGTCGAGTTCGTCCCGGTAGCGGGCGGCGAAGTCGTCGTAGCGGGCGCCGGTGCGGTCCTCGTGGTACCAGGAGCGCAACTCCTTCGAGGGGGTGACGTCCTTGAGCCACCGGTCGATCTCGGCCTGCTCCTTGGCCACGCCGCGCGGCCAGAGCCGGTCGATCAGGACGCGGGTGCCGTCGCCGTCCTCCGGCGGGTCGTACACCCGGCGTACGCGTACCTTGACGCTGCCGTCGCTTCTCCTGCTCATGGCCGGCCCTCCTGTCGGCGCGTGTCGCCACGTGCCGGCGCCCGCGGTGCGGGGGCGCCTCCGGCGCGGGTCGCCGTCGACGCGGGCGCCGTCCGTGCGCCGCCCGCGCCCGCGCTCCCGGCCGTGCCGGCGCCCCTGTCCGCACGCCCCGTCACGCCCTGTCGTGGCCCGTCGTGGCCTGTGCCCAGGATCACTCAGACGCGTACGTCCCGCCACGCCGCCGGGATGGCCTCCGCGACGTCCTGGGCGGCGACGGGCGAGCCGTCGGCGGCGAACCGGGCGGCCAGGCCGTGCAGGTAGGCACCGGCGGAGGCGGCGTCGCGCGGGGCGAGGCCCGCCGCCAGCAGGGAGCCGGTCAGCCCGGAGAGGACGTCCCCGCTGCCCGCCGTGGCCAGCCAGGAGGTACCGGTCGGGTTGACCCGTACGGGGACGTCCCGGTCGGCGGTGGCGACCAGGGTCGTCGAACCCTTCAGCAGGACCGTGGCGCGGTGACGTGCGGCCAGTTCGCGTACGGCGGCGAGCCGCCCGGCCTCGACCTCCTCGCGCGGGACGCCGAGCAGGGCGGCGGCCTCGCCCGCGTGCGGGGTGAGCACGGTCGGCGCGGTGCGCGCCCGTACGGCCTCGGGATCGAGCAGCCGCAGCCCGTCCGCGTCGACCAGCACCGGGACGTCGGCGGCCAGCACGTCGCGGACCGCCTCGGCGGCCTCCGCGCCGTCGCCCAGGCCGGGGCCCACCACCCACGCCTGCACCTGCCCCGCCTTCGACGGGGGGCCCGCGTGCACCAGGGTCTCCGGGTGGCGGGCGATGACCGCGCCGCCGCCCGGACCGACGTACCGCACCGCACCGGCGCCGCCGCGCAGCGCCCCGGAGACGGCCAGCACGGCCGCCCCCGGATAGCGGGCCGATCCGGCGACCACTCCGACGACGCCCCGCCGGTACTTGTCGCTCTCACCCGCGGGCACCGGCAGCAGCGCGGCGAGGTCCGCGTACTGCAGCGCCTCCAGGTCGGGCACCTTTGGCAGTTCGGGCCCGAGCCCGATGTCGACCAGGCGCAGCGCGCCCGCGTGTTCGGCGGCCGGGTCGATGAGCAGGCCCGGCTTGTACGTGCCGAAGGTGACGGTCGCGTCGGCGCGCACCGCTTCGCCCAGCACCTCGCCGGTGCCGGCCTCGACCCCGCTGGGCAGGTCGACGGCGACGACGGCCGCGCCGGTCGCCGTGAAGGCCCGCACGAGTGCGGCGGCGTCCGGTCGCAGCCCGCCGCGTCCGCCGATGCCGGTGATCCCGTCCACGACGAGGTCGACGCGCCCGCCCCAGGCGGTGGCCGTCACCGGGTCGTCCACCTCCGGTCCCGCATGCGCCACCGGTCCCGTGCCGTCACCCGGTCCCGTACCCGGCTCCACCACCCGTCCGCCCGCCGCGAGCAGCGCCGCGAGTCCGCCCGCGTGGGCGCGGCCCGGCGAGGTCAGCACGGCGCGCACCCCGGCGCCCCGGCGGGCCAGCCGGGCGCCCGCGTACAACGCGTCACCCCCGTTGTCACCGCTGCCGACGAGCAGGACGACCCGGGCCCCGTACACCCGTCCGCGCCGTCGCAGCAGGTCGGCGCAGGCCGCCGCGAGCCCCGCCGCGGCGCGCTGCATCAGAGCCCCCTCGGGCAGCCGGTCCATCAGGGCGCGCTCGGCGGCCCGCACGGTCTGAACGCTGTAGGCGGTACGCATGGCTCAACCCTCCGCGATCACCACGGCCGACGCCACTCCCGCGTCGTGACTGAGCGACACATGCCAGTGCCGTACGCCCAGCTCGGCCGCGCGTGCGGCGACCGTGCCGCGGACCCGCAGCCGGGGCTGCCCGCTGTCCTCGACGTAGACCTCGGCGTCCGTCCACAGCAGCCCCGCCGGGGCGCCGAGCGCCTTGGCGATGGCCTCCTTGGCGGCGAACCGGGCGGCGAGCGAGGCGATGCCGCGCCGCTCGCCGCTGGGCAGCAGCCGTTCCCGTTCCAGGAAGAGCCGGTCGGCCAGATGCGGCGTGCGCTTCAGCGCCGCGCCGAACCGTTCGATCTCGGCCACGTCGATCCCCACCCCGATGATCACAGGCGTTCCCTCATCACTCGCTCGCTCGGCGGCTTTCCGGCACGCAAGCCGGCCGGCGTGCGCGCTACTCCACGGTCACGGACTTCGCCAGATTGCGCGGCTGGTCCACGTCGTTGCCGCGGGCCGTCGCGAGTTCGCAGGCGAAGACCTGCAACGGCACGGTCGAGACCAGCGGCTGAAGCAGCGTAGGCGTTGCCGGGATCCTGATGAGGTGGTCGGCGTAGGGGACCACCGATTCGTCGCCCTCCTCGGCGATGACGACGGTGCGGGCGCCACGGGCCCGGATCTCCTGGATGTTGGACACGATCTTGTCGTGCAGCACCGACCGGCCGCGGGGCGAGGGCACGATCACGACCACCGGCAGACCGTCCTCGATCAGCGCGATCGGCCCGTGCTTGAGTTCGCCCGCGGCGAAGCCCTCGGCGTGCATGTACGCGAGTTCCTTGAGCTTGAGCGCGCCTTCGAGGGCGACCGGGTAGCCGACATGGCGCCCCAGGAAGAGCACGGTGTCGTGGTCGGCGAGGGACCGGGCGAGCGCCCGGACCGGCTCCATGGTCCCCAGCACGCGGGTGACCGCCCCGGAGATCTCGGAGAGCTGGCGGATGACGGTGCGGATCTCGTCGCCCCACTTGGTGCCGCAGTTCTGGCCGAGGTACAGGGCGACGAGGTAGCAGGCGACGAGTTGGGTGAGGAAGGCCTTGGTGGAAGCGACCGCCACCTCGGGTCCGGCGTGCGTGTAGAGCACGGCGTCGGATTCGCGGGGGATGGTGGAGCCGTTCGTGTTGCAGATGGCCAGGACCTTGGCGCCCTGTTCGCGGGCGTGCCGTACGGCCATCAGGGTGTCCATCGTCTCGCCCGACTGGGAGATCGCGACGACGAGGGTGCGGTGGTCGAGGATCGGGTCACGGTAGCGGAACTCGCTGGCCAGCTCGGTCTCGCAGGGGATCCGGGTCCAGTGCTCGATGGCGTACTTGGCGATCAGCCCGGCGTGGAACGCGGTGCCGCAGGCGACCACCACCACCTTGTCGACCTCCCGCAGCTCATGGGGGGCGATCCGTACCTCGTCGAGGTGGAGGGCGCCCGCGCCGTCGATCCGCCCGAGGAGCGTGTCGGCGACGGCCCGGGGCTGCTCGGCGATCTCCTTGAGCATGAAGGAGGCGTGGCCGCCCTTCTCGGCGGCGGAGACGTCCCAGTCCACGTGGTACTCGCGCACGGTCGCGGGCCTGCCGTCGAGGTCGGTGACGGTGACTCCCTCGCGGCGCAGCTCCACCACCTGGTCCTGGCCCAGTTCGATCGCGGAGCGGGTGTGGGCGATGAACGCGGCCACGTCGGAGGCCAGGAACGCCTCGTCTGCGCCCACCCCCACGACGAGCGGCGAGTTGCGCCGGGCCCCGACCACCGTGTCGGGCGCGTCCGCGTGCACGGCGACGAGGGTGAAGGCGCCCTCCAGCCGCCGGCACACCTGGCGCATCGCCTCGGCCAGGTCCGCGCAGGACGAGAACGCCTCGGCCAGGAGGTGGGCGACGACCTCGCTGTCGGTCTCGGAGGTCAGGTCGTGGCCGCGTCCGGCGAGTTCGGCGCGCAGACGGGCGAAGTTCTCGATGATCCCGTTGTGCACGACCGCGACCCGGCCCGCGTTGTCCAGGTGCGGGTGCGCGTTCACATCGGTGGGCGCTCCGTGGGTGGCCCAGCGGGTGTGCCCGATCCCGGTGGTTCCGGCCGGGAGGGGGGCTTCGGACAGGGATTTCTCCAGATTGACGAGCTTGCCCGCCCGCTTCGCCGCGGCCAGCCCGCCGTCCGCGAGCAGGGCGATGCCCGCCGAGTCGTAGCCCCGGTACTCAAGACGCTTCAGCCCCGCGACGACGACGTCCTGTGCCGACTGTCCACCGACGTATCCGACGATCCCGCACATACCGTTCCCTTCCTCCCTCGCTCTTTCCTACCCTTTGCCGCTCTCCAGTGTTTTCAAGGGAGTTATCCCTCTCCTTACCTACTCACCCCTTTCCCTCCACTTCTCCCCCTTCGCCCGCATCGTCGCAGAAGGAGGCCGGAACGACGGGGCACGCCGCCGCACGGCCCAGGCGGGATGGCGGGGCGGGAGCCGGGAACCCGACGCAGGTCGGGGGTCTCAGCGCCCGAGGAACTCCAGCAGGTCCTGGTTGAACCTCTCCTTGTCCCCGGGGACGAGGGCGATGCCGTGGGAGCCGCCCTCGTAGACCTTGAAGGTCGTGTCCGCGACGAGTGCGGCGGTCTTGCGGCCCGTGGCGTCGATCGGGACGATCTGGTCGTCGTCGCCGTGCACGACGAGCACGGGGATGTCGAACTTCTTCAGGTCCTCGTGGAAGTCCGTGGCCGCGAAGGCGTCGACGCAGGCGACACCGCCCTGGATGGTCTCGGCCATGGCCATGTGCCAGAACGCGTCCTGGTTGCCCCGGGTGACCTTGTGACCGCCCCGGTTCGCGCCGAAGAAGCCGACGGCCGCGTCCTTCCAGTACTGCGAACGCTCGGCGAGGATGCCCCGCTTGATGTCGTCGAAGGCGGACTGCGGCACGCCCTCGGGGTTGTCGGGGCCCTTGAGCATCAGCGGCGTGATCGAGGAGAGCAGCACCGCGGACCTGATCCGGCCGGTGCCGTGCCGGCCGATGTAGCGGGCGAGTTCCCCGCCGCCCATCGAATGCGCGACCAGCGTGACGTCCCGCAGGTCCAGTCGGGTGAGCAGGTCGTCGAGGTCGTCCGCGAAGGTGTCGAAGTCGTAGCCGTCCCAGACCGGGGTGGAACGGCCATGGCCGCGCCGGTCATGGGCGATGCCGCGGTACCCGTTGTCCGCGACCGTCTTGAGCTGGTCCTGCCAGGCGTCCCCGTTCAGGGGCCAGCCGTGGCAGAAGACGACCGGGCGGCCCCGCCCCCAGTCCTTGTAGAAGATCTCCACACCGTCGCGCGTGGTCAACGTGAGCATGCGTACTTCCTCCGTCCTCTCGGCTGCGGGAAAAGACGGGCGCGGGGCGGGTCGACCGCCCCGGGCCTCCCTGCCCAGCGTGCGGCCCGGCGCCGGAGGCGCAATCCGAAGCGTGACCCGCCGTTCGGGCACGCCCGGGGAGGCCGACGAGCCCGGTCAGGTGAGACGGGGCGACGGACGGCGGTCCGCCGAGTCCGTCAGCCCCGCCGGGCGGCGAGCACCCCACTGGAACCGAAGACCCGGGCCGCGAGGCGTTCACCGGTACCGACTCGAACGGCGCATCGGTGCACAGCGCGACCAGTTCGGTGATCTCGCCGTTCGGCAGCGGACTCACCGCACCACATCCGTCTTTCCGGCCATCGTGGGCGGGCGCGGGCCCATCCGGGCTCCCCGGCAAAGCGGACCGCCCCACTCCCCTGACGACGGGAGCGAGGCGGGAACGGGTGGAACGGCCGACGCTCAGCGGGCGGACGCGTACGCCACGAACTCCGCCCAGGTGTCCGGCCCGAACCCGAGGTGCGGGCCCCGTACGTCCTTCGAGTCGCGCACACGCACTGCGCCGGGCACCACAGCGACCTCCACGCACGAGGGTCCGTCATTGGTGCTGTAGCTGCTTTTGAACCACGTCAGCTCGAAGGTGGCTCCGGACGAGGACTTCGCGCTCATGTCTCTCCCAGCAGTTTCTCGATGAAGATCCGTGACAGCCGAGGGGTCAGCGCCTGGGCTCGGATCATGCCGTATCGCATCTCAAGGATTTGGACTTCCCTGGGATCACTGATCAGCCGACTCGTGAGCTGAACTTCATTGAGCCCCACAGACGTGCCGTCTCTCAGCTTAAGCACCCGATGCCCGCCCGCCAGCCCCGCGTGTTCCTCGGTCTCGGTTGGCATGACCTGAACCTCCACGTGCCTCAACGTGCTCAGTTCCAGCAGGTGTTCAAGCTGCCGCCGCAGAACCGGCTTCCCGCCAGTGGGCCGCCTGAGCGTCGCCTCCTCCTGAACAAAGGTCAGAAGCGGTGCAGGGCTTCGCTTGAAGATGTCCTGGCGGGACATCCGTGCAGCTACCAAGCGGTCCAGTTGGTCCTCGGTGTAGGCGGGGCGCCGCTCCTTGTACAGGGCACGGGCGTATTCCTCGGTCTGAAGCAGCCCGTCCACGACACCGTTGGCATAAGCCCCGACCTCAACCGCAGCCTGCTCCAGCTTGGCCAGATCCCGGACCTTCTTCGGGTATCGCGCCTCCCTCAAGTCCTTCTTCATCGCGGCGATCTTGCCGCCCGCGCCCAGGACTTGGTCCGCCTTGTCCAGGAACTCCGGCTTGGGGATGCGTTTTCCGCCCTCCACCTTGTAGACCTGGTTCTCCCCGTACCCGATCGCGTCCCCCAGGTCCTTCGCCCGCAGCCCCGCCGACTCCCGCCACAGCCGAATCTGGCGGCCCACCGCCGCGATCACCGCGCCCGAGTCGTCGTCCAGGTCGACGCACTGGTCGGCGTCATCCGCCCCGTCGCCCCCATCCGCCCCGAGGATCCCGATGTCCTCGATGCCGATGCGCTCGCTGCCACCGACGCCCTCGCCCTCGTCCGCCATACGACATCCGCCTCCCTTCCCGCGCCCCGCACGGTTCCGCGCGGGGCGCCGTACTGGATGGACAGCCCCGTACCACCGCTGGACAGTCACCGTCCGTACCCATGTCATCGCTGTTCAGCGTAGGCAGCGTCGGCCACGCTGAGTGACGTGAATCGAGAAATCACCCAACCGCGTGTATGCCACGGCACGTTCACCATCCAGCTCTCCGCCACCCGTCGGGGCGCCCGGCTCGCCAGGCTGCTGGCGACCGAACGGCTCCGCTCCTGGGGGCTGCCGCTGGAGGACGCCGAGCTGGTCGTCGCCGAGCTGGCCTCCAACGCCGCGCTGCACGGTGACGTGGCGGGCAGGGACTTCCGCGTCGGGCTGACCGTCCACGGCGACACGCTCCGTATCGAAGTCACCGACGCCCGGGGTGATGTGCTGCCCCGGCTTCCCGGCCCGGACGCCCCATCCATGACGGGCCGTGGGCTGTTGATCGTCGGGGCGCTCTCCGCCCTGTGGGGCGTGCAAGTGGGCCCCTTCCCCCGCAAGACCGTCTGGGCGGAGATCGCACTCGGCGGGAGGTGACGGCCGACTTCCCTCCCGCCACGCCCAGTTCCATCCGCCCGGTCCGCGTCCGGCTCGGGTGCCCTCCTTCCGTGCCGATCTCGTCCCGCGTCCCCTGCGGCACGGCAGGGGGCGGCACCCGGTTGAAAACTGCTCGCCTCGGGATATTCGGTCGTGGATGCGGGCGTGGTCCTGCTAGGACATGGCCATGGACGCCGAAGCACTGACGCCGTTGGACCGTCTGCTCGCGGAGCGAGCCATCGAACGCCTGGTCCTTGAATTCATCCACAGGCTCGACCTGGGGCAACCGAGCTCGGTCGCCGACCTCTTCACCGCTGACGGGGTCTGGGAATGGCCCTATGACGGCCGTCGCGTGGAAGGCCGTGATGCGCTGCGCGACTACTTCGGATCCCGCCCCGCGGACCGTCTGTCGCGCCGTATGTGCACCAACATCCTGGCGACCGTGGATTCGGCCTTCTCCGCCACCGCCACCACGTACTTCGCCACCTATCGGGTCGACGGATACACCGAGGGCACACTGGTGCCGCCTCGGCTCCCGGCGAATGTGGGGCACTACGAGGACACGTTCCGCAAGGTGGACGGAACCTGGCTGCTGGCCAAGAGGACCCTGGTTCTGCCTTTCGGCGGGGCGACGGAGCAGATCGGCCCCTCCGGGGAGGGCGGCACGGGGCAGGGCGGCACGGGCGAAGCCCGCGCCTGATCGGCCAACCTGCGGTGGGGGCGGCCGGCCATGCGGTCGGGATCACGGGCATGGCCGTGATCCCGACCGCACACCCCACGTGACCGAGCCCACGCCCCGCTCCGTCCCAACTCCCGCGACAATGAACACGTGATCACTTCGCCGTCACGGAGCACCCAGCGACGCGCCGAACACGCGGCGACGCCGTACGTCGATCTGTCGCGCGCCGAGTGGAGCGCCCTGCGCGACAAGACCCCGCTGCCGCTGACCGCCGAGGAGGTGGAGCGGCTGCGCGGGCTCGGGGACGTCATCGACCTCGATGAGGTCCGGGACGTCTACCTGCCGCTCTCCCGACTGCTCAACCTCTACGTCCAGGCCACCTCGGGCCTGCGCGGCGCCCTGAACACCTTCCTCGGGGAGACGGGCACCGGACACGGGGAGCAGCACGGCACCCCGTTCGTCATAGGGGTCGCGGGCAGTGTCGCCGTCGGCAAGTCCACCGCCGCCCGCATCCTCCAGGCGCTGCTGGCCCGCTGGCCCGAACACCCCCGGGTGGAACTCGTCACCACGGACGGCTTCCTGCTGCCGATGAAAGAGCTGAAGGCGCGCGGGCTGGTATCGCGCAAAGGGTTCCCCGAGTCGTACGACCGGCGCGCGCTGACCCGGTTCGTCGCCGACATCAAGGCGGGCAAGGACGAGGTGACGGCACCCGTCTACTCGCATCTGATCTACGACATCGTGCCCGGGGAGCGGCTCACCGTGCGCCGCCCCGACATCCTGATCGTCGAGGGGCTGAACGTGCTCCAACCCGCACTGCCCGGCAAGGACGGACGGACCAGGGTGGGGCTCGCCGACTACTTCGACTTCAGCGTGTACGTGGACGCGCGCACCGAGGACATCGAGACCTGGTACCTCGACCGGTTCCGGAAGCTGCGCGAGACGGCGTTCCAGAACCCGTCCTCGTACTTCCGCAAGTACACCCAGGTCTCCGAGGAAGAGGCCATGGCGTACGCCGCCACGACCTGGCGGACCATCAACAGGCCGAACCTCGTGGAGAACGTCGCGCCCACGCGGGGCCGGGCCACCCTGGTGCTGCGCAAGGGGCCGGACCACAAGGTGCGGCGGCTGTCCCTGCGCAAGCTCTGATCCCCTGCCCGCTCGTCCGGCTCCTCGCCGCCGTCCCCGCGCAGGCTCCGGCGCCCGGCACCACGAACGCCTCGCTCGGCACCATGAACGCCTCGGGCGGGCACGGCTCACTCGCGCGCACCCGCCCGGACGCGGACCGAGGACCGCGGACCGGAGACCGGGGACCGCCTACCCCAGCGCCGACTTCACCACATCGGCCAGCCGCTCGGCGACCGCCCGCGCCTGCTCGATGTCGGCCGCCTCGACCATGACCCGTACCAGCGGCTCCGTGCCCGATCGGCGCAGCAGTACGCGCCCGGTGGAGCCCAGCTCGGCCTCGGCCTCGGCAACGGCTGCGGCGATCTCCGGGGAGCTGTCCACCCGGGACTTGTCCACGTCGCGCACGTTGATCAGCAGCTGCGGGAGCCGCTGCATCACCCCGGCCAGGTCGGCGAGCGTACGGCCGGTCGCGGCGACCCGGGCCGCCAGCAGCAGGCCGGTCAGGGTGCCGTCGCCGGTCGTCGCGTGGTCCAGCACGATGACGTGGCCGGACTGCTCACCGCCCAGGGCGTATCCCTCGGCCTTCATCGACTCCAGCACATAGCGGTCGCCGACGGCGGTCTGGACGAGCTCGATGCCCTCCCGCTCCATGGCCGTCTTGAAGCCGAGATTGGACATGACCGTGCCGACCACGGTGTTCTTGCGCAGCTTCCCGGCCTCGCGCAGGGCGAGGGCGAGCACGGCCAGGATCTGGTCGCCGTCGACTTCCTCGCCCGTGGCGTCCACGGCGAGGCAGCGGTCGGCGTCTCCGTCGTGCGCGACACCGAAGTGGGCGCCGTGCTCGACGACGGCGGCCTTCAGCAGGTCCAGATGGGTGGAGCCGCAGTTGTCGTTGATGTTCAGGCCGTCCGGCTCGGTGCCGATCGTGACGACCTCGGCCCCGGCCCGCGTGAACGCCTCGGGCGAGACCCGGGAGGCCGCGCCGTGCGCCTCGTCGAGCACGACCTTCAGCCCGTCGAGCCGGTTCGGGAGGGCGTCGACGAGGTGGTCCACGTACCGGTCGAAGCCCTCGGCGTAGTCCGTGACCCGGCCCACTCCGGCGCCCGTCGGACGCGTCCACGGTTCACCGGTGCGGTGCTGCTCGTAGACCGCCTCGATCCGGTCCTCCAACTCGTCGGCGAGCTTCTGCCCACCGCGGGCGAAGAACTTGACACCGTTGTCCGGCATGGCGTTGTGGCTGGCGGAGAGCATCACGCCGAGGTCGGCGCCGAGCGCGCCGGTCAGATGCGCCACCGCGGGGGTCGGCAGCACCCCGACCCGCAGCACGTCCACGCCCGCGCTGGCGAGCCCGGCGACAACGGCGGCTTCCAGGAACTCCCCGGACGCGCGTGGGTCACGCCCCACCACGGCGGTCGGCCGATGCCCCTCGAAGGTGCCCACCTCGGCGAGCACATGCGCTGCAGCGACCGACAGACCGAGCGCGAGCTCAGCCGTCAGGTCCGCGTTGGCGACACCGCGCACACCGTCCGTGCCGAAGAGTCGTCCCACTGGTGTCCTCCGAAGGTCCTTCGAAACCGCACAACAAACCAAGACAAACCAAAGCAAAGCAATGAAGCCGCTCCCTGCCCACGACACGGCGCGCAGGAGGCCGAGCACCACACAGGGGTCGGCATCCGGAGCACCACGCCGAAACGGCACGCGGAGCACGCGAGTCGCGGCAACGCCACACCCGCGCGCCCAGAGGGTCCGGGAGCAGGCTTCACGGTGTCGCAGGCCCTCTTTAGCGTATGAACGCCTTATGTCGTTATACGCCTGGGGGTGCCAATAGACGAACGCCCCGGTCGGCACGGGGTGTGCCGCCGGGGCGAACGTATCGAGCAGATGAGCAGGCGGATTAGCGCTTGCTGTACTGCGGGGCCTTGCGGGCCTTCTTGAGACCGGCCTTCTTGCGCTCGACCGCACGGGCGTCGCGGGAGAGGAAACCGGCCTTCTTCAGCGTCGGGCGGTTGTTGTCGACGTCCGCCTCGTTCAGCGCACGGGCCACACCGAGGCGCAGGGCGCCGGCCTGACCCGAGACGCCGCCACCCGAGATGCGGGCGATGACGTCGTAGCGGTTCTCGAGCTCGAGCACCTTGAAGGGCTCGTTGACTTCCTGCTGGTGCACCTTGTTGGGGAAGTAGTCCTCAAGGGTGCGACCGTTGATCTTCCACTTGCCGGTGCCCGGGACGATCCGGACGCGGGCAATGGCGTTCTTCCGACGACCGAGGCCGGCGGCGGGCTGCGGCTCGCCGAAGCGGGACGCCAGCGACTCGCTGGTGTACTCGCCCTCGACGGGAACCTCCGACTCGAAGGTGGTCACCTCGGCGAAAACCTCTTCGCCCTCGACCGGGTTCTCAACAGTGGTCTCGGCCACGATTCTCCTCAGATCTTTCTCTTGGTCTTAGGGGGAGGCCGGAACTACTGCGCGACCTGGCTGATCTCGTACGGGACCGGCTGCTGAGCAGCGTGCGGGTGCTGGTCACCCGCGTAGACCTTGAGCTTCGAGAGAACCTGTCGGCCCAGGCTGTTCTTGGGGATCATGCCCTTGATGGCCTTCTCGACGGCCTTCTCGGGGCTCTTCTCCAGCAGCTCGTCGTACCGGACCGAGCGGAGACCACCCGGGTACCCGGAGTGGCGGTACGCCATCTTCTGGGTCTTCTTGTTGCCGGACAGGTGGATCTTGTCGGCGTTGATGATGATGACGAAGTCGCCCATGTCCATGTGGGGGGCGAAGTTCGCCTTGTGCTTGCCTCGGAGGAGGTTCGCAGCCGTGGTGGCCAGACGGCCCAGGACGACGTCCTGGGCGTCGATGACGTGCCACTGGCGCGTCACGTCTCCGGGCTTGGGGCTGTACGTACGCACGGTCGTAGCCTTCGCTTCTTCAGTGAGTGAGTCCTGACAAGGCCACCCGACCGATCGCACCAGCCCTGGCGGCTCCACGGGGACGCAACCCGAGTGCCTGCCACTGGTCATCGGCCCGATGGACCGGCGTAAGGGCCCCTCGCGTGAGAACGACCAAGCCAATACGCATAACAGAGCAGGAGCGTACCGCCACCCCCCCGTCCGGGTCAAAATGCTCCGCCCCGGACACCGGCGGGGCCGCCCCCGCTCCCTCCGGGCTCAGCTGGCCGCAGACGGCGGCAGGAGCGCGGCCGGTGGACCGCCGGGCCGCGCGAGCGCCACCGTCGCCGCCTCCCCGCTCCCCCGCACCGCCGCCGCCCCCCGGCCCCCCTACGGGAGGCGGTGACACCCCTGCCGCCCGCCTCCCACCGCGCGAACGGCCCGGCTCACCGCGCCCGCTCGACCCGCCGCTCGTCCCAGACCGGCTCCTTCGACTCCCGCACGACACCGTTCGAGCCGAACACCAGGTACCGGTCGAAGGACCGCGCGAACCACCGGTCGTGCGTGACGGCCAGCACCGTCCCCTCGTACGCCTCCAGACCCGCCTGCAGGGCCTCGGCCGATTCCAGGTCCAGGTTGTCCGTCGGCTCGTCCAGCAGCAGCGCGGTCGTCCCGGCCAGCTCCAGCAGCAGGATCTGGAACCGGGCCTGCTGCCCGCCGGACAGCTTCTCGAACGGCTGGTCGCCCTGCCGCTCCAGTTCGTACCGGCGCAGCACCGACATCGCCCCGCCCCGGTCCTTGGCGTGCTCCGTCCACAGGATGTCCACGAGCGTGCGCCTCAACAGCTCCGGGTGGGCGTGCGTCTGCGCGAAGTGCCCCGGCACCACCCGCGCCCCCAGCTTCCAGTTGCCTGTGTGTGCCACCGGCTCGCCCGCGAGCAGCCGAAGGAAGTGCGATTTCCCGGAGCCGTTCGAACCGAGGACGGCGACCCGCTCCCCGTAGAAGACCTCCAGGTCGAACGGTTTCATCAGCCCGGTCAGCTCCAGGCCCTCGCAGGTCACCGCCCGCACGCCGGTCCGTCCGCCGCGCAGCCGCATCCTGATGTCCTGCTCGCGCGGCGGCTCCGGCGGCGGGCCCGCCTCCTCGAACTTCTTGAAACGGGTCTGCATCGCCCGGTAGCGGGACGCCATGTCGTCGCTGTTCGACGCCTGCTGGCGCAGCCGCAGAAGCAGCGCCTTCAGCCGGGCGTGCTCCTCCTTCCAACGACGCATCAGCTCCTCGAACCGGGCGAGCCGGTCCTTGCGCGCCTGGTGGTACGTGTCGAAACCGCCGCCGTGCACCCACACATCGCTGCCCGCCGGACTCGGCTCCACGCTGACGATCTTCTCGGCGGCGCGGGACAGCAGTTCGCGGTCGTGGGAGACGAAGAGGACCGTCTTGCGGGTCTCCTTCAGCCGCTCCTCCAGCCAGCGCTTGCCGGGGACGTCGAGGTAGTTGTCCGGCTCGTCGAGCAGCAGCACCTCGTCCGGCCCGCGCAGCAGCGCCTCCAGCACCAGCCGCTTCTGCTCCCCGCCGGACAGCGTGCGCACCTCGCGCCACTGCGCCTTCTCGTACGGGACGCCGAGCGCGGCCGTGGTGCACATGTCCCAGACCGTCTCGGCCTCGTAGCCGCGCGCCTCCGCCCAGTCGCTCAGGGCCTGCGCGTATGCCATCTGCGCGGCCTCGTCGTCCACGGTGAGGATCAGCTCCTCGGCCCGGTCGACGGTCAGCGCGGCCTCCCGGATGCGGGGCTGGGCCACGGAGACCAGCAGGTCCCGTACCGTGCGCTCGTCCCGGACCGACCCCACGAACTGCGGCATCACCCCGAGCCCGCCGCTCACCGACACCGAACCGCCGTGCGGCTGGAGCTCCCCGGAGAGCAGCCTGAGCAGCGTGGTCTTCCCGGCGCCGTTGGCACCGACCAGGGCGACCACGGCCCCGTCCGCCACCCGGAACGAGACGTCGGCGAGCAGCACCCGCCCGTCCGGCAGGTAGTACTCCAGGTGGCCCGCTTCTAGATGTCCCATGCGCAGCATTGTCACGGCTGCGCGATATCGGCCCAACCGGATTATCTTCCGGCCCCGCCGCTCCAGGACGAGCGGTACCAGTGCCAGGGCAGGCGACGTTTGCCCGTCAAGGAGCGCGTCCGGTGCGTGCTCTCGGTGTGCCGGCCGGAAACCCTGGTACTGGACGTACTCGGGTTTTCGGCCGGTGCGGCAAGAGGGCGTGCCGGACGTCGCGACGGGGCGAACGTTGCCTGATGCGGCACTAGGATGCGCCGCATGAGCTATGGGCAAGGGGGGCCCTCCTGGGGGCCCGGGGGCGCACCGACTCCGGACTGGGCAGCGCTCGCCGACGCGTCCGCGGCGCGGGGTCGCCGCAGGAAGTGGCTGCTGATCAGCGGCGGCGTCCTCGCCACCGCCGCGGTGGGCGCGATCGTGGCCACCGCGGTCGTCAGGTCCGGCAAGGGTGACACCGCCACCCCCGGCAAGAACGCGAGTCACCTCCCGGCGCCGGCCGACCTGCCCGACGAGACCACCGGGCCCGAGCCGTCCTTCTCCTCGGTGGCCCCGCCGCCCCCGCCGGACCCGAAGGACTACATATCCGACGCCGGGAAGGACAAGGCGCCCATCACCACCGACGCGTTCTTCCCCGGCAGGACGCTGACGATGGGCGACCGCGTCTACGTCAAGGGCGCGACCCACCGGACGGAGGACTGCGCCGCCCCCACCAAGGGCGGCCTGGGCCCTGTCCTCACCTCCAACGGCTGTGAGCAGCTCATCCGGGCCACCTACAGCAAGGACGGCGTCGCCGTCACCGTCGGCATCGCCGTCTTCCCCACCGAGGCCCGGGCCAGACGCGCGGCACAGCAGTCCACCGGCGGTGTCGCCGTGCTCGGCGGTTCCGGCGTACCGGCCTTCTGCCCCGCCGGAGCGGTCTGCCGTCGCACCTCCAACTCCTACGGCCGCTACGCCTACTTCTCCCTCACCGGCTTCACCAGCGGCAGGAACGTCACCACGGACGACAAGGACGCCTACACCGCCGGCGACGACCTGAGGAACTTCACGTTCCGCCAGATCCACCACCGCGGCGAGCTCCAGGCCTCCGCCGCGGCCACCGCCGAGACCGGCTGAGGCGGTTCGAAGAGCACACCCCTCGCCACCGCCGCCCCAACGGACGGGCCGAGGGCCCAGGCCGACCAGCGGGACCGGTCCGCTCCCCCGGCCCGGCACCGGTTGGAGGCCCCGGCCCGCACCGCTCTCAGCAGCAGCCCGCGTCGCCCCCGGCGCCGTTGGTGCCGTCCGCCCCGGGGAGCGTGCGCACGTTGCGCGCCTCCGCGGCCCGGGCAGCCAGCAACGCATCGGCCGGGTAGGCGACCTCCTCCAGCGTCAGGCCGTGCGGGCGCACCACGTGCACCCCGGGGTTCCGTACCCGTGCCGCCAGCACCCGGGCGGGCCACTCGGGAGAACGACGCCCGTCCCCGACGAAGAGCGCCGCGCCGATCAGCGCCCGCACCATGTTGTGACAGAACGCGTCGGCCTGCACGGTCGCCGTCAGGATGCCCGACGCCTCGTCCCGCACCCAGCTCAGCTTCTGGAGCGTGCGGATGGTCGTGGCGCCGTCGCGCTTCTTGCAGTACGCCGCGAAGTCGCGCTCGCCGGTCATCCGCGCCGCCGCCTCGTTCATGGCGTCGACGTCCAACGGCCTGTCGTGCCAGAGGACATGACCGCGCAACAGCGGATCCACCCCGCCGGGACGGTCGCAGACCCGGTACGCGTAGCGACGCCACAGTGCCGAGAAGCGGGCGTTGAACCCGGACGGGGCCTCGGCGATCCGCCAGATCCGCACATCGGGCGCCATCCGTCCGGCCATCCGCCGCAGCAGCTTGTCGCCGTGCTCGGCCCACACCTCGTCCGGCAGGTCCACATGGGCGACCTGCCCCCGCGCGTGCACCCCCGCGTCCGTGCGTCCGGCCACGGTCAGGTCGTACGTCCGTGTCGAACGGGTCACGGTCCGCAGCGCGTCCTCGATCTCGCCCTGGACGGTCCGCCGCCCGGTCTGTTTCGCCCAGCCGGAGAATTCCCTGCCGTCGTACGCCAGGTCCAGCCGCAACCGTACGAATCCGGGCTCCACCTCGTCACCCACCGTCACTCACCCACAGATCTCTTTCTGCCCCTGCCCACGGAACGGGCCCGCACCGCCCCGAAGGGTGATGCGGGCCCGTCCAGCGGTCTCAGAACGCTCAGGCGTCCTTGGACTCCGTGTCGGCGGACTCGGCGTCGGCCGGCTTGGCGTCCTCGACGGCCTCGGGGGCGGCCTCCTTCTTGAGGGCCTCCTCCTTGACCGCCCGCTTCGTGGCGGCCTCGGCCTCACCGGTGGCCTGCTGGGCCACGGTCAGCGCCTCGACCAGCTCGATCACGGCCATCGGGGCGTTGTCGCCGCGACGGGGACCGATCTTGGTGATGCGGGTGTAACCACCGGGGCGGTTCTCGTACCGCGGGGCGATCTCGGTGAAGAGCGTGTGGACGACGCTCTTGTCCGTGATCGACTGCAGCACCAGGCGACGGTTGTGGATGTCGCCCTTCTTCGCCTTGGTGATGAAGCGCTCGGCGACCGGACGCAGGCGGCGGGCCTTGGCCTCGGTCGTCGTGATGCGGCCGTGCTCGAACAGCGCCTTCGCGAGGTTGTTCAGAAGCAGCTTCTCGTGCGCGGCGCTGCCGCCCAGACGGGCACCCTTGGCGGGCTTCGGCATGGTTCTTCTCCTTGTGTGCTGCACCGGCCGTGTCAGGTACCGGTGTCAGTTCCCGCGCGGCGGACGCCACGCGGGAGATTCAGATCAGGCCCCTTCCGGCGATGAGGGCCAGGGCCCGAACCCCGGTCCGGGCACCCGTGGATCCCGGGCGCCTCGGACCGGAGGCAGCTCAGTACTGCTCGGTCTCCGCGAAACCGGCGTCCGCGTCGTCATCGGCACCGAAGGCGTCCGCGGCGGCCGTCGGGTCGAATCCGGGAGGGCTGTCTTTGAGCGCCAGGCCCATGCCGGCCAGCTTCGCCTTGACCTCGTCGATCGACTTCGCACCGAAGTTGCGGATGTCGAGCAGGTCGGCCTCGGAGCGGGCCACCAGCTCGCCCACCGAGTGGATGCCCTCGCGCTTGAGGCAGTTGTAGGAACGGACCGTGAGCTCCAGTTCCTCGATCGGCAGGGCCAGATCGGCGGCGAGCGCGGCGTCCGTCGGGGACGGGCCCATGTCGATGCCCTCGGCGTCGATGTTGAGCTCGCGCGCCAGGCCGAACAGCTCGACCAGGGTCTTGCCCGCCGACGCCATGGCGTCGCGCGGCCGCATGGCCTGCTTGGTCTCGACGTCGACGATCAGCTTGTCGAAGTCGGTGCGCTGCTCGACACGGGTCGCCTCGACCTTGTACGTGACCTTGAGCACCGGCGAGTAGATGGAGTCGACCGGGACACGGCCGATCTCCTGGCCCGCCTGCTTGTTCTGGACGGCGGAGACGTAGCCGCGACCGCGCTCGACGGTCAGCTCCATCTCCAGCTTGCCCTTGCTGTTCAGCGTGGCCAGGACCAGGTCCGGGTTGTGGACCTCGACGCCGGCCGGCGGGGCGATGTCGGCGGCGGTGACCAGGCCCGGGCCCTGCTTGCGCAGGTACATCACGACCGGCTCGTCGTGCTCCGAGGAGACGACCAGCTGCTTGATGTTGAGGATGAGGTCGGTCACGTCCTCCTTGACGCCCGGCACGGTGGTGAACTCGTGCAGGACCCCGTCGATCCGGATGCTGGTGACGGCGGCACCGGGGATCGAGGAGAGAAGCGTGCGGCGGAGGGAGTTGCCGAGGGTGTATCCGAAGCCCGGCTCCAGCGGCTCGATCACGAACCGCGAGCGGAACTCGTCAACGACCTCTTCGGTCAGCGACGGGCGCTGAGCGATAAGCATGTTGTGTTCCTTCAGTCGTGGGCGCCCACTATTTGACGCCCCCAGGTACTGACAAGGGTACGGGCGGTACGCCCCGAAGAGGGGCCATACCGCCCGGACCCGTGGTGCCTACTTCCGCGCAGACCTCAGACGCGACGGCGCTTGGGCGGCCGGCATCCGTTGTGCGGGGTGGGGGTGACGTCCTGGATCGAGCCGACCTCCAGGCCGGTGGCCTGGAGCGAGCGGATCGCGGTCTCACGGCCGGAGCCGGGACCCTTCACGAAGACGTCGACCTTGCGCATGCCGTGCTCCTGCGCGCGGCGGGCGGCCGACTCGGCGGCCATCTGCGCGGCGAAGGGGGTGGACTTGCGCGAGCCCTTGAAGCCGACGTGGCCGGCCGAGGCCCAGGAGATCACGTTGCCCGAGGGGTCCGTGATCGAGACGATCGTGTTGTTGAACGTGCTCTTGATGTGCGCGTGGCCGTGAGCGACGTTCTTCTTTTCCTTGCGACGCACCTTCTTGGTTGCGCCCTGACGTCCCTTGGGGGGCATGTCTTGACTCCAGATGGAGAGGGGAGGTGATCGGTCCTACAGCGAAGACCGCTGGCTGCTGCGGGTCCCGGTGGTCCCGGCGACCGCAGTGCGTCCGCTGAGGACTACTTCTTGCCCGGCTTCTTCTTGCCGGCGATCGCGCGACGCGGGCCCTTGCGGGTACGAGCGTTCGTGCTGGTGCGCTGGCCGTGGACCGGGAGACCGCGGCGGTGACGCAGACCCTGGTAGCAGCCGATCTCGACCTTGCGGCGGATGTCGGCCTGGACCTCGCGGCGGAGGTCACCCTCGGTGCGGAGGTTGGCGTCCACGTACTCGCGGATCTTGACCAGTTCCTCTTCGGCCAGGTCGCGAACACGGGTGTTCGGGTTCACGTCGGTGGCGGAGAGGATCTCCTTGGACCGGGTGCGCCCGATGCCGAAGACGTAGGTGAGGGCGACCTCCACGCGCTTGTCGCGCGGGATGTCAACACCTGAAACGCGTGCCATTCAATGGCTCCAGTTGTCGTGTCGGGGGTCTTCCACAGAGCCGCTCCCGACCGCCGACCCCTCGTGTCGAGAGGTGGTACGTCCGGGTCCCCGGCCCCCGCCGGAGGTGCCGTCAGCCGAAGCTTGGACGGACTCTGCGTATGTACGTTGTTGCGTGCGTCGCGCGAAGTGCTGCGAGATGCAGGCGGTCGTGCGTCAGCCCTGGCGCTGCTTGTGGCGCAGGTTGTCGCAGATGACCATGACCCGGCCGTGGCGGCGGATCACCTTGCACTTGTCGCAGATCTTCTTGACGCTCGGCTTGACCTTCATGGGATGTCAGGTTCTCCGGGTCGGTGCCATCACCGCGGTGGAGCGCGGTGCGGGCGAGATCTACTTGTAGCGGTAGACGATCCGGCCACGCGTCAGGTCGTAGGGAGACAGCTCCACGACGACCCGGTCATCCGGAAGGATACGGATGTAGTGCATCCGCATCTTGCCGCTGATGTGCGCGAGGACCTTGTGACCGTTCTGGAGCTCCACCTTGAACATGGCGTTCGGGAGGGACTCGATCACGGTGCCCTCAATTTCGATGGCACCTTGCTTCTTGGCCACGCTTCGCCCTTCGAATCGGCTACCTTGACCGGCTTCCGGCATCGGATGTGGACATGTGGACACACGGATGCACGAGAGCCGACGCGTCAGTCTACGCCAGCGGACCCCAAAAGACGAATCCGTCAAGTTTGCCCACGGGAGTAGATCCTTATACCTCCGCAAGGAGGTCGAATCGCCCCATCACCCTCCCACCCCGGAGGAGCCCGGCGTGCCGGACCGTCCGGACGGGAACCGGCCCCCCGCGACGGGCCGCCGCACGTTCCCCCGATCGGACGGGGGCGAGGCCACGGCGCGGAGCACCGACCGGCCGGTGCGAGGCCGCCTCGGGCGCCCGTGCACGCGCCGGACGCGGAGGTCAGCCCAGCGGGTCCGGCGCGACCTCGATGCCGTACTGGGCCAGCTTCGCCCGCCCGCAGTCCGGGGCGGTCAGCACCAGCGGGCCCTCCTCGGTGAGGGCGATCGAGTGCTCCCAGTGCGAGGACCAGGTGCCGTCCGTCGTGATCACGGTCCAGTCGTCCTGGAGCACCTCGGTCTTCGCCGTCCCGAGCGAGACCATCGGCTCGATCGCCAGACAGACGCCGGGCACCAGCCGGATGCCCTTGCCGCGCTTGCGCGCGACGTAGTTCAGCAGGTGCGGGTCCATGTGCATCTCGGTGCCGATGCCGTGGCCGCCGTAGTCCTCGATGATCCCGTACTTGCCGGTGGCGGGGCGGGGCTGGCGCCGGATGTAGGACTCGATCGCCTTCGAGATGTCGACGAGGCGGTTGTTCACCCTCATCGCGGCGATACCGGCCCACATGGACTCCTCGGTCACCCGGGAGAGCTCGACCAGCTCCGGTGCGTGACCGGTGCCCACGAAGGCGGTGTACGCGGCGTCGCCGTGCCAGCCGTCGACGATCGCGCCGGCGTCGATGGAGATGATGTCGCCGTCCTTCAGGACGGTCTTGTCGTCCGGGATGCCATGGACGACGACCTCGTTGACCGAGGTGCAGATGGTCGCGGGGAACCCGCCGTACCCCAGGAAGTTCGACTTCGCGCCGTGGTCGGCGATCACCTTGCGGGCCACCCGGTCCAGATCCGCCGTGGTGGCGCCGGGGACCGCCGCCTCCCGGGTGGCCGCGTGAATGGCAGCGACCACGAGGCCCGCCTCACGCATCTTGGCGATCTGCTCCGGGGTCTTGATCTGCACCATGCTGCGGCGCCTCTCTGCATCGTTGGGGGACGGGTGCGGCGTACTCAACGATACGGCGCACGCAGTCGGCCGCGGCGCCCGAGGGCGTCGCGGCCGACTGCACGAATACTGCGTACTGCGGGGTCTTGCTCAGTCCTTGTCGGACTTCAGCGCCTCCATCGCGCGCTCGGTCACATCGGTGACCTTGCCGAGCGCGGAGATGGTGACCACCAGGTTCTGTGCCCGGTAGTAGTCGATGATCGGCTCGGTCTGCGTGTGGTAGACCTCCAGCCGGGTGCGGACCGTCTCCTCGCTGTCGTCGTCGCGCTGGTACAGCTCACCGCCGCAGACGTCGCAGACGCCCTCGATCGCCGGCGGGTTGTACGCGACGTGGAAGACGTGCGAACCGTCGTTCCGGCAGATCCGGCGGCCCGCGATGCGCTTGACCACCTCGTCCTCGGGGACCTCCAGGTCCAGGACCGCGTCCAGCTCGGTGCCCTCGTCCTTGAGCATGGCGTCGAGGGCCTCGGCCTGTCCCACGTTCCGCGGGAAGCCGTCCAGCAGGAAGCCGTTCTCTGCGTCCGGCTGGGACATGCGGTCCTTGGCCATCCCGATGGTGACCTCGTCCGGAACCAGCTGCCCCGCGTCCATGTAGGCGCGGGCCTGCTTGCCCAGGTCCGTGCCCTGACTGATGTTGGCGCGGAACAGATCACCCGTGGAGATCTGCGGAATCGACAGATTCTTGGCAAGGAACGCAGCCTGCGTACCCTTGCCGGCACCGGGCGGTCCGACGAGGACGATTCGCATCAGCGGAGGAACCCTTCGTAATTGCGCTGCTGGAGCTGACTTTCGATCTGCTTCACGGTCTCCAGACCCACACCCACGATGATCAGGATGCTCGTCCCGCCGAACGGGAAGTTCTGATTGGCACCGCCGAAGCCTGCCAACGCCATTGTCGGCACCAGAGCGATCAGGCCCAGATACAGCGAGCCCGGCCAAGTGATCCTGTTGAGCACGTAGCTCAGGTACTCGGCAGTAGGTCGACCAGCCCGGATACCCGGGATGAACCCACCATACTTCTTCATGTTGTCGGCGACTTCCTGGGGGTTGAACGAAATCGCCACGTAGAAGAAGGCGAAGAAGACGATCAGGAGGAAGTACGCGGTGATGTAGTACGGGTGGTCGCCCTTGACGAAGTTGTCCCGGATCCAGGTCGCCCAGGCCGCGTTGGAGTTGGAGAACTGCACGATCAGGGCCGGAATGTAGAGCAGCGAAGAAGCGAAGATGACGGGGATCACACCCGCCTGGTTCACCTTCAGCGGGATGTATGTCGAGGTGCCGCCGTACGACCTGCGGCCGATCATGCGCTTCGCGTACTGCACCGGAATGCGGCGCTGGGCCTGCTCGACGAAGACGACGAGCCCGACCATCACGAAGCCGATCAGGATGACGGTGCCGAACTCGATCCAGCCGTCGGCGAGCTTGCCGGTGGTCTTGATGGTCCACAGGGCGCCCGGGAAGCCGGCGGCGATCGAGATGAACATCAGGATCGACATGCCGTTGCCGATGCCGCGGTCGGTGATGAGCTCACCGAGCCACATCACGGTCGCGGTGCCCGCGGTCATCGTCAGCACCATGATGACGGTGGTGAAGACCGACTGGTTCGGCACGATCTGCTCGGCGACGGGGCAGCCGCTGAACAGCGCGCCGCTGGTGGCGGTGGCCACCAGGCCCGTGCCCTGGAGGACGGCGAGCGCGATGGTCAGATAACGCGTGTACTGCGTGATCTTGGCCTGGCCCGTCTGCCCCTCCTTCTTGAGCGCTTCGAGCCGGGGGATCACCACGGTCAGCAGCTGGAGAATGATGCTGGCCGTGATGTAAGGCATGATGCCGAGCGCGAAGATGGTGATCTGGAGCAGTGCGCCACCGCTGAACATCTGCATCAGACCGAGCAGCCCGCCCGCACCGGCGTTGTCGATGCACATCTGGACCTTCGCGTAGTCCACTCCGGGAACCGGGACGTGGGCCCCGAGCCGGTAGATCACGATGATGCCCAGCGTGAAGAGCAGCTTCTTGCGCAGGTCGGGCGTCTTGAACGCTCGGGCGAACGCGGTGAACACGGTGCCTCCTGCGACCCCCGCGCAATGCGTCAGAGGCGACGGGTCTGGTGGGTTCGGATACCAGGACAGCCCTACATGGTAGGAGGCTGCCCGAAGATTAACGGCGCCAGCCTACCCGTCCGGATATTGCACGGGAAACATGCGCCGTGCACCCGGCACGGCCTGTCACACCTGTCGGGGAGCACGGAAACGCCCTGAACCCACACCATTCCGGCACGGGCGGGCGGCGGTGGGCCTCCCGGCGACGGTCCGACCCCCGGCCGGGACGCTTCCCCGTTCGCCGCCTCCCCCGCTCACCTACCACAGCGACGGCGCGTCGGCGGGCCGGCCCGGACGTGCGAGGGGCGGCGACGGGGTGCTGGGCGAACACACCGAACCCGGCCCGGCGGGCTCCGCCCCGCTCCTCTCCCCCTTCCCGCGGGCCCCGGCACCCCATCCGGACGGCGCTCCTCCATTTCCCTCGGCGGCGTGGGCGACGGGCCCGTCCGGAGCCCCCGTCCCGGGAAATCCCCCATTTCTCGGCCATCGCGGGAACATCACCATCAACTTAAGTTGATGATCAATTGCACCTATGAGAGCAGTGACAGAAATCATTCCCGCACCACAGAATTGAGCCGGGAAGCGCCGGTGATCGGAGCTTCCGGAAATGTTGCACGGAGGGGAATCACATGAAGTACAGGTCATTGACCGTAGGAATAGCCACCGCAGCAGCCCTGACCCTCGCCGGCGGGGCCACCGCACAGGCGGCCGGAGAAACTGCCGCCGAATCGACGGCCGTGACCGCAGAAGCCACCACGGACAACACGATGGCAGCCAAGGCGGCCCTCTGCACCCTGTGGCTCGGTAAGCCCGGGAAGACCTACGGACCGGCCCCTTTCTACGCGCTGGGCACCTACAAGACCGTGAACAACTGCAACGCCCACGCGCTCATCGCGACGCTGCAGTACCACCGCTGGCACGGCTGGACCGCTCTCAAGAGCGACTCCTGGGTGGGCAACAGGAAGGCCACCAACCTGAAGTGGAACTGCACCGGCCAGGGGAACCACAACTACCGGATGTCCGGCGTGGTCAACCCCAAGAACGGTACGAACGTCGGCTACGGCAACGGGCCCTCCAACCGCTTCACCTGCTGACGCCCCCAGCCACGTGCCCCGGCCCGGCGTCCCCGAGCCGCGCCGGACCGGGCCACCGACAGGGCTGATCAGTTGTTCCCGGCCGGGCGGCACAGAAAGGCCGCCCGGCCGGGGCCGTTCGTCGCGCGCCCCGCCCCGGATCGCGTCCGTCGAGGTCACCGGCCGAAAGGCGCACGCCTCACCCAGAGCCGGGGGCCGCCCCGCCCCATCGAAGAGCCCGGCCGGCCGGTCCCGCCCCGCGCCGGAACGAAAGGACGATGCGTGAACAAGAAGATCCTGGCGGGTCTCGGCACGCTCCTCGCTGCCGCCTGCACCGCCTGTTCGACGGCGGACGAAGGAGGCGGGGACGCTCCCGGCGTGACACGGATCGCCTTCTCCGAATCCGCCACCTTCTCCGCCACCGGCCTCTCGGAGGAGGATCCCGCTCCCCGCGACATCGTCGTATTCGCCGCGCACAAGGGCGACAAGGTGAGTCGGCTCAGATTCCTGACGAGTTCCGCGGACCAGCCCCTGGAAGAGCGCTACTGGACCGCCGACTCCCCTGAATCCGTGAAAATCCGCGACTGGACGAGCTGCAAGGAAATCTCCGACGCGATGCCGCCGCCCACGCCCTCGACGCCGGAATCCGTCACCGAGCAGTTCTTCGGCCCTTCCCGTATCCCCGGGGACGCACGGCGGAACGGAGACGGGGAATACACATGGTCCACGACCGAATCCCTCGTGACGACGGAATACACCGACCACGGCGGAGATTTCCCCGATCGGACCGTGAAAATAATAGGTCCCACGGGCGAACTGGCCGGCACCATCCAGAACGGAAAAGTCGGGGATGTGCGGGAGTTCCCCGGATGGCGCGATGACTGGAAGACTTGTGCGCCGCACGGCTGATGACGGCCCGACACGGCGACCGCACACATGCCCCATGACGGAATGACGGTCTGCCACCACGACCGCGCACAGGCCCGCATGACGGAATGACGGTCTGCCACCACGACCGCACCTATGTCCCCATGACGGAATGACACCCTCCGCGGCACGCCGTCTCCCCAACACCGCCGCCACCGCTCCCATCGGACGGCCTCACCGGCCCATGGCTCGCTCACCTCCCGGACGTTCGAGCGGGCGGCTATGCCCACAGCAGGAAATATTCAAACAAGTGGACGATTCTTCGTCCTGTCCCTACCGTGACCCCGGTGGCACTCCGTGATCATGACCAGTCATGGAGTGGCGCCGTTTCACGCTGCGATCGTTCAGTCATGGGGGCATGGACTTGAAGAACTCGAAGCAGATCACCGTGGTCGTCGTCGATGACGATCCGATGGCCAGAGTGGGGACCCATCATGTGGTCAACGCCTTCTCCGGCACTCAGGTCGTCACCACCACTCCGGGCGGCCGTGCTCTCTCCACGCTGGAGGAGCACGCTCCGAACCTCGTG
This sequence comes from Streptomyces sp. NPDC052042, assembly GCF_044548345.1. Classification (NCBI taxonomy): domain Bacteria; kingdom Bacillati; phylum Actinomycetota; class Actinomycetes; order Kitasatosporales; family Streptomycetaceae; genus Streptomyces; species Streptomyces sp. NPDC052042. Next base: position 343,523 of record NZ_JBIUBU010000002.1, on the reverse strand, counting down.
CTGGTGGGCGCCGGCACCGCTTCCCCGGACCACAACCCGTCCTTGTTCGAGCAGATCCTCCGTTCCGGACACCATGCGGTGCTCCTCTTCGGAATCACCGGTCCGTGCTTCGGGCTCACTCCCGAACTGGTGGCGGCGGGACTGTCCGGCGCACTGCTGAGCAATGCCGCACCCGAGGAATTCGAGCGGGCGATCCGCACCGTACACGCGGGATATGTCTGCTATCCCAGGGCCGCGACCGATGAACTGGTGCACCGCCGGGTGCTCTTCCCCGACCTCTCACCCCGGGAACGCGAGGTGCTCGACCTCCTGGCCGACGGGTTCAGCAACCGTCGCATCGCCCGCGCGCTGGGGGTCAAGGAAGCCACCATCAAGGTGTATGTGACACGGGTGCTGGAGAAGCTGAACGTGGAGAGCCGACTGCAGGCGTGTCTGAGGGCGCGCGGGTTGCCCGTACGCGCCCTCTGACCGATCGCGCAGGACGCACCGCTTCGACCGCCCGGCACGACGAGCCCACCCACCGGAACCCCGGAACGACTCACTGGCTTCCAGAACAGACAGCTTCCAGGACAACGAAAAGAGCCCGGCCGGCCACCTCCTGCGAGGTGGCCGGCCGGGCCCGAAGTGTCGCTCCGCTCAGACGAGCTCGGTGACGCTGCCGCCGGCGGCGGCGATCTTCTCCTTGGCGGAGCCGGAGACGGCATCGACCGTCACCTGCAGCGCCACGGAGATCTCGCCCTGGCCGAGGACCTTGACGAGGTGGTTGTTGCGCACCGCACCCTTGGCGACCAGGTCGGCCACGGTGACCTCGCCACCCTCGGGGTAGAGGGCCGCGAGACGGTCCAGGTTCACGACCTGGTACTCGGTGCGGAACGGGTTCTTGAAGCCCTTGAGCTTCGGGAGACGCATGTGGAGGGGCATCTGCCCACCCTCGAAGCGCTCCGGAACCTGGTAGCGGGCCTTGGTGCCCTTGGTGCCACGACCGGCGGTCTTACCCTTGGACGCCTCACCACGGCCCACACGGGTCTTGGCGGTCTTGGCACCCGGGGCAGGCCGGAGGTCATGGGCCTTCAGCGGCTTGTTCTCCGCCATGTCAGTCGACCTCCTCGACCGTCACGAGGTGGCGGACGGTGTGCACCATGCCGCGGAACTCGGGGCGGTCCTCCTTGACGACCACGTCGTTCAGGCGCTTGAGCCCGAGCGAACGCAGGGTGTCACGGTGGTTCTGCTTGCTGCCGATGTACGACTTCGTCTGCGTGATCTTGAGGCGGGCCATCACACACCCGCCCCGGCACGCGCACGAAGCAGAGCCGCAGGGGCGACGTCCTCGAGCGGCAGACCGCGGCGGGCCGCGATCTCCTCGGGACGCTGCAGGCCCTTGAGCGCTGCCACGGTCGCGTGCACGATGTTGATCTGGTTGTCGGAGCCGAGCGACTTCGACAGGATGTCGTGAACGCCGGCGCACTCCAGGACGGCGCGCACCGGGCCACCGGCGATCACACCGGTACCGGGGGAAGCAGGCTTGAGCAGGACGACGCCCGCGGCCTTCTCGCCCTGGATCGGGTGCGGGATGGTGCCCTGGATGCGGGGGACCTTGAAGAAGTTCTTCTTGGCCTCCTCGACGCCCTTGGCGATGGCCGCGGGAACTTCCTTGGCCTTGCCGTAGCCGACACCGACGGTGCCGTCACCGTCGCCCACCACGACCAGCGCGGTGAAGCTGAAGCGACGACCACCCTTCACAACCTTGGCGACACGGTTGATCGCGACGACACGCTCGACGTACGCGGTCTTCTCGGCGGCAGCTGCGCCGCCGTCACGGCCCTTCCGGTCCCGCCGCTCGCCGCCACCGGCACCGCTGCCGCGGCGCTGGGGTCCAGCCATTGGATTTACCTCTCTCTGTTACGTCCGCTGTGCGTAGGAACCGGGGCTCAGAACTTCAGCCCGGCTTCACGGGCGGCGTCAGCCAGAGCGGCAATCCGCCCGGCGTACTGGTTGCCGCCGCGGTCGAACACGACAGCCTCGACGCCGGCGGCCTTGGCGCGCTCAGCGACCAGCGCGCCGACGTGCTTGGCCTGGGTGCTCTTGTCGCCCTCGCCACCGCGGATGGAGACGTCCAGGGTCGACGCCGACGCGACCGTGTGGCCCGCGATGTCGTCGATGACCTGGGCCACCATGTGGCGGTTGGACCGCGTCACGACCAGACGGGGACGCTCCGGCGTACCCGAGATGTGCTTGCGGACACGGATGTGGCGACGCTTGCGGGCGGCACGCTTGTAGGCGTCGCCCTTGGCGATCTTCACGCCGTATGCCATGGCTACTTACCAGCCTTTCCGACCTTGCGGCGGATGACCTCGCCGGCGTACTTGACGCCCTTCGCCTTGTACGGGTCGGGCTTGCGCAGCTTGCGGATGTTGGCCGCGACCTCGCCCACCTTCTGCTTGTCGATGCCCTCGACCGACAGCTTGGTCGGGGAGTCGACCTTGAAGGTGATGCCTTCCGGCGCCTCGATGACGATCGGGTGGCTGTATCCGAGGGAGAACTCCAGGTTGGAGCCCTTCGCCTGGACGCGGTAACCGACACCGCTGATCTCGAGCGCCTTGGTGTATCCCTGGGTCACACCGGTGATCATGTTCGCCACCAGCGTGCGGGACAGGCCGTGGAGGGCCTTGTTCTGACGCTCGTCGTTCGGGCGGGTGACGTTCACGACGCCGTCCTCACCCTTGGTGACCTCGATCGGCGCCGCGACGGTGTGCGTGAGGGTGCCCTTGGGGCCCTTCACGGCGACCGTACGGCCGTCGATGGTGACGTCCACACCGGCGGGAACCTGGATGGGGAGCTTGCCGATACGCGACATGAGCTATTCCTCCGTTCCCGACTACCAGACGTAGGCGAGGACTTCCCCACCTACGCCCTTCTTCTGCGCCTGCTGGCCGGTCAGGAGACCGTGGGACGTGGAGATGATCGCCACGCCCAGGCCGCCGAGGACCTTCGGCAGGTTGGTGGACTTTGCGTAGACACGCAGACCCGGCTTCGAGATCCGCTTGATGCCGGCGATCGAACGCTCGCGGCTCGGGCCGAACTTCAGCTCCAGGACGAGGTTCTTGCCGACCTCGGCGTCCTCGACCTTCCAGCCGGTGATGAAGCCCTCCTGCTGGAGGATCTCCGCGATGTGCGACTTGATCTTGCTGTGCGGCATCGACACCGTGTCGTGGTACGCCGAGTTCGCGTTCCGCAGACGCGTGAGCATGTCTGCGATCGGATCAGTCATGGTCATGAATTGGCCTTCGGCCTCTCTCGCCGGGGTTTCCTGTATGCGCCATCCCTCTCCCCGCTCAGAGGCGGGACGGGTGCGGTGCGGGGACCTACGGCGTAGTAAGTCGGTCATGGGCGGCAGGCGCCCAACCCCGCAAGCCTACGGCATGCGAGGCGGGGCTCCCGCCGACCAGATACTTACCGAGAGCTTCCGTGCAATTCCCAACGCCCTGGGGGCGGAAGGGAATTACCAGGAGCTCTTGGTCACGCCCGGCAGCTCGCCGCGGTGAGCCATCTCACGAAGGCACACGCGGCACAGGCCGAACTTGCGGTAGACGGAGTGGGGCCGGCCGCAGCGCTGGCAGCGCGTGTACGCGCGAACGCCGAACTTCGGCTTGCGGGCGGCCTTAGCGATCAGAGCCTTCTTCGCCACGGTCAGTTCTCCTTGAACGGGAAGCCGAGGTGACGAAGGAGGGCACGACCCTCGTCGTCGTTGGTCGCCGTGGTCACCACGGTGATGTCCATGCCCCGGACCCGGTCGATCTTGTCCTGGTCGATCTCGTGGAACATGACCTGCTCCGTGAGACCGAAGGTGTAGTTGCCACGGCCGTCGAACTGCTTCGGCGACAGACCGCGGAAGTCGCGGATACGCGGCAGCGCGAGCGACAGCGTACGGTCCAGGAACTCCCACATCCGGTCACCGCGGAGGGTGACGTGGCAGCCGATCGGCTGCCCCTCGCGCAGCTTGAACTGCGCGATGGACTTGCGGGCCTTGGTGACGGCCGGCTTCTGACCGGTGATCGTGGTGAGGTCGCGCACGGCGCCGTCGATCAGCTTGGAGTCGCGGGCGGCGTCGCCCACACCCATGTTGACCACGATCTTGACCAGGCCGGGAACCTGCATGACGTTCTCGTAGGAGAACTCCTCACGCAGCTTGCCGGCGATTTCCTCGCGGTAGCGCGTCTTGAGACGCGGCGCAGTGGTGGCAGTCATCAGATGTCCTCACCGGTCCGCTTGGCAACGCGGATCTTGTTGCCCTCGTCGTCAAAGCGGTAGCCGACGCGGGTGACGACCTTCTTGCCGTCCTTCTCCACGACCAGCTGCACGTTGCTGACGTGAATCGGGGCCTCGGTGGTGACGATGCCGCCGGTCTGCGAACCGCGAGCCGTCTGACCGGCCTTGGTGTGCTTCTTGACCCGGTTGACACCCTCGACGAGGACACGGTCCTGAGCCGGGTAGGCCACGATGACCTTGCCCTGCTTGCCCTTGTCCTTACCGGTGATGACCTGGACCAGGTCGCCCTTCTTGATCTTCATGTTTACAGCACCTCCGGCGCGAGCGAGATGATCTTCATGAACTTCTTCTCGCGCAGTTCCCGGCCCACCGGGCCGAAGATGCGGGTGCCGCGGGGGTCGCCGTCGTTCTTCAGAATGACGGCGGCGTTCTCGTCGAAGCGGATGTACGAGCCATCCTGACGACGACGCTCCTTGACGGTGCGAACGATGACGGCCTTGACGACGTCACCCTTCTTCACGTTGCCACCGGGGATCGCGTCCTTGACGGTGGCGACGATGACGTCACCGATGCCCGCGTAGCGGCGACCCGAACCACCGAGAACACGGATGGTGAGGATCTCCTTGGCACCCGTGTTGTCGGCGACGCGAAGTCGCGACTCCTGCTGGATCACGTCTATCTCCTGATCGTCTGCCGGTTCCCGGCGGGGGCCGCCCCGTCTCCGGAGCGGACCCCACCGAGCCTGGCGGAACTCGCCTGAGGGGGATGCCCCTCAGGAATTACTTGGCCTTCTCGAGGATCTCGACGACGCGCCAGCGCTTCGTCGCGGACAGCGGCCGGGTCTCCATGAGGAGGACACGGTCGCCGACGCCCGCGGCGTTCTGCTCGTCGTGGGCCTTCAGCTTGTTCGTACGGCGGATGACCTTGCCGTACAGAGCGTGCTTCACGCGGTCTTCGACGGCGACGACGACGGTCTTGTCCATCTTGTCGCTGACGACAAGACCCTCACGGGTCTTGCGGAAGCCGCGGTCGGTGTTGGTCTCAGTCACAGTCTTCTCGCTCATCAGGCGCTCTCCACCGTCTCGATGCCCAGCTCACGCTCGCGCATCAGGGTGTAGATCCGGGCGATGTCCTTACGGACGGACTTGAGCCGGCCGTGGTTCTCAAGCTGCCCGGTCGCCGCCTGGAAGCGGAGGTTGAACAGCTCTTCCTTGGCCTCGCGGAGCTTGTTGAGCAGCTCCTCGTTGCCCAGCTCGCGCAGCTCGGACGCCTTGGTTCCGGCCGACATCACGCCTCACCTGCCTCGCGCCGGACGATGCGGCACTTCATCGGAAGCTTGTGAGCAGCGCGGATGAGCGCCTCACGAGCAATCTTCTCGTTCGGGTAGGACAGTTCGAACATCACCCGACCCGGCTTGACGTTCGCGACCCACCACTCGGGAGAACCCTTACCGGAACCCATGCGGGTCTCGGCGGGCTTCTTCGTCAGGGGGCGGTCCGGGTAGATGTTGATCCAGACCTTGCCGCCACGCTTGATGTGGCGGGTCATCGCGATACGAGCCGCCTCGATCTGGCGGTTCGTCACGTACGCCGGGGTCAGCGCCTGGATGCCGTACTCGCCGAACGCAACCTGCGTACCACCCTTGGACATACCGCTGCGCTTCGGGTGGTGCTGCTTGCGGTGCTTGACCCTACGGGGGATCAGCATTTCGGTCAGGCCTCCGTTCCGGTGCTTTCGGCGGCCGGAGCGGCAGCGGCGGGAGCCTCGGCCTTGGGGGCCTCGGCCGGGGCCGACTGCTGCTGCGGCTTGCGACCGCGACCGCGCTCGCCGCCACGGCCGCGACCGGCCGGACGGTCGGCGCCACGGGCCGGACGGTTGCCGGCACGGGCAGCGGCGTTCTCGGCGCGGACCTCGGCGATGTTCTTGACGTCGCCCTTGTAGATCCAGACCTTCACACCGATGCGGCCGAAGGTCGTCTTGGCCTCGAAGAAGCCGTAGTCGACGTTCGCGCGGAGCGTGTGCAGGGGCACACGGCCCTCGCGGTAGAACTCCGAGCGGGACATCTCGGCGCCACCGAGGCGGCCACCGCACTGGATCTTGATGCCCTTGGCGCCGGCCTTCATCGAGCTCTGCATGCTCTTGCGCATGGCACGACGGAAGGAGACGCGGGAGGACAGCTGCTCGGCGACGGCCTGGGCCACCAGCTGGGCGTCCACCTCGGGGTTCTTGACCTCGAGGATGTTCAGCTGGACCTGCTTGCCGGTGAGCTTCTCCAGCTCGCCGCGGATGCGGTCGGCCTCGGCGCCGCGGCGGCCGATGACGATGCCCGGGCGGGCGGTGTGGATGTCAACGCGGACGCGGTCGCGGGTGCGCTCGATCTCCACCTTGGAGATGCCGGCCCGCTCCATGCCCTTCGTCATCATGCGACGAATGGCGACGTCTTCCTTGACGTAGTCCTTGTACAGCTTGTCGGCGTACCAGCGGGACTTGAAGTCCGTGGTAACCCCGAGCCGGAACCCGTGCGGGTTTACCTTCTGGCCCATTACCGGGTTCCTTCCTTGCTGCTGACGACCACGGTGATGTGGCTGGTCCGCTTACGGATCCGGTAGGCACGGCCCTGGGCGCGCGGACGGAACCGCTTCAGGGTCGGGCCCTCGTCCACGTACGCCTCGCTGATGAACAGCGACGTGGCGTCCGTGTGGTCGTAGTTGTGTGCGGCGTTGGCGATGGCGCTGTCCAGCACCTTGCCAACCGGCACGCTCGCGGCCTGCGGGGCGAAACGCAGGACCGCCTGAGCCTCCGTGGCGTCCATGCCACGGATGAGGTCCACCACGCGGCGGGCCTTCATGGGCGTGACGCGGATGTACCGCGCCTGGGCCCTGGCTTCCATGGTTGTCCCTTCGGTGTAAGTCATCAGTCGTTCCACTCCGCGGTCAGCGGCGCTTCGACTTCCGGTCGTCCTTGACGTGGCCGCGGAAGGTGCGAGTCGGCGAGAACTCGCCGAGCTTGTGGCCGACCATCGACTCGGTGACGAACACCGGGACGTGGATCTTGCCGTTGTGCACCGCGATGGTGTGGCCCAGCATCGCCGGGACGATCATCGAGCGGCGGGACCAGGTCTTGATGACGTTCTTGGTGCCTGCCTCGTTCTGCGCGTCCACCTTCTTGATGAGGTGGCCGTCGACGAAGGGCCCCTTCTTGAGACTGCGCGGCATCTAAACCCGCTCCTAGCGCTTCTTGTTCGTCTTGCGGCGGCGGACGATGTACTTGTTGCTCGCCTTCTTGGGAGAACGAGTACGACCCTCCTTCTGACCCCACGGCGAGACCGGGTGGCGACCACCGGAGGTCTTGCCCTCACCACCACCGTGCGGGTGGTCAACCGGGTTCATCGCAACACCGCGGACGCTCGGGCGCACGCCCTTCCAGCGCATGCGGCCGGCCTTGCCCCAGTTGATGTTCGACTGCTCGGCGTTGCCGACCTCGCCGATGGTGGCGCGGCAGCGGGCGTCGACCAGACGGATCTCGCCCGACGGCATGCGGAGGTGGGCCATGGTGCCCTCCTTCGCCAGCAGCTGCACGGAGGCACCCGCGGAACGGGCGAACTTCGCGCCGCCGCCGGGCCGCAGCTCGATGGCGTGGATGGTCGTACCGACCGGGATGTTGCGCAGCGCCAGGTTGTTGCCGGGCTTGATGTCGGCGGCGGGGCCGTTCTCGACCCGGTCGCCCTGCACGAGGCCGCGCGGCGCGATGATGTAGCGCTTCTCGCCGTCCGCGTAGTGCAGGAGTGCGATGCGCGCGGTGCGGTTGGGGTCGTACTCGATGTGCGCGACCTTGGCCGGCACGCCGTCCTTGTCGTGACGACGGAAGTCGATCACGCGGTAGGCGCGCTTGTGGCCACCACCCTGGTGGCGAACGGTCACACGACCGGCGTTGTTACGGCCGCCCTTGTTGTGCAGAGGGCGGACCAGCGACTTCTCCGGCGTGGACCGCGTGATCTCGACAAAGTCGGCGACGCTGGAGCCACGACGGCCCGGGGTCGTCGGCTTGTACTTGCGGATACCCATTTCTCAGTCCTCGTCCGATTCCGGACGGTCAGACCGCCCTCAGGCGGTCGGACCGCCGAAGATGTCGATACGGTCGCCCTCGGCGAGGGTCACGATGGCGCGCTTGGTGTCGGCGCGCTTGCCGAAACCGGTGCGGGTGCGCTTGCGCTTGCCCTGCCGGTTGATCGTGTTGACCCCGGTGACCTTGACCGAGAAGACCGCTTCCACGGCCTGCTTGATCTGGGTCTTGTTGGAGCCCGGCGCGACGACGAACGTGTACTTGTTCTCGTCGAGCAGCGCGTAGCTCTTCTCCGACACGACCGGCTTGACGAGGATGTCACGCGGGTCCGTGAAGGTCTTGCTGGTAACGGTCGCCTCGCTCATCAGGCGTCGCTCCCTTCGGTCTCAGCGGTCTGGGGGCCAGACACGAAGGACTCGAAAGCCGCCTGGGTGAAGACCACGTCATCGGAGACGATCACGTCGTACGTGTTCAGCTGGCCCGGCTCCAGGATGTGCACCTGGGGCAGGTTGCGGGCGGACAGCCACGTGGCCTCGTCGGACCGCTCGGCGACCAGGAGCAGGTTCTTGCGCTCCGTGATCTTGCCGAACAGCGTCTTGGCGCCCTTGGTGGAGACGGTCCCGTCGACCACGCCGGTGACGACGTGGACACGGGAGTGACGGGCCCGGTCCGAGAGGGCACCGCGCAGGGCGGCGGCCTTCATCTTCTTCGGGGTCCGCTGCGAGTAGTCACGCGGCACGGGGCCGTGGACGACGCCACCGCCGGCGAACTGCGGCGCACGGGTCGAGCCCTGGCGGGCGCGGCCGGTGCCCTTCTGGCGGTACGGCTTCTTGCCACCACCGCGGACCTCGCCGCGGCTCTTGGTCTTGTGCGTGCCCTGACGGGCAGCCGCCAGCTGTGCGACAACGACCTGGTGGATCAGCGGAACGCTGGTCTTCGCGTCGAAGATCTCCGCGGGGAGCTCGACGGTCCCGGCCTTGTCGCCTGCCGGCGAAAGGATGTCAATGGTGCTCATCGGTTCCTCAGGCCCCCTTGGCCGCGGTACGGACCAGGACGAGGCCGCCGTTCGGACCGGGGACGGCTCCCTTGATGAGGAGCAGACCCTTCTCCGCGTCAACGGCGTGAACGGTCAGGTTCTGGGTGGTGACGCGCTCGTTGCCCATGCGGCCGGCCATGCGCGTGCCCTTGAAGACACGACCCGGGGTGGCGCAGCCACCGATCGAGCCGGGCATGCGGTGCACGCGGTGGGCACCGTGGGAGGCCTTGCCACCGTGGAAGTTGTGGCGCTTCATGGCACCGGCGAAGCCCTTGCCCTTGCTCTTGCCGGTGACGTCGACCTTCACGCCGGCCTCGAAGACCTCGGCGGTGATCTCCTGGCCGAGCGTGTACTCGGAGGCGTCGGCGGTGCGGAGCTCCACCAGGTGGCGGCGCGGGGTGACGTCGGCCTTGGCGAAGTGGCCCTTGAGGGGCTTGTTCACCTTGCGCGGGTCGATCTCGCCGAAGGCGATCTGGACCGACTCGTAGCCGTCGGTGTCGTTCGTACGGACCTGGGTCACGACGTTCGGGCCGGCCTTGACGACGGTCACCGGAACGACCCGGTTGTTCTCGTCCCAGACCTGCGTCATGCCGAGCTTCTCGCCCAGGATGCCCTTGATGTTCTTAGCCATCTCGCGCGTCACCTCAGAGCTTGATCTCGATGTCGACGCCCGCCGGCAGGTCGAGACGCATCAGCGAGTCAACCGTCTTCGGCGTGGGGTCGAGGATGTCGATGAGGCGCTTGTGCGTGCGCATCTCGAAGTGCTCGCGCGAGTCCTTGTACTTGTGCGGCGACTTGATGACGCAGTACACGTTCTTCTCAGTGGGCAGCGGCACCGGGCCTGCGACCGACGCACCCGTGCGGGTCACCGTCTCGACGATCTTCTTCGCCGAGGAGTCGATGACCTCGTGGTCGTAGGCCTTGAGCCGGATGCGGATCTTCTGTCCCGCCATGGCTACTAGTAGTCCTGTCTCTCGCTAACGCTCTGGAACCCGGTGGTTCCGTTTCCTTCTCCGACCCACGCGGTCGGGCGTGTCGCAACCCCTCTACGTGGAATTCCCTGGGGAACCTCTCGTAACTGAGGGGGTGCGGACCCAAGGGCCGCGCTGTGCTCCGTCAGGAGCGTCGGGGGTGAGACCCACCGGGTGCCTGGTCGGCGCCCCACTGACGCTTCCCGGAAGATTCCCGTACGTCCGACCCGCAGGGGGTCGACGAGTACTGTGGGACTCGCTTCCAGTCCTCCCGGCGGGAGGCGCGCAGCATTGACACTCAACCGAGCAACCTGAGCAGTGTGCCATACAGGCCATGAGCCTGGCCAATCGGGCCGAGGATCCTACCCCGCGCGCCCGTTCGGTCAAACGCGGACGCGCCCCGGACGTCGTGCCGGGCGTCCGCGACGGACGACTCCGGGCCCCGACGGCGGGCCATCGCGACGGCCGCGCGGCGCGGTGCCGGGCTGGGCCGTTCCGGTGTGGGGGCCGGGCCGACGGGCGGGGCGTTTTCGGTGCGCGGCATCGGGCCGTTCCGGCGTAAAACCGGTCGAGCGCCGACCCTTCCCGCCCCTACAGTGACCGGCCGGACACCCGTTCCCGCCGCCATCGTCCCTTGATGCCGCGTTCCCGCCCTCTCGCCGTCCCTCGATGTCGCGACCCCGCCGTTCCGCCATGCCGCCATCCCGCCGTCACCAGGGGCTCTCCTCATGCGTACGCACTATCCGCGCACCGGTCACCTGCCCTGGTCCCCCGGAGCGACCTCGGACGACGTACGGATCACGGGCCTCTCCGGGCTGGCCGGACGCGAGGTCGTCGTGACCGAGAAGCTGGACGGCGAGAACACCACGCTCTACGCGGACGGCCTGCACGCCCGCTCCCTCGACTCCGCCCACCACCCCTCGCGGGGCTGGGTGAAGGCGCTCCAGGGCCGGATCGGCTCCCGCATCCCGGCCGGGTGGCGGGTGTGCGGCGAGAACATGTTCGCCCGCCACTCCCTCCCGTACGACGATCTGGAGAGCTGGTTCTACGGGTTCTCCGTCTGGGACGGGGAACGCTGCCTGGACTGGGACCGGACGGTGGTCTTCCTGCGCGGCCTGGGGATACCGGTGCCGCGCGTGCTGTGGCGCGGGGTGTTCGACGCCCGCGCCGAGAAGGCCCTGCGGGCGCTGAGGCCGGACACCACGCGGCAGGAGGGGTACGTGGTGCGCCCCGTCGACGGCTTCGACGCAGCGGACTTCGGGCGCCTGGTGGCGAAGTGGGTGCGGCCCGGCCATGTACGGACCGATACGCACTGGATGCACTCCGCCGTGGTGGAGAACGGCCTCGCTCCGGCGGCGGCCCTCTGGGCCGTACGCTCCGGGGCGCCCGTGGACGCGGCGGCGCTGGCCGAGGCGTCGGGGGCGTCCGCGTGGGACGCCGGCGCCGCCGCCGCGACGGCCGACGCCCTGGACGCACTGGGCCGGACCGGCGACGACCGGCTGACCGGCGTGCTGGCCGCGCTGCTGCACCACGGTCGGCGGGCGGAACTGGCGCCCGCGCTGGCGCGGACGCTGGGCATGCCGGTGGCCCGCCGCGTCGCCGACCTCGTCGGACTGCACCCCGCACTGCACCGTCCGTACCCGGACGAGGAACGCCGCACCGGCCTGGCCCGGATGTCGTTCGCCGCCGATCTGGAGGTGCTGCACGCGCTGGCCGCCGCCGTCGCGGGGAGCGACGAGGAGCGCGAGCAGGTGGAGTGGTCGGCGCTGCACGCCCAGGACGTACGGGAACCCGCCGGACTGGACGAAGCGTTCACGGACCTGGACCCGGTGGCCGCCGACCGCTGCCGGGCGCAGGCCCGCGAGGCGTACGCCCTGGGCCGGATCACCACCGCCGACGAAGCGGTCGCCGCGACCTGGCGGTGGCGCGGCGGGGACTTCCCGCGCCTGGTCCATCTGGTCGGCCCGTCCGGCGGCGGCAAGAGCACCTTCGCTCGGGGTCTGCCGGACATGGACGCGTATCTGTCGCTGGACGACCTGCGTGAGGCGCGGGGCCCGCGCGCCGACCAGCGGGCCAACGGTGATGTGCTGCGCGAGGGCCTGGACCGGCTGGACGCCGCGCTCGCGGCGGGCGGCACGGTCGTCTGGGACGCCACCTCGCTCAACGGGCACCAGCGCTCCCTGGTGCACGCGGTGGCCCGGCGGCGGGACGCGCTGCTCACCCACGCCGTGACCGTGGTCGAAGGGGTGGAACTGGTCCGCCGCAACGGCCGCCGCGCCCACCCCGTACCGCCGGAGGTGCTGGCCGCGCAGCTGCGCCGGTACGTGCCCCCGTACCCGGGCCAGGCGCACCGCACCTGGTACGTCGGCGCGAGCGGGATGGTGGAGGACCGCGCGTAGCCGCATAGCCGCGCAGCCGCGTATCGGCGGTGGGGCAGAAGAACGACGGTCCGGCGGGAGAACGAGGAAGGGAACGGAGCACGCATGCGCACCAGCGAGGAGATCTACCACCGGGTCCGCTGGGACGCCCGGTTCGATCCGGCGCGCTTCGTGATGGGCGTGGCACAGCGCGGGAGGGAGCCGAAGCGGGTGCCACTCCCCCGGTTCACGCCCGGCGGCGAGATCCCCTGGCACCGGGTGCTGTTCATCGAGGCGGACGGCGAGGTGGTCTGGGACCGGGCGGCGGGGGTGGACCGGGTCGACGCGACGGACGCCGGGCGAGTGCGCGCCCCGCGTCGCCTGCCGTCCCCGTACTTCACCTCCCGCACGCCGCACGCGTACTCCGCTCCCCGGGGTTCCTGGGCGCCGGTGGAGCGAGCGCCGGTGGAGGGGGCACCGGTGGAGGGGACGCCGGTTGAGGGGAACGCGGCGCCGCTCCCCTCGTCCCCCTCAACGGGCCCCCTGGCATCCACGGGCCCCCTGACGGTGCTGACCTGGAACACCCTCTGGGACCGCTACGACAGCGACCGCATCGAGACCGCCCGGCGCCGCCCGCTGCTGCTGGACGCCCTGCGCGCGGCGGATGCGGACGTCATCGCGCTCCAGGAGGCCGAGCCCGCCCTGCTCGCCCTGCTGCTGGACGCCGCCTGGCTCCGCGAGCGGTACACGTTCTGGGCCGATCCGGGCGGCCGGGACGTCGCCGACTGTGGTCTGCTGCTGCTCAGCAGGCTCCCGGTGCGGGAGGCGGGGCTGCACGAACTGGGCCCGCACAAGGCGGTCGCCGCCGTCGTGGTGGAGAGCGGGGCGGGGCCGGTCACGGTCGCGGTCACCCATCTCAGCAGCGACCACTCGCCGAACGGCGCGGACCGCCGGGACGCCGAACTGACCGATCTGGCCACGGGGTTGGCGGCCGTCGAGGGCGAGGTACTGCTGCTCGGCGACTTCAACGACGGCGGGGACACCCCGCAGCAGCGGCTGGGCATGGCGGACGCCTGGAGCCGGGTGCACGGCGCGGCGGACCGCACGCCGACCTTCGACCCGTCGGTCAACCCGCTGGCCGCCGTCGCCTCGCTGTCGGGCCGGGCCTCCCGGCTGGACCGGGTCCTGGTCCGCTCGGAGCGGTGGCGCCCGACGTCGGCGGTGCTGCTGGGCGATGTGCCGACCCCGGACGGGCTGTACGTCTCGGACCACTTCGGGGTGCGGGTCGAGCTGGCCACAGGGGCGGCCCGGGACGACGAGCGTTCAGCGGCTGACGAGGCCGACGAGGCGGTCGACGAGGAACGGCCGACCGACGAGGCGTTGGCCGCCGACGAAGCGTTGGCGGCCGAGGTCGTCCGCCGGGTGACGGCCGCCCTGCCGGAGGCCCGGGTCCACCTGGTGGGCTCGCGCCGGATGGGCTGTGCGCTGCCCGGCGCGGATGTGGACCTGGTCGCGGCGCTGCCGGGCGACGGGGACGCTGTGGGCGACGGGGAGGCGGCGCGCGACGGGAACAGGGCAGGCGACAGGGGCCTGTCGGGTGCCGCCGTACGGGAACGGCTGGTCGCTGCACTGCCGGACGCCTTCGACGTACGCGAAGTGACCGGCGCCCGGGTGCCCGGTCTGCGCTTCGGCGTCGGCGGTCTGCGGGTGGACCTGGTGACCGTCCCGACCGGGGCTCTTCCGCCGGCCAAGGCGGTGGACCGCCGCGCCGAACTGGGCGGCACGGCGGCCAGGGCGCTCAGCGCGGTGAGCGACGCGGACGCGGTGCTCGCGGCGGCGGACCCGCACCGGGCCGCGTTCGCCGGACTGGCCCGCGAGGTCAAGGCGTGGGCGCGGGCGCGCGGCCTGGACTCCGCCCCGTGCGGCGGGCTGCCGGGCCTGGCCTGGTCGGTCCTCGCGGCCCGTACCGCGCACGACTCGGGCGACCTGCCGCCGCTCCCCCTGCTCCGGCACTTCTTCGCGACCTGGGCGGTCCGGGACTGGGACCACCCGGTCGGCGTCGGGGAGATCAAGGGGAGCCCAGGCGCTGTTCAGCAGCCGCTGACCGTGCTGACCCCGACCGCCCCCGTGCGTTCCTGCACCACGCAGGTCTCGGCGGCGAGCCGCGACCTCGTCGCCGAGGAGTTGTTCCGCGCCTGGGAGATCCTGGAGTCCGCCCCCGACACCGCCCCCGTGCCGCGCGCCCTGCTCCGCGCCCGGCCGCCCCTGCACCGACGGCACACCGCCTGGGCGCTCGTCTCCGTACGGCGGGGCGAGGGCGAGGGCCGCTTCCGGGGCCGGATCCTGGCCCTGCTCGCCGCCCTCGCGGAGGCGGGCGCGCCGGACGCCCACGCCTGGCCCCGCCCGTGCGGCGCCGACGCGTCCCAGGTGCGGTACGCGATCGGCCTGGGCCGCACCCCGCCCGACGCGGCCCGCCTGGCGGAGATCGGCGGCGAGCTGCTGCGCGGGCTGCCCGAGGCCCACCTCACCCGCGCGAGCGAGGCGCCGGCTCTGCGGTGAGCACCGGATCAGCAGTGAGACCGGCGGACCGTCCGGGAGTTCACCGTTCCGCCCTCCCCCGTCCGTCGAGGCGCCAGGCTCGCCCGTCCCATCGCAGGATGATCCGGGCCGAAAGCGACCTCGTACCGCGACCGCTCCACCGGGTCGCGGAAACCCACGACGCGGTGAGCCGCGTCCCCGTGCTCCACGACGCATAAGGCTTTGAAAGAACCTGGGAAAACACCCTCCCCACCCACACCCGACCCCGTCCCATACTCATCACTCGCGCGGGTGACACAGGGCAACTGGGCTGGATTTCACGCGTGTTCGCTGGCTTATGCTCGCCGCGACAACCCCAGAAACGCGACGGCCCCCGACGAGACTCGCACTCTCAGCCGGGGGCCTGACCACCGAGGAAGAAGAGACCTTCCTGATGGATACCCCGCAGGTTACCGCGCCCCCGTGCCCCCCGCCCCCCGTACCCGGAGACAGGGCACCGTCGTCCGGCGTCATCCACGTCAACTTCCGGCATGCCGCGGGCTACACCGTCATCGGCAACCACCTCGCCCAGCACCGCGGCCTCTCCCTCACCGCGATCGGGCTCGCCACCCACATCCAGTCGCTCCCCGCCGGAGTCAGGATCGGCATCAAGCGCCTCGCCGAACGCTTCCCCGAGAGCGAGACCCGCATCGCCGCCGCCCTGCGCGAGCTCGAAGCCCACGGCTACCTCCACCGCAGCCGCGTACGCCTCGCCGACGGCCGTATCGTCACCCGCACCGTCTCGTACAACCAGCCCGGCGCCACCGCCCACTCCCTCACGGTCCCTCGACCCCGGACCGCTCCCGGCAAGCCGGCCCCACGGCCCACGCCCACACCGGCACCCGCGTCCGCACCCCCACCGGCCCCCACGTCCGCACCCGAACCACACCCCGGCCCCTCCACCGCCGTCATCCCCGCCCCGGCACCCGCACCCGGCGTCGCCCCCGCAACACCCCCGGCCTCCGCACCGCAGCCGCACCCCACCTCCGCCGCGCGCACCACACCGCCTCCGCCGCTGCCCCAGCCGCAGAAGTTCACTCCGGAGCTTCAGCGCACGGCCACCGCGCTCCTCGCCGACCTCCGCCGCCACGCACCCGGGCTCACCCTCTCCGGAAGCGATGTCGCCGCCCTCGCCCCCGGCGTCGCCACCTGGCTCGAACGCGACGCCCACCCCGACGCGATCCGCCACACGCTCACCGCCGACCTCCCCAACCCCCTGAAACACCCGGCCAGGCTCCTCCGCCACCGGATCACCGCACTCCTGCCACCCCCACTCCCCGGCGCCGCAGAGCTCACCCCGCCCCGCCACGGCGTCGTCATCACCCCGCTCCAGAACTGCGACACCTGCGACCGCGCCTTCCGCGCCGCCGACCCCGGTCGCTGCCGCGACTGCCGCGACCGCCCCACCAAGCAGGCAGCCCCGCACAGAGCAGCCTGACGAGACCACCGGCCGCTCCGCCCTCGACGACAGGCGTGGTGCCGCGCTGCGGTACGGCTCTCAGCCGAGCGGCCGGCCCTGCTCGCCGCCCTCGCGGAGGCGGGCGCGTCGGAGCCTCGATTGCCCGACCTCCTCCGGGCCCCAGCGCGCTGGACAGCGATGACAGCCGAAAGGTAGAACTCCTGTTCGTCAACCCGGGCGCAGCAGTGGTCACGGCACCACCCCCACCAACCCTCGCCTCACCCGCCCCACCGCTCCCCCACCGGCCCCGCGACCGACCGACGTCGAGGGCCGAAGCCCGGCGGAGCATTCATCGGCATCAGGGAGCGGGAATTCATGAGCAGCACTGCGGCGCCGCCGCCCGAGGGCGGCGACACGCCCTCCGACGAGGAGTGGGCGGAGTTCCTGCGGCAGGCGGAGAGCGGGGCGGGGCGGCAAGGGGCACCCAAGGAGCCGTCCGCGCGGGCCCGCATGGTCACCGCCCGCTTGCGGGAGCTGGACGAGGAGGCCGCCTCCCGGTCTCGTGGCAGGAAACTGCCATGGCGGAAGAAGCCCCCGGTGGCAGGCGCCTGGCAGCCGGAGGGCTGGCGGACCGGACCCGAGTGGCAGCAGCGGGGCGGCGGGCGGAAGCGGAGCGGCTTCACGTCGGTCCTGGCCGTCGTTCTTGTGGCGGCCCTGGCCCTGGTGGCGGTACGGCCGAGCCTGCTGACGGACCATCTGCCATGGCAGGATTCCGACAGCGCCGCGCCTCCGTCCCCGCTGCCCCCGGAGACCGCCCGCCCCACGTCGGCGCCCGCCGATGGGCCGACGCCCGACCGCCCCACGCTCGCCGAACCGTTCCGGGGCTCGCCCGCGCTCCGCTGGGCCGACGGCGCGGACGGCATCGAGGTGCCCCCGGCGAAGGCGGTCGGCGGGATGAGCGAGCAGCAGGTGGCGCACGCCCTGGCCACGATGAAGAAGCTCCTGGTGGGAGCGAACCTCACCCCGGCCACCCTGCGCGGGGAATCGCCCGAGGCGGCGCTCGACCTCCTCGAACCCCGCCAGAAGGACATCCAGGACGAGTTCCGAAAGGCGCTGAAGCGCCCCACCAAGGACCATGACCCGCTGGCGCTGTTCACCCGCTTCGACCCCCGGGAGGTCCGGCTCGTGGGCGACGTGGTCAAGACCCGGGGCCGGATGACCTTCGAGGCGGGTGAACCCGGCTCGGTCGAGGTGCACGCCGACTACAGCTTCGTCTATCCCGTACGCAAGGTGTCGTCGGACTCGCTCGAACGCTCGCTGGTGCGCAGGCAGTTGACATTGGTGCTGTACGACCCCGCACGTTACCGGGTGACGGCGGGCAAGCCCGCCGTGACGGAACTCGACTACCGGCTCTACAACTCGGCCTGCGACGTGTACGACGGCTACGTCCACCCGCAGTTCCCCGACGACGCCCCCGCCCCGGATGCCACGGGCTCGGCATCGGACCCGTACGACCGCGGCGCACCCCTGTCCACCGACCCCGACAGGGAGGAATGCGGCACGGTCACCCGCACCTGACCCGCCGTCCCGAGGCCGTGACGCGGGCCCAGGCCGGCCAGGGCCCGGACGATCCAGGCAACCCACCCCGTGCGATCTCCGTCTATCCCGCCGCAGCAGCGGTGATACCCCCGCGACCTGCGTGAACCGGTACGCAGCACCGGGCCCGTCGGCAGGCCGCTGCGCAGAGGGCGGACGGAGCACGGCGTGATGGATCGACGCGTACCGGATCGGCGCGTACCAGGTCGGCGCATGGCGGAGCGGCACCCGACCGATCACCCCGCGGACCCGCCCCGGCCCGCCGCCTCGTCCGCGTTGCCGCGCCGCGCCCTGCGGCTTCAGCGGCTACGGCCCCGTCGCCGCGGCCGGCCCGGCCCACTCCCCCGTCCTGCTCGGACGCACCGGCAAGGGCCTGGTCCAGCTCCGTACGCCCCGCGGCGTCTCGGTACGGAAGCACGGCCCCGTCCCCCTCGACGCCCCGGCCCTGCGCGTCGGCGAGGACGGCCACCCGGTGGTCGCGGCCCTGGGCGTCGACGCCCACCCCTGGCTCTGGCGCCCCTGACCTGCGGACCCGCAACACCGAAGGGCCCCCGGTCCACCGCTTGCGCGGCGGGCCGGGGGCCCTTCTTGGTGCTCGGTGCGGAGCAACCAGGTCAGACAGTCAAGTACGTGAAGTACTTACTTGACGATCTTGGTGACCTGGCCGGCGCCCACGGTCCGGCCACCCTCACGGATGGCGAACTTCAGGCCCTCCTCCATGGCGACCGGCTGGATCAGCTGGACGGACATGGTGGTGTTGTCGCCCGGCATGACCATCTCGGTGCCCTCGGGGAGGGTCACGACGCCGGTCACGTCCGTGGTACGGAAGTAGAACTGCGGGCGGTAGTTGTTGAAGAACGGGGTGTGGCGGCCACCCTCGTCCTTCGACAGGATGTAGGCCTGGGCCTCGAAGTCGGTGTGCGGCGTGACCGAACCCGGCTTGATGATGACCTGGCCGCGCTCGACGTCCTCGCGCTTGATGCCACGGAGGAGGAGACCGACGTTCTCACCGGCCTGGCCCTCGTCGAGCAGCTTGCGGAACATCTCGATGCCGGTGACCGTGGTGGTGGTCTTCTCCGGACGGATACCGACGATGTCGACGGTCTCGTTGACCTTGAGGACACCACGCTCGATACGACCGGTGACGACGGTGCCACGACCGGTGATCGTGAAGACGTCCTCGATCGGCATCAGGAACGGCTTGTCGACGTCGCGCTCGGGCTGCGGGATCGCCTCGTCGACGGCCTTCATCAGGTCGAGGACGGTCTGGCCCCACTCCTTGTCGCCCTCAAGGGCCTTGAGCGCGGAGACCTTGACGACCGGAACGTCGTCGCCCGGGAACTCGTACTCGGAGAGGAGCTCACGCACCTCGAGCTCGACGAGCTCCAGGATCTCCTCGTCGTCCACCATGTCGGCCTTGTTCAGGGCGACGACGATGTACGGAACGCCGACCTGGCGGGCCAGGAGCACGTGCTCCTTGGTCTGCGGCATCGGGCCGTCGGTGGCGGCGACCACGAGGATGGCGCCGTCCATCTGCGCCGCACCGGTGATCATGTTCTTGATGTAGTCAGCGTGACCCGGGCAGTCCACGTGAGCGTAGTGGCGCTGCTCCGTCTGGTACTCGACGTGCGAGATCGAGATGGTGATACCGCGCTGGCGCTCTTCGGGAGCCTTGTCGATCATGTCGAACGCCGAGGCCTGGTTGAGCTCCGGGTACGCGTCGTGCAGCACCTTGGTAATGGCGGCCGTGAGGGTCGTCTTACCGTGGTCGATGTGACCGATGGTGCCGATGTTGACGTGCGGCTTAGTCCGCTCGAACTTCGCCTTCGCCACTGGGTCCTCCTGTGGAGTGGTTCTGTACGCCTTGCTTCATCGGCGCCAGGTGATCTTTGCTGGGATGCCGGGGCCGGGGGTATTCGACGCATTGCTTGCGCTATGCGCGGAATACCCCACTGAGCTCCGGTGACAAGCCTAAAGCGTGAACTCGAGAGAGTTACTCGCCCTTGGCCTTCGCGATGATCTCCTCGGCGACGTTCCGCGGAACCTCGGCGTAGGAGTCGAACTGCATCGAGTAGCTTGCGCGACCCGAGGTCTTGCTACGGAGGTCTCCGACGTAGCCGAACATCTCCGAAAGGGGCACGAGGCCCTTCACGACGCGAGCGCCGTGGCGCTCCTCCATGGCCTGGATCTGGCCACGTCGGGAGTTGATGTCACCGATGACATCACCCATGTAGTCCTCGGGCGTGGTGACCTCGACGGCCATCATCGGCTCAAGGAGTACGGGGGACGCCTTGCGCGCGGCCTCCTTGAAGGCCTGCGAACCGGCGATCTTGAAGGCCAGCTCCGAGGAGTCGACCTCGTGGTAGCCACCGTCGAGCAGCGTCACGCGGACGCCCGTCATCTCGTAGCCGGCCAGGATGCCGAACTGCATGGCCTCCTGCGCGCCCGCGTCCACCGAGGGGATGTACTCCTTGGGGACACGACCGCCGGTGACCTTGTTGACGAACTCGTACGAGGCCTCGCCGCTCTCGATCGGCTCGATCGCGATCTGCACCTTGGCGAACTGACCGGTACCACCGGTCTGCTTCTTGTGGGTGTAGTCGACGCGCTCGACCGCCTTGCGGATGGTCTCGCGGTACGCGACCTGCGGCTTGCCGACGTTCGCCTCGACGCGGAACTCGCGCTTCATGCGGTCGACGAGCACTTCGAGGTGCAGCTCGCCCATACCACCGATGATGGTCTGGCCGGTCTCCTCGTCGGAGTGCACCTGGAAGGACGGGTCCTCCTCGGAGAGGCGCTGGATGGCGACACCCAGCTTCTCCTGGTCGCCCTTGGACTTGGGCTCGATGGCGACCTGGATGACCGGCGCCGGGAAGTCCATGGACTCCAGGATCACCGGCGACTTGTCGTCGCAGAGCGTCTCACCGGTGGTGGTCTGCTTCAGGCCCATGACGGCGATGATGTCGCCGGCGCCCACCGAGGCGATCTCCTCACGCTTGTTCGCGTGCATGCGGTAGATCTTGCCGATGCGCTCCTTCTTGCCCTTGACGGAGTTCAGCACCTGCGTGCCGGACTCCAGGCGGCCCGAGTAGACCCGGACGAAGGTGAGCTTGCCGAGGTGCGGGTCGCTCATGATCTTGAACGCCAGCGCCGCGAGGGGCTCCTCGTCGGACGGCCTGCGCTCGATGGCGACCTCGGGGTCCTTGACGTCGTGGCCCTCGATGGCCTCGACGTCCAGGGGGGAGGGCAGGTAGCGCACGACAGCGTCGAGCAGGGGCTGGACGCCCTTGTTCTTGAACGCCGTACCGCAGAACACCGGGGTGACGGTCGTCTCGGCGTCCTTGCCCGAGTTGATGGTGATGCGGCGGACCGCGGCGTGGAGCTGCTCCTCGGTGGGCTCCTGGCCCTCCAGGTAGAGCTCCATGACCTCTTCGTCGTACTCGGCGACGGACTCCACGAGCTTGCCGCGCCACTCCTCGGCGGCCTCGGCGAGCTCGGCCGGGATGTCGACGACGTCGTACGCCTCGCCCTTGGTCGCTTCCACGGGGTAGACGAGCGCCTTCATCGTCACGAGGTCGACGACACCCGTGAAGTCGGCCTCGGCACCGATCGGGAGCTGCATCACGATCGGGGTCGCACCGAGGCGGTCCGTGATCATGCCGACGCAGCGCAGGAAGTCGGCGCCGGTGCGGTCGAGCTTGTTGACGAAGCAGATACGCGGAACGCCGTAGCGGTCCGCCTGGCGCCACACGGTCTCGGACTGCGGCTCGACGCCCGCCACACCGTCGAACACGGTGACGGCGCCGTCGAGGACGCGGAGCGAACGCTCCACCTCGACGGTGAAGTCGACGTGACCCGGCGTGTCGATGATGTTGATGGTGTGGTCAACATCGCCGAGCGGCCAGTGGCAGGTCGTCGCGGCGGACGTGATCGTGATGCCGCGCTCCTGCTCCTGCTCCATCCAGTCCATCGTGGCGGAACCCTCGTGGGTCTCGCCGATCTTGTACGAAACGCCGGTGTAGAACAGGATCCGCTCGGTGGTGGTCGTCTTGCCCGCGTCGATGTGGGCCATGATCCCAATGTTGCGGACCTTGGCCAGGTCAAGCGAAGTGGTGGCCATAAGGCTCAATCTTCTCTCGGTCTCGATGTGGGTAGCGACTACCAGCGGTAGTGCGCGAAGGCCTTGTTGGACTCGGCCATCTTGTGGGTGTCCTCGCGCTTCTTGACAGCCGCGCCAAGACCGTTGGACGCGTCGAGCAGCTCGTTCATGAGGCGCTCGGTCATGGTCTTCTCACGACGGGCGCGGGAGTAACCCACGAGCCAGCGCAGCGCGAGCGTGGAGGCACGGCCGGGCTTGACCTCGATCGGCACCTGGTAGGTGGCGCCACCGACGCGGCGGGACTTGACCTCCAGCGAGGGCTTGACGTTCTCAAGCGCGCGCTTCAGCGTGATGACCGGGTCGTTGCCGGTCTTCTCGCGGAGACCCTCCATGGCGCCGTACACGATCCGCTCGGCGGTGGAACGCTTGCCGTTGAGCAGGATCTTGTTGATCAGCGAGGTGACAAGAGGAGAACCGTAGACCGGGTCGACGATGACCGGGCGCTTCGGGGCGGGGCCCTTACGAGGCATTCTTACTTCTCCTTCTTGGCGCCGTAGCGGCTGCGGGCCTGCTTGCGGTTCTTGACACCCTGGGTGTCGAGCGAACCGCGGATGATCTTGTAACGAACACCCGGCAGGTCCTTCACACGGCCACCACGCACGAGCACGATGGAGTGCTCCTGCAGGTTGTGTCCCTCACCCGGGATGTAGGCCGTGACCTCGATACCGGAGGTCAGACGCACACGCGCGACCTTACGGAGTGCCGAGTTCGGCTTCTTCGGGGTGGTCGTGAACACACGCGTGCAGACGCCACGACGCTGGGGCGAACCCTCGAGAGCGGGCGTCTTGTTCTTTTCGACCTTGTCCTGCCGGCCCTTACGGACCAGCTGCTGGATCGTAGGCACTACTTCTCCGGTTTCTGTGTGCCGATCGTCAAACTAACCTGGAACGTCACCGACCCACGCGGTCGGGTGTGTCGAATCCTGCAGGCCACTGCCGCAAGGACAGGACAGGCGCAGATTGCGGCGGCCATCGACGGAATCGATATGCGGCTGAAGACACGCACACGAGTCCTAGGCACACCCCAGGCACAAGGTCTGAGCGTACCTACCTCGTCGACTCCGGTCAAAACAAATGCGTCTCACCGACCCGCCGGGGGCCATTCGCTCATCCAACGGGGTCGAATCTTCACAGAGCGCAATGGTGGGCCCGGACAGGCGCTTGCGCGGGGCTCAGCCCATTCCGTTCAAGAGGGTTCCGAATCAACGGAAGGGCCTCCCGGCCCTTCGGCCGATTGGATCTTCCCTTCCGGGCGAGCGCGTCCGGAAGGGGGCGGAAGGGAATCCCACAGATGAATTCCGCTCTTTCCATGAGGCATCCGGGTCACGGGTATCGGTGCCGGACGAACCGGGCGGACAGGAGCCGAGGAATTCCGGGAAGCCCGCCGAAGAGCCCGCATCATGCGATCGTGCCCGGAGCGTGCGGGAACCGGTTCGGCTCAATCACGCGACGGCCTTCCGCGCCTCTTCCGGCCGCCTCGCCGGGAAGGCCCCCGGGAGAGAGCGGCTCACGTACGGGGCGATGGGGTACGCGCTCCGCGGCGTCACCGAGGCGATGGCCGGCGCGGTCGGGGCGGCGCCCTCCCGTCCCCCGCGGCATCGACAGCGCCGCCGCCCCGACACGCCGGAGGGCGGCCACCCCGCGCAAACGGGATGACCGCCCTCCGGTCGTTCAGGCGACTCGCCTCTTACTGGTTGTACGGACCGTAGTCGTAGTCCTCCAGCGGAACGGCCTGGCCGGAGCCCGTACCGAACGGCGAGTAGTCGATGTCGTCGTAGCCGACGGCCGAGTACATCGCGGCCTTGGCCTCCTCGGTCGGCTCCACCCGGATGTTGCGGTAGCGGGACAGGCCCGTACCGGCCGGGATGAGCTTACCGATGATGACGTTCTCCTTGAGGCCGATGAGGCTGTCGGACTTGGCGTTGATCGCCGCGTCCGTCAGGACTCGGGTCGTCTCCTGGAAGGAGGCGGCCGACAGCCAGGACTCCGTCGCCAGCGAGGCCTTGGTGATACCCATCAGCTGCGGACGGCCGGAGGCGGGGTGACCGCCCTCGGTGACCACACGACGGTTCTCGGTCTCGAACCGCGAACGCTCGACGAGCTCGCCCGGCAGCAGTTCCGCGTCGCCGGACTCGATGATCGTCACGCGGCGGAGCATCTGCCGGATGATGATCTCGATGTGCTTGTCGTGGATCGACACGCCCTGCGAGTTGTAGACCTTCTGGACCTCGCCGACCAGGTGGACCTGGACCGCGCGCTGGCCGAGGATGCGGAGCACGTCGTGCGGGTTGGTGGCACCCACGGTGAGCTTCTGGCCCACCTCGACGTGGTCGCCCTCGCCCACCAGCAGACGGGCACGCTTCGAGATCGGGAAGGCCGTCTCGTCGCTGCCGTCGTCCGGGGTGACGACGAGCTTCTTGGTCTTCTCCGTCTCCTCGATGCGGACGCGGCCGGCCGCCTCCGAGATCGGGGCGACACCCTTGGGCGTACGGGCCTCGAAGAGCTCGACGACACGCGGCAGACCCTGGGTGATGTCGTCACCGGCCACACCACCGGTGTGGAAGGTACGCATCGTCAGCTGGGTACCGGGCTCACCGATGGACTGGGCGGCGATGATGCCGACCGCCTCGCCGATGTCGACCAGCTTGCCGGTGGCGAGCGAGCGCCCGTAGCAGAAGGCACAGGTGCCGACCGCGGACTCGCAGGTCAGGACCGAGCGGGTCTTCACCGTCTCGACGCCCGCGGCGACCAGCTGGTCGATCAGGACGTCACCGAGGTCCACATTGGCCGGCGCGATGACCTTGCCGTCGACGACGACGTCCTCGGCGAGCATGCGGGCGTAGACCGAGGTCTCGACGTTCTCCGTCTTGCGGAGCACGCCGTCGGCCTCCCTGTCGGCGATCCGCAGCTTCAGGCCGCGGTCGGTGCCGCAGTCCTCCTCGCGAATGATCACGTCCTGCGAGACGTCCACCAGACGACGGGTCAGGTAACCCGAGTCGGCGGTACGCAGGGCGGTGTCCGCCAGACCCTTACGGGCACCGTGCGTGGCGATGAAGTACTCCAGCACGGACAGGCCCTCGCGGAAGGACGCCTTGATCGGACGCGGGATCGTCTCGTTCTTCGCGTTCGACACCAGACCACGCATACCCGCGATCTGCCGCATCTGCATCATGTTCCCTCGGGCACCCGAGTTCACCATCATGAAGATGGGGTTGGTCTTGGGGAAGTTCTCGGTCATGGCCTCGGCGACCTCGTTGGTCGCCTTGGTCCAGATCGCGATGAGCTCCTGCGTGCGCTCGTCCTTGGTGATCAGACCGCGCTCGTACTGCTTCTGGACCTTCTCGTCCTGCGCCTCGTAGCCGTGGACGATCGCCTTCTTCGCCTCGGGCACGATGACGTCGGAGATGGCCACGGTGACACCGGAACGGGTCGCCCAGTAGAAGCCCGCCGCCTTCAGGTTGTCGAGCGTCGCCGCCACGATGACCTTGGGGTAGCGCTCGGCGAGGTCGTTGACGATCTCGGAGAGCTGCTTCTTGCCGACCGAGTAGTCGACGAACGGGTAGTCCTCGGGCAGCAGCTCGTTGAAGAGCGCGCGGCCCAGGGTCGTGCTCAGCCGGAAGGAGTCGCCCGGCTGGAACTCCGGCTCGCCCTCCTCGGCGACCGGCGGCACCCAGCCGCGCGGCGGGATGGTGCCCACCGGGAAGCGGATGTCGATCTGCGACTGGAGCGACAGCTCGCGGGCGTCGAAGGCCATGATCGCCTCGGCCGTGGAGCCGAAGGAACGGCCCTGTCCGAGGACGTCGCGCTCCTCCCCGTCCGTGGTGAGGAAGAACAGGCCCAGCACCATGTCCTGGGTCGGCATGGTGACCGGACGGCCGTCGGCCGGCTTGAGGATGTTGTTCGAGGACAGCATCAGGATGCGGGCCTCGGCCTGCGCCTCCGCGGAGAGCGGCAGGTGGACGGCCATCTGGTCACCGTCGAAGTCCGCGTTGAACGCGGTGCAGACGAGCGGGTGGATCTGGATGGCCTTGCCCTCGACCAGCTGCGGCTCGAAGGCCTGGATGCCGAGGCGGTGCAGCGTGGGCGCACGGTTCAGCAGCACCGGGTGCTCGGCGATGACCTCTTCGAGGACGTCGTACACCACGGTGCGACCGCGCTCGACCATGCGTTTGGCCGACTTGATGTTCTGCGCGTGGTTCAGGTCGACCAGGCGCTTCATCACGAACGGCTTGAAGAGCTCCAGCGCCATGGCCTTCGGCAGACCGCACTGGTGCAGCTTGAGCTGCGGGCCGACGACGATCACGGAACGCGCCGAGTAGTCGACGCGCTTGCCGAGCAGGTTCTGGCGGAAGCGGCCCTGCTTGCCCTTGAGCATGTCGCTGAGGGACTTCAGCGGGCGGTTGCCGGGACCCGTGACCGGGCGACCGCGGCGGCCGTTGTCGAAGAGGGCGTCAACGGCCTCCTGAAGCATGCGCTTCTCGTTGTTGACGATGATCTCGGGCGCGCCGAGGTCGAGAAGCCGCTTCAGACGGTTGTTGCGGTTGATCACACGGCGGTACAGGTCGTTCAGGTCGGAGGTCGCGAAGCGGCCACCGTCCAGCTGCACCATCGGACGCAGGTCCGGCGGGATGACCGGCACGCAGTCGAGCACCATGCCCTTGGGCTTGTTGCTGGTCTGCAGGAACGCGGAGACGACCTTGAGGCGCTTGAGCGCACGGGTCTTCTTCTGGCCCTTGCCGGTACGGATGATCTCGCGGAGCCTCTCGGCCTCTTCGTCCAGGTCGAAGGACTCCAGGCGCTTCTGCAGGGCGGCGGCGCCCATGCAGCCGTCGAAGTACGTGCCGAAGCGGTCGCGCAGCTCGCGGTAGAGCAGCTCGTCGCCCTCCAGGTCCTGGACCTTGAGGTTCTTGAAGCGGTTCCACACCTCGTCGAGGCGGTCGATCTCGCGCTGCGCGCGATCGCGCAGCTGCTTCATCTCGCGCTCGGCGCCCTCGCGCACCTTGCGGCGCGCGTCGGCCTTGGCGCCCTCGGCCTCCAGCTCGGCCAGGTCGGTCTCGAGCTTCTTGGCGCGGGCCTCCAGATCGGCATCGCGGCGGTTCTCGATCTGCTGGCGCTCGACGGAGACGTGCGCCTCCAGCGAGGGCAGGTCGCGGGTACGGCGCTCCTCGTCCACGTACGTGATCATGTACGCGGCGAAGTAGATGACCTTCTCCAGGTCCTTCGGCGCCAGGTCGAGCAGGTAGCCCAGGCGCGACGGGACGCCCTTGAAGTACCAGATGTGGGTGACGGGAGCGGCGAGCTCGATGTGGCCCATGCGCTCGCGGCGCACCTTGGCGCGCGTGACCTCGACGCCGCAGCGCTCACAGATGATGCCCTTGAAGCGGACACGCTTGTACTTGCCGCAGTAGCACTCCCAGTCCCGGGTCGGACCGAAGATCTTCTCGCAGAAGAGTCCGTCCTTTTCGGGCTTGAGCGTGCGGTAGTTGATGGTCTCCGGCTTCTTCACTTCGCCGTGCGACCAGGTCCGGATGTCGTCCGCGGTGGCGAGGCCGATCCGCAGCTCGTCGAAGAAGTTGACGTCGAGCACTTGTCGTCAATCCCTCTTTCGGGGGTTCGAGCCCCCTCGCGTCAGGCGAGAAATATGGGGCACTTCAGCAATGGTCTGAACGGGTCCGGGGAGAGCCGGCCGGACACGAGGGGTCCGGCCGGCCAACCCGTCAGACCTCTTCGACGCTGCTCGGCTCGCGCCGGGACAGGTCGATACCGAGCTCCTCCGCCGCGCGGAAGACGTCCTCGTCCGTGTCGCGCATCTCGATGGACATGCCGTCGGAGGACAGCACCTCCACGTTGAGGCAGAGCGACTGCATTTCCTTGATGAGCACCTTGAAGGACTCGGGGATGCCGGGCTCGGGGATGTTCTCGCCCTTGACGATGGCCTCGTAGACCTTCACGCGGCCGGTCACGTCGTCGGACTTGATCGTCAGGAGCTCCTGGAGGGCGTATGCGGCGCCGTAAGCCTCAAGGGCCCACACCTCCATCTCACCGAAGCGCTGACCACCGAACTGCGCCTTACCACCCAGCGGCTGCTGGGTGATCATCGAGTACGGACCCGTCGAACGCGCGTGCAGCTTGTCGTCGACGAGGTGGTGCAGCTTGAGGATGTACATGTAGCCGACCGAGACCGGGTCCGGGAACGGCTCGCCGGAGCGGCCGTCGAACAGCTTGGCCTTGCCGGAGGGCTGCACCAGGCGGTCGCCGTCGCGGTTCGGGATCGTGGCGTCGAAGAGGCCGGAGATCTCGTCCTCGCGCGCACCGTCGAAGACGGGGGTGGCGACGTTGGTGCCGGGGGCGACCCGGTCGGCGCCGATGGACTGCAGGCGCTTGGCCCACTCGTCGGCGAGGCCGGAGACGTCCCAGCCGCGGCTGGCGAGCCAGCCGAGGTGGATCTCCAGGACCTGTCCCGGGTTCATTCGGGACGGGACGCCCAGCGGGTTGAGGATGATGTCGACGGGGGTGCCGTCCTCCAGGAACGGCATGTCCTCGATCGGCAGGATCTTCGAGATGACGCCCTTGTTGCCGTGGCGGCCGGCGAGCTTGTCACCGTCGGTGATCTTGCGCTTCTGCGCGACGTAGACGCGGACCAGCTGGTTCACGCCCGGCGGCAGCTCGTCGCCCTCCTCGCGGTCGAAGACGCGGACGCCGATGACCTTGCCGATCTCGCCGTGCGGCACCTTCAGCGAGGTGTCGCGGACCTCGCGCGCCTTCTCACCGAAGATCGCGCGGAGCAGGCGCTCCTCGGGGGTCAGCTCGGTCTCGCCCTTGGGCGTGACCTTACCGACGAGGATGTCGCCGGCGACGACCTCGGCACCGATGCGGATGATGCCGCGCTCGTCGAGGTCGGCGAGGACCTCCTCGGAGACGTTCGGGATGTCCCGGGTGATCTCCTCGGGGCCGAGCTTGGTGTCACGGGCGTCGACCTCGTGCTCCTCGATGTGGATCGAGGAGAGGACGTCGTCCTGCACGAGGCGCTGCGACAGGATGATCGCGTCCTCGTAGTTGTGACCCTCCCACGGCATGAACGCCACGAGCAGGTTCTTGCCCAGGGCCATCTCGCCGTTCTCGGTGGCCGGGCCGTCGGCGAGGACCTGGTCGGCGACGACCCGGTCGCCCTCGGAGACGATGACCTTCTGGTTGACCGAGGTGCCCTGGTTGGAGCGCATGAACTTGGCGATGCGGTACGTGGTGTACGTGCCGTCGTCGTTCGTCACGGTGATGTAGTCCGCGGAGACCTCCTGGACCACACCGTCCTTCTCGGCCTTCAGCACGTCACCGGCGTCGGTGGCGCAGCGGTACTCCATGCCGGTGCCGACGAGCGGGGCCTCGGACTTGATGAGCGGCACCGCCTGCCGCATCATGTTCGCCCCCATGAGGGCGCGGTTGGCGTCGTCGTGCTCCAGGAAGGGGATCATCGCGGTCGCGACGGACACCATCTGGCGCGGCGAGACGTCCATGTAGTCGACCTCGGCCGGCGGCACGTAGTCGACCTCGCCGCCGCGGCGGCGGACCAGGACGCGGGGCTCGACGAAGCGCAGCTCCTCGGAGAGGGTCGCGTTCGCCTGCGCGATGACGAAGCGGTCCTCCTCGTCGGCGGTGATGTAGTCGACCTCGTCGGTGACCTGACCGTCGACGACCTTGCGGTACGGCGTCTCGATGAAGCCGAACGCGTTCACCCGGCCGTACGAGGCGAGCGAACCGATCAGACCGATGTTCGGGCCTTCGGGGGTCTCGATCGGGCACATGCGTCCGTAGTGGGACGGGTGCACGTCACGGACCTCGAAGCCGGCCCGCTCACGGGAGAGACCACCCGGGCCGAGCGCGGACAGACGGCGCTTGTGCGTCAGCCCGGACAGCGGGTTGTTCTGGTCCATGAACTGGGACAGCTGGCTGGTGCCGAAGAACTCCTTGATGGAGGCGACGACCGGCCGGATGTTGATCAGGGTCTGCGGCGTGATCGCCTCGACGTCCTGGGTCGTCATGCGCTCGCGCACGACGCGCTCCATACGGGCCAGACCCGTGCGGACCTGGTTCTGGATGAGCTCGCCGACGTTGCGCAGGCGGCGGTTGCCGAAGTGGTCGATGTCGTCGGTCTCGACGACGATCGTGCGGCCGGACTCCCCGATCGTCTCGGTCTCACCGGCGTGCAGCTGCACCAGGTACTTGATGGTGGCGATGACGTCGTCGGTGGTGAGCACGCCGGCGTCCAGCGGCTCGTCGGCGCCGAGCTTCTTGTTGACCTTGTAGCGGCCGACCTTCGCGAGGTCGTAGCGCTTCGGGTTGAAGTAGAGGTTCTCCAGCAGCGTCTGGGCGGCCTCGCGCGTGGGCGGCTCGCCCGGACGGAGCTTGCGGTAGATGTCGAGCAGCGCGTCGTCCTGGCCCTGGGTGTGGTCCTTCTCCAGGGTGGCGCGCATGGACTCGTACTCGCCGAACTCCTGGAGGATCTGCTCGGTGGTCCAGCCGAGCGCCTTCAGCAGGACGGTGACGGACTGCTTGCGCTTGCGGTCGATGCGGACACCGACCATGTCACGCTTGTCGATCTCCATCTCCAGCCAGGCACCCCGGGAGGGGATGATCTTGGCGGAGAAGATGTCCTTGTCGGACGTCTTGTCGATGGACGAGTCGAAGTAGACACCCGGCGAACGGACGAGCTGCGAGACGACGACGCGCTCGGTGCCGTTGATGACGAAGGTGCCCTTGTTCGTCATGAGCGGGAAGTCGCCCATGAAGACCGTCTGGGACTTGATCTCACCGGTCTCGTTGTTGGTGAACTCCGCCGTGACGAAGAGCGGGGCGGCGTACGTGAAGTCGCGCTCCTTGCACTCGTCGATCGAGTTCTTCGGGGGCTCGAAGCGGTGGTCGCGGAACGTCAGCGACATCGACCCGGAGAAGTCCTCGATCGGGGAGATCTCCTCGAAGATTTCCTCCAGTCCGGACTTGGTGGGGACGTCTTGTCCACTCTCCAGAGCAGCCTCGACGCGAGCCTTCCAGGCGGCGTTGCCGAGGAGCCAGTCGAAGCTCTCGGTCTGCAGCGCGAGGAGGTTCGGAACCTCGAGGGGCTCCCTGATCTTTGCAAAGGAGATGCGCAGCGGGGCGGTGCTGGCACCGTTGTTCGTATTCGCGGTCGAGGCGTTGCGCGAGGCGGCCAAGAGGGGGTCCTTCCGAGGGCTCGGACTCACTACGCGCGTACCGGTCCCCCGCCGGACGCCGAAACGGTCGGTTCCTGACTCCGGTCGGAAAAGGCCAGGTCAGAGACAATTGATCGTCGGTGCTCAAGCGAGGGCATGCCCCTGGTGACGGGCAGGGGGCAGCTAACAGGCAGCGCAAAGGGACAGTGTAGCCAAACGGCACACTGATGTCCAGTGAGGGTTCTCAGAAACCCACGTTGCTCGCACCAGTTGTTCTCAACACCTATTGGTCCCGCGCGTGCTGCGCTCTTCTTTACTGCCCGCTTCGGCCACGATCCATGCCTCGGATTCGGATCGATGTGCTGACGCGTCCTGAGAATCGCGCGCCGCGTGCCGTTCGTCAAGGCCCCTTGCCGGGGGTCGCGCCCCGGCGGCCTTCCGACGACGGGCGGCCGTCCCCGCGAGGCAACGGCGATGATCACCATACTCGTCAACGCCGGAAGAGCAAGGCGGCGGCTCGGGTACGCCGAAGGGCGACCACCCCGACGGGTGATCGCCCTTCGTCATGCGGTCTCCGCACCGTTACGGCGCGAGCACCGAAAGGAGTCTGCCGACTCCCGGGGTCACTTGACCTCGACAGCGGCGCCGGCACCCTTGAGGGCCTCGGCAGCCTTGTCCGCGGCCTCCTTGTTGACCTTCTCGAGGACGGGCTTCGGGGCACCGTCGACGAGGTCCTTGGCCTCCTTCAGACCCAGGGAGGTCAGCTCGCGCACGACCTTGATGACCTGGATCTTCTTGTCGCCGGCGCCGGTGAGGATGACGTCGAACTCGTCCTTCTCCTCGGCGGCCTCGGCCGGGGCACCCGGGGCGCCCGGGGCCGCGACGGCGACCGCGGCGGCGGCAGCGGTGACGTCGAACTTCTCCTCGAAGGCCTTCACGAACTCGGAGAGCTCGATGAGGGTCATCTCCTCGAACTGCGCGAGCAGGTCTTCCTGGCTGAGCTTCGCCATGATGGGCGATCCTTCCACTAATTCGGCTGGTGCCGGATGTACATGTCTGGCGGGCATACGTGCGGCCCGCTCTGACCGCAGCCTCGGGCAGCGGTCAATGTGCGAGCCGAGTTACTCGGCACCGCCCTGCTCGTCCTGCTTGGCGCGCAGCGCGTCCACGGTGCGGACGAGCTTCGACGGGAGCGCCTGGAAGACCTGAGCAGCCTGGGTCTGCTTGCCCTTGAAGGCGCCCGCCAGCTTGGCGAGCAGAACCTCGCGGGACTCGAGGTCCGCGAGCTTCTTGATCTCGTCGGCGGACAGCGCCTTGCCGTCAAGGACACCGCCCTTGATGACGAGGTTGGGGTTCTCCTTGGCGAAGTCACGAAGACCCTTTGCCGACTCCACCGGGTCACCGGTGATGAAGGCGACCGCCGTCGGACCCGCGAACAGGTCGTCGAGCGAGTCGATCCCGGCCTCGTTGGCCGCAATCTTGGTCAGCGTGTTCTTCACCACGGCGTACTGGGCGTTCTCACCGAGCGAACGGCGCAGCTCCTTGAGCTGGGCCACGGTGAGACCCCGGTACTCGGTCAGCACGGCGGCGTTCGAGCTGCGGAACTGGTCCGTCAGCTCGGCTACCGCGGCAGCCTTGTCGGGCCTTGCCATGAGGGTCGGCCTCCTTCCGGGTGATGAGGACCGCTCAGAAGGGGCCGGGAAAGACGAACGCCCCGGCGCTGGCGCCAGGGCGTAGCTCGACCGAAAAAATCCGGGAGCTCTCCACAGTCACCTGCGCGGGTCGTCCGTACTCGACGGATCCTTCGGCCACCGTCCCCCTTGCGAGGACACGGCAACGACCAGCGGTCTTTGGCTTCTGTGAGAGAGTACGCGACCGGTGTCGCACCGGGCAAATCCGCCCGTCCCCGCGAGGGTACGGACGGTCAGCTCGTGGGTGCGCCGCCCTTCTGCTGCTGCTGCATGAGCTCGGTGAACTTGATCGTGTCACCGGCCGCCGGCTTCTCCACGGAGACCTTCGTGCCGTAGTCGCTGTAGTAGACGGTCGAGTTCATCTCGCCGGTCTTCAGCTTGGCGCGCTCGGTCTTCTTGACCAGCAGGTCGTTCTCGTCGACCCAGATGTCGACCTGCTCCGTGGTGATGCCCACCTCGTTCAGCTGCTTCTTCAGCTCGGCGAGCTGGTCGGCGTCGAGGGCGGAGTTCTTCTCGGTCATCTCGGCGACGTCGAGCGTGCCGGAGTAGTGCGTGGTGCGGACTCCGCGCACGTCCTCCTCGCCGACCTTCTTCACATCGCCGGAGGCCAGCAGGGACTGCACACCCTGGTTGGGCGTGGCGTTCTGCATCTGCTGCTTCATCGCCTCGCCGGAGGCGCCCGCGAGCTCGGCGAGATCGGCGTAGTCGTAGCTGATCCAGTGCTTGCCGCCGGACTGCTCGGCGAAGCCGTCGCCCATGTTCACGGCGTAGCCGTCCTTGTAGTAGCGGGCCTCCATCGTGCCGCTACCGCCGGTCTGCTTCATGGCGTCCGCCATGCTGCCGCCGGTGTACGTGATCTCCATGGTGCCGGTCAGACCGTCGGACCAGTCGACGACTCCGGTCTGCTTCATGGACATGAGGGTGCCCATCTCGGTGGTCCCCTCGATCTTCGCCGAGTTGACCCCGCCGGTCTTCTTCGCCACCTGACGCAGTGCGGCGACCGGGTCGAACTTCGCGGCGCCGCTGCAGGACGTGACGGAGGTCAGTGCCGCCGCCACCGCCACCGCCAGGCCCACCCGTCGCACAGTACTGGTCGTCATGTCCGTTTCCACCCCTCGTTCGACTCTCGGACCCTCACGCTAACGCACAGCTCCGACACAGCCTGATCGTGTGTACGGAAACATCATGTGCACGGATACGAGGACGGGCCCCGCACCTGAAAAGGTTGCGGGGCCCGTCGATGTCGCACGGACGCGGCGTACTGCCGAGCACAGGGCTCAGACGGCGGCCGGGTCCTCCTCCACGAGGAGGTTGCGGGTGCGGTTGGCGTCCAGCGGGATGCCGGGGCCCATCGTGGTGGTCAGGGTCGCCTTCTTGATGTAGCGGCCCTTGGCGGCGGACGGCTTCAGACGGAGGATCTCCTCCAGCGCCGCGCCGTAGTTCTCCACCAGCTTGGTCTCGTCGAAGGAGACCTTGCCGATGATGAAGTGGAGGTTCGAGTGCTTGTCGACACGGAACTCGATCTTGCCGCCCTTGATGTCGGTGACGGCCTTGGCGACGTCGGGGGTGACGGTGCCGGTCTTCGGGTTCGGCATCAGACCACGCGGACCGAGCACGCGGCCGAGGCGGCCGACCTTGCCCATGAGGTCCGGGGTGGCGACGACGGCGTCGAAGTCCAGACGGCCCTTCGACACCTCGTCGATGAGCTCGTCGGCGCCGACGATGTCGGCGCCCGCGGCTTCCGCGGCCGCAGCACGGTCACCGGTCGCGAAGACCAGGACCCGGGCGGTCTTGCCGGTGCCGTGCGGGAGGTTCACGGTGCCGCGGACCATCTGATCGGCCTTGCGCGGGTCGACGCCCAGACGGAGCGCGACCTCGACGGTGCCGTCGAACTTGGTGGTGGCGGTCTCCTTGGCGAGACGGACGGCCACGAGCGGCGCGTAGGTACGCGACCGGTCGACCTTGGCGTCCGCAGCCCGGAGGTTCTTGCTGCGCTTCACTTCTGCTCCTGTGTTCTCAGGGTGTGGAGTCGTGGTGCGGGCCAGCGCTCGGCCCTACCACTGCGTACGTGAGGGGCTGGTCAGCCTTCGACCGAGATGCCCATGGAACGGGCGGTGCCTTCGATGATCTTCGACGCGGCGTCGAGGTCGTTGGCGTTCAGGTCGGGGAGCTTCGTCGCGGCGATCTCGCGGACCTGGGCGGCCGTCAGCTTGGCGACCTTGGTCTTGTGCGGCTCGCCGGAGCCCTTCTCCACACCCGCGGCCTTCAGGATCAGCTTCGCGGCCGGCGGAGTCTTGGTGACGAAGGTGAAGGAACGGTCCTCGTAGACCGTGATCTCCACCGGCACGACCATGCCACGCTGCGACTCGGTCGCGGCGTTGTAGGCCTTGCAGAACTCCATGATGTTGACGCCGTGCTGACCCAGCGCGGGGCCGACCGGCGGGGCCGGGTTGGCCGCACCGGCGTTGATCTGGAGCTTGATCAGCCCCGTGACCTTCTTCTTCTTGGGAGGCATTGCTCTCTCCGGGTCCTAGTGAGAGTGTTCCGCCTCTGTCCGGTCATCCGGATGGAGGCATACCGCGCAACGATAACGGGTATAGCTGCGCATCCAAAAACCGAGCAGGTCAGACCGGCGCGAAACCGGCCCGGCCTACTCGGTGGGCGTATGTCCGAAGAATCGCGGAAGCCGTCAGTTCTTCTGGATCTGGTCGAAGCTGAGCTCGACCGGGGTCTCGCGGCCGAAGATCTCGACGAGACCCTTGACCTTCTTCGAGTCGGCGTTGATCTCGTTGATCGTCGCCTGAAGCGTGGCGAACGGACCGTCGGTGACGGTGACCGAGTCGCCCACCTCGAAGTCGAGCACCTGCACCTCGACCTTGCGGGCCGGTGCCGGCTTGCCCTCGGCCTCCGCGGCCTCGCGGGCGGCCTTCTCCTCGGCCTCCGGGGCGAGCATCTTGACGATCTCGTCCAGGGTCAGCGGGTACGGGTCGTAGGCGTTGCCCACGAAGCCGGTGACACCGGGGGTGTTGCGCACGACGCCCCAGGACTCGTTCGTCAGGTCCATGCGGACCAGGACGTAGCCCGGGAGCTTGTTCTGGCGGACGTTCT
The DNA here is from genome assembly GCF_044548345.1 of Streptomyces sp. NPDC052042. Taxonomy (NCBI): domain Bacteria; kingdom Bacillati; phylum Actinomycetota; class Actinomycetes; order Kitasatosporales; family Streptomycetaceae; genus Streptomyces; species Streptomyces sp. NPDC052042. Next base: position 307,120 of record NZ_JBIUBU010000002.1, on the reverse strand, counting down.
TGCGCTCGCCGTTCTTGATCTGGACGATCTCTTCCTCGGGCACCTCGGCCTGGTAGATGAAGTCCTCGACGTTCAGCGAGACGGCGCGCTGCTCCAGGTTGGCCTTCACGCGCTTCTCGTAACCGGCGTACGTGTGGATGACGTACCACTCGCCGGGCAGACCGCGCAGTTCCTCGCGCAGCGCCGCGACGGGGTCGACCGGGGCCGCCTCCTCGGCGGTTTCGGCACCGCTCTCGTCGTTCTCGGAACCCGCTTCGGCTGCGGCGTCGTCCTCGATGTGCAGAGCGGTCCGCTCGGCGGACTCCCCTGCGGCGGCGTCGGCAGCTTCGGCCTGGTCCGGCTCCTCGGCGTCAGCCGCCTCGACGATGTCGAGCTCGTCCTCGGCGGACTCGAAGGCGCCCGCCGTCGGCTCGACGGCGTCGTTCAGGTTCGGGTCAGACACGGTGGCTGCTTCTTCCTGGCTACATATGGGTGGAACATGCGAAAGGGGCGCCCATGAGGCGCCCTCCGCGGGATCAGCCGAAGACGTACTGAACGACCCGCTGGAATCCGAAGTCGATCACGGTCACGAGGCCGATCATGACGACGACGAAAACGATCACCACAGTGGTGTACGTCGTCAACTGGGAACGAGTCGGCCAGACGACCTTGCGCAGCTCGGCGATGATCTGGCGGTAGAAGAGCGCGAGGCGTCCCAGAGGGCCCTTCTTACCGCGCTTGCCGCCCTTCCGGGTCTTCTTCGTCGACTCGGGTACTTCATTCTCAGCATCAGGCATGTCGATGGAGCCCACGGCGTCCGTCACTCTTCTCACCTGATTCCGGGTCGTGGCCGTGCCGCGCCCGGTGGAGCCGCACGGTGGTGCATTGAAGTACGTACATGCGCACACTTCCTGGCAGGGGAGTGTGTAGCAGGGCCGGAGGGACTTGAACCCCCAACCGCTGGTTTTGGAGACCAGTGCTCTACCAATTGAGCTACGACCCTTTGTGGTTTCCACCAACCTACCGCATCTTCCCGGGTGCTCCGGGAGGGGAAACGGCACGGCCGGTGAAGGCCAACGACAGGTGAGTGTACGTGTTCAACGGCCCGGCGTCGAACAGATAGTCCGCCGCATGCGTCGTCGCCTGTCGTCCGCGTGCCGCCGGAATCCCTTCCGACCTCCTGGAAGGCGCCCCGTCCGGTCTCTGAAACCCGCGCGCCGACGGGCCGGGCGGTCTGGGACCATGGGGCGCATGAGCGCTGCAACTTCTCCGTCCGAGCGCAGGGTCTCCGCCCGCGTCGGCGCGATCTCCGAGTCCGCCACCCTCGCCGTCGACGCCAAGGCCAAGGCCCTCAAGGCCGCAGGCCGTCCGGTGATCGGCTTCGGCGCAGGTGAGCCCGACTTCCCGACCCCCGGCTACATCGTCGAGGCCGCCATCGAGGCGTGCCGCAACCCGAAGTACCACCGCTACACCCCGGCGGGCGGTCTTCCCGAGCTCAAGGCCGCGATCGCGGAGAAGACGCTGCGCGACTCCGGCTATGAGGTCGACGCCTCCCGGATCCTGGTGACCAACGGCGGCAAGCAGGCCATCTACGAGGCGTTCGCCGCGATCCTCGACCCGGGTGACGAGGTCATCGTCCCGGCCCCGTACTGGACCACCTACCCCGAGTCGATCCGGCTGGCCGGCGGCGTCCCGGTGGAGGTCGTGGCCGACGAGACCACCGGCTACCGGGTCTCCGTGGAGCAGCTGGAGGCGGCCCGTACGGAGAAGACCAAGGTGGTCCTCTTCGTGTCGCCGTCCAACCCGACCGGCGCCGTGTACGGCGAGGCCGAGGCCGAGGCGATCGGCCGCTGGGCCGTCGAGCACGGCCTGTGGGTGCTGACCGACGAGATCTACGAGCACCTGGTCTACGGGGACGCGAAGTTCACCTCGCTGCCGGCGATCGTGCCCGAACTGCGCGACAAGTGCATCGTGGTCAACGGCGTGGCCAAGACGTACGCGATGACCGGCTGGCGGGTGGGCTGGCTGATCGGCCCGAAGGACGTCGTCAAGGCCGCGACCAACCTCCAGTCGCACGCCACGTCCAACGTCTCCAACGTCGCCCAGGTGGCCGCGCTGGCCGCCGTCTCGGGGGACCTGGACGCGGTCGCCGAGATGCGTACCGCCTTCGACCGGCGCCGCCGGACCATCGTCCGGATGCTCAACGAGATCGACGGCGTGGTGTGTCCGGAGCCCGAGGGCGCGTTCTACGTGTACCCCTCGGTGAAGGAACTGCTCGGCAGGGAGATCCGCGGCAAGCGCCCGGCCACCTCGGTCGAGCTGGCCGCGCTCATCCTGGACGAGGCCGAGGTCGCGGTCGTGCCGGGTGAGGCGTTCGGCACGCCGGGCTACCTGCGCCTCTCGTACGCCCTGGGCGACGACGACCTCGTCGAGGGCGTCTCGCGGCTCCAGAAGCTGCTGGCCGAGGCCAAGGCGTAGGCGCGTCGCGCATCCGACGGACGACCCCCGGTTCCGGCCGGGGGTCGTCCGTCGTTCTGGCCGGGGTCGTTCGTCCGTCCGAACGGCAACCCGATCGGGAATGCGGCTACCGCCGGACCCCACGCATGCGGCAAGATCCTGGAATGGAGCGTGATGTACGGCTGTTGCCCAAGGCCCACCTGCACTTGCATTTCACTGGGTCGATGCGGCCCGCCACCCTGCTGGAACTGGCCGACAAGTACGGCGTGCGCCTGCCCGAGGCCCTGACCAGCGGCAAGCCGCCCCGACTGCGGGCCACGGACGAGCGCGGCTGGTTCCGCTTCCAGCGGCTCTACGACATCGCCCGTTCCTGCCTGAGGGCCCCCGAGGACATCCGGCGGCTGGTGCGCGAGACGGCCCAGGAGGACGTCGCGGACGGCTCCGGCTGGCTGGAGATCCAGGTCGACCCCACGTCGTACGCCCCGATGCTGGGCGGGCTGATCCCGGCCCTCGAAATCATCCTGGACGCGGTGGACGCCGCCTCGCGCGAGACCGGGCTGCCGATCCGCGTGGTGGTCGCGGCCAACCGCATGAAGCACCCGCTGGACGCCCGGACGCTGGCCCGGCTGGCGGTGCGGTACACGGACCGGGGCGTGGTCGGCTTCGGGCTCTCCAACGACGAACGCCGCGGCCTGGCCCGCGACTTCGACCGGGCCTTCGCCATCGCCCGGGACGGCGGTCTGCTGGCCGCGCCGCACGGCGGCGAGCTGTCGGGTCCCGCCAGCGTGCGGGACTGCCTGGACGATCTGGACGCCACCCGGATCGGGCACGGCGTCCGGGCCGCCGAGGACCCGCGGCTGCTCCGCCGGCTGGCGGAGAGCGGGGTGACCTGCGAGGTGTGCCCGGCGTCGAACGTGGCCCTGGGCGTCTACGAGAAGCACGCCGATGTCCCCCTGCGCACTCTGTTCGACGCCGGGGTCCCGATGGCGCTGGGGGCGGACGACCCTCTGCTCTTCGGCTCCCGGCTGGCCGCCCAGTACGACATCGCCCGGCGCCACCACGCGTTCACCGACGAGGAGCTCGCGAAGCTCGCCCGGCAGTCGGTGCTCGGCTCCTCCGCCCCGTCCCCGATCCGGGCGGAACTGCTGGCGGGCATCGACGACTGGCTGGCGAAGCCGGCCGGCTGAACGGGTTCCCGTGCCACCGCGCCCCGGCGTCCCGCGGGGCGCGGCATCACGATGGCGCGGCGTGTTGGTGTCGCGGCGTGATGGTGTCGCGGCGTGATGGTGTGCGGCGTCCAGGCGTGATGCGCCGTCGTGGCGTTCCCTGAGCCCTGGCCGTGTGCCCGCGCACCCTGTGGGTGAATGCGGGCCTACCCGCCTGGAGGACGCGTCCTACAGACTCACACCGACCATGACGGGTTCGTTGACGAGCGTGACGCCGAACGCCTCGCGCACCCCGGCGACGACCTCGCGGGCGAGCGCGAGGAGGTCCTCGGTGGTGGCGTCGCCCCGGTTGGTGAGCGCGAGGGTGTGCTTGGTGGAGATGCGGGCCGGTCCCGTGCCGTATCCCTTGGTGAAACCGGCCCGGTCGATGAGCCAGGCCGCGGAGGTCTTGACACGTCCGCCGTCCGAGTGGAAGGCGGGGGGTGTGACGTCGGGGCCGAGCCGGTCGCGGACGCGGGCGAGGAACGCCTCGTGCTCCGCCGCTTCCAGGATGGGGTTGGTGAAGAAGGAACCGGCCGACCAGGAGTCGTGGTCCTCGGGATCCAGCACCATGCCCTTGCCCGCGCGGAGCTTGAGCACGGTCTCGCGGGCTGCCGAGGCGGCTACGCGCTCGCCCTGTTCGACGCCCATGGCACGGGCCGTCTCCGCATACCGCAGGGGCGCGGAGAGGCCGCCCGCGTCCTCCAGTTCGAAACGGACGCGGAGCACCACGAAACGGTCGGGTTCGGCCTTGAAACGGCTGTGGCGGTACGAGAACGCGCACTCGGCGTTGGAAAGGGTGAGCGTTTCGCGGGCCTGCCGGTCATAGGCGATGACCTCCGTGATCGTGGAGGACACCTCCTGGCCGTAGGCACCGACGTTCTGGATCGGCGTCGCCCCGGCGGAGCCTGGGATTCCGGCCAGGCACTCGATGCCCGCGAGACCGGCTTCGACGGTGCGGGCGACGGCGTCCGTCCAGACCTCTCCGGCGGCCAGCTCCAGCGCGGTGCCGTTCAGAGCGAAGCCGGTGGTCGCGATGCGCAGGGCGGTGCCGTCGAAGCCCTTGTCGCCGATGACCAGGTTGCTGCCGCCACCGATGACGAGGAGCGGGGTGCCGGCGCCGTCGGCTTCGCGCACGGCTTCGATCACCTCGGCGTCGCTCGTCGCGGTGACGAGGCGGGCGGCGGGGCCGCCGAGCCGGAAGGTGGTCAGGGGGGCGAGAGGGGCGTCGTGGAGTTCCTGCACGGGGACAAGAGTACGGTCCGCCCCGGAGGAGGCCGTGGGCGCGTGTCTCCGCTCCCGGTCCCGTGGGCCCGCCGCTCGGACGGGGCCCACGGGACCGGGAGCGCGCCGGAGAGAGACCTGCGGCGCACTGGGGAGGGACCCGGGGCCCCTCGGGGCGGAAGGGCCGCGCTCAGGCGGCGACGGGCACGCGCTCCCCCTCGGCGCCTTCGGCCGTCCCGGGCTCCGGCGCCCGGGTCCTGCCGCCCTTCGGGATCAGCAGCGCGACGAGGGCGGCCAGCGCCACCGCCCCCGAGCCGATCCACACCGCCGGAACGGTCCCGTCCGTGAAGGCGCGCGCGGACTCGTACCCGCCCCGTGCCGAGAAGACCGAGGCCAGCACCGCGACGCCGAGGGCCCCGCCGACCTCGCGCAGCGCGTTGTTGGCGCCGGAGGCGATGCCCTGCTCGGCCGGGGAGACGCTCGACATCACGAGTCCGGCGGCGGGCGCGAAGTACAGCGCCATGCCGACGCCCCCGACGATCAGACCGGGCAGTTGCGCGGCGTACGAGGCGTCCGGCCCGATGACCAGGGCGAAGAGGGCCAGGCCGGCGGCCTGGAGGGTGAGTCCCGTGACGACCACCGGACGGCCGCCGAACCGGTCGGAGAGGATCCCCGCGATCGGCGCGACCAGCATCGGCATCCCGGTCCACGGCAGCATCCGCAGGCCCGCCTCGGTGGGGGAGTATCCGAGCACGGCCTGGAGGTACTGGCTGAGCAGGAAGATCGACCCGAACATGCCCAGGAACATCAGCAGACCCGCCGCGTTGATCCCGAGGAACGCGCGGCTGCGGAAGAGCCGCATGGGCAGCATCGGGTGCTTCGCGCGGAAGCCGTGGCGGATGAACGCGCCGATGAGCGCGGTACCGGCGAGCAGGGAGCCGAGGACGCCGGGGCTGGTCCAGCCATCGGCGCTGGCGTTGACCAGACCGTGGACGATGCCGAAGAGCCCGCCGCTGACCAGGAGCGTGCCGGGGATGTCGAGCCGCGCGCCGGGCGCGTACGACTCCGCGAGCCGCAGCCGCGCGAGCGGCAGCAGGAGCAGGCCGACCGGGACGTTCAGCCAGAAGATCCACTGCCAGGACAGGTGCTCGGTGAGGCTGCCGCCGACCAGCGGGCCGACGGCCACGGCCAGTCCGCTGACGGCGCTGAAGGCACCGAGCGCGGCCCCCCGGCGGGCGGGTGGCACGGCGGCCGTGAGGAGGGTGAGTGTCAGCGGCATCACGATGGCCGCGCCGGCGCCCTGTACGGCCCGGAAGGCGATCAGCTCACCGATCCCCGAGGACAGGGCGGCCGCGGCGGAGGCTGCGGTGAAGACGGCGAGCCCGACGAGAAAGAGCCGACGGCGCCCGAACCGGTCGCCGAGGGCCGCTCCGAACATGAGCAGGGCGGCGAAGGTGAGGGTGTAGGCGTTCACCGTCCATTCGAGTTCGGCCAGTTCGCCGCCGAGGCTCCGCCGGATGGAGGGCAGGGCGGTGGTGACGACGAGGTTGTCGAGGGCCGCCATGAAGGCGGCGACGCTGGTGACCACGATGGTCCAGACCACTCCCGAGCGGCCTGTCACGGGCTGCTTCACTGTGCTGCTCCCCCTATGGGTTAGTTATTAATTACTAACTTCTCTGGACAGAAAACCGGGCACACCCCGGCCGGACCGAACGGACGCCGGCCGGACCGGGCGGACCCCGGGTCGCGCTGTTCAACGGAGCGGTGCGGCGCCGCTCAAGCGGCCGGCCCGGGGCGGCAGTCCGGCTTGGCCGGGTCGTGGAAACCGGCCCAGACCCGATGCTCGGCCGGAAAGCCGAGCGAGGTCAGGGTGTTGATGAGCATGCCGTACGCGAAGAACCCGGTCGTCCCCCCGATGTCGGCACCGAGGGCGAGGTGGACGTCCTCCCACATGCGCAGCCACGCGGCGCGCAACACCTCGCCGAACTCCCGGTCCCCCGCCGCCGCGGCGCTCGCCACGGCGGCGTACGTCTGCATCTGCATCCGGAGCTTCTCGGGATCCTCGACGATGAGGCGCTGGTACGCGGCGGCCATCGCCGAGGCCGCCGCCTCCCCCTCAAGCCCTTCGGCCGCGTCGGCGAAGACCTTTCTGGTGTCCGCGAAGCAGCGCTCGGCGGCGGCGAGGAACATGGCCTGCTTGTTGGGAAAGAGCCGGAAAAGATACGGCTGCGAGACTCCGACACGTCGGGCGATCACCTCGGTGGAGGTGGCGTCGTAGCCGCCGCGGGCGAATTCGGTGATCGCCGCACGGATGACGCTCTCGCGCCGCTCTTCCGCACTCATCCTTGCCATGGGTGTGAAGTTAGTACGCAATCACTAACCTGGTCAAGGGCCTGCGAAGCCGAGCGCCACCGAGGGCGGAGGCGCACCGTACCGATCACCACCGAAGCCCGAGGCGGCAGCCGCCGGGCCGGGACCGTGCACCCGCACCCGGGCACGCCGGAACCGGGGCGAACACGAACGGCCGCACCCGGGCACAGCGGACACGGGCGGATACCGGCGGACGCCAGCGGACACGCGCGAGGGGCACCGCCCCAGCCCGGTGCCGCTCGCGCGCCAGCCGGCCGTGCCCGCGACCGCGCGCCCGCCCGGTCCCGGGCGGAGCCGCAGCACCGCATGGCCGCAGCCCGGCCTCAGGCGAGCCGCACCACCGCACGGGCCATGCCCAGCACCTTCTTGCCCTCGCTCATGGCCGTCAGGTCCACCCGTACCCGCTTGTCGTCGAGCAGGGCGGCCACCTTGGCGCCGACCTCGATCAGGGCGCCCTCGTCGTCGTTCGGCACGACGACCGGCTTGGTGAACCGCACCCCGTACTCGACGACGGCGCCCGGATCACCCACCCAGTCCGTGACCACGCGGATCGCCTCGGCCATGGTGAACATGCCGTGCGCGATCACATCAGGCAGCCCGACCTCGCGGGCGAACTTCTCGTTCCAGTGGATCGGGTTGAAGTCCCCGGAAGCGCCCGCGTACTGCACCAGCGTCGCCCGGGTCACCGGGAAGGACCGCGCCGGCAGCTCCGTACCGACCTCGACCGACTCGTAAGCGACCTTCGCCGTCATCACGCCTCCTCGGCGGCGCGCGCCACCAGCTTGATCCATGCGGTCACGACATGTTCACCGGACTCGTCGTGGACCTCGCCGCGGATGTCCAGGACGTCGTTGCCCGCCAGGGACTTGATGGCCTCGATCGTCGAGGTGACCGTCAGCCGGTCACCCGCGCGCACGGGGCGCGTGTACGCGAACTTCTGGTCGCCGTGCACCACGCGGCTGTAGTCCAGGCCCAACTGCGGGTCCTGTACCACCTGCCCGGCGGCCTTGAAGGCGATCGAGAAGACGAAGGTCGGCGGCGCGATCACGTCGCTGTGGCCGAGCGCCTTGGCGGCCTCGGCGTCGAAGTACACCGGATTGGTGTCCCCCACCGCCTCGGCGAACTCGCGGATCTTCTCCCGGCCGACCTCGTACGGCGGGGTGGGCGGATAGGTCCGCCCCACGAAGGACTGGTCGAGCGCCATGGGCTCGCTACCTCCTGGTGAGAGATGAAAAGGCCGAAACAACAGCCCCATACAACGCCACGAGGCCGCCCCCATCGGGGACGGCCTCGTGGGCGAGCCTGATTCAGCGCGTTTCGCGGTGCGCCGTGTGCGAGTTGCAGCGCGGGCAGTGCTTCTTCATCTCAAGACGGTCCGGGTTGTTGCGCCGGTTCTTCTTGGTGATGTAATTCCGCTCCTTGCACTCCACGCAGGCCAGCGTGATCTTCGGGCGGACGTCGGTGGCAGCCACGTGAGTGCTCCTTGACGGACGGTACGGACGGGTGAACGCAGAGAAGAGTAGCCGACTGAAGGACCGACCCCGCAATCGGCTACCGTAAGTAGCGGTGACCGGACTTGAACCGGTGACACAGCGATTATGAGCCGCTTGCTCTACCGACTGAGCTACACCGCTTTGATGACGGGCCCCGCCGTAGCGAGGGGATTCCCGTTCACCAGAGCCCCAATGCGGAATCGAACCGCAGACCTTCTCCTTACCATGGAGACGCTCTACCGACTGAGCTATTGGGGCGAGCGAGGAAGACATTACACGCTCGATCGCCGGTTGCCCAAATCCATTGACCAGGTCCGCCCACCAAGGCCGTTCGGGTGCCTCGCCCCTGGCGTCCGAGGGCGCCGTCCACCCCCTGACTCCCATCGGCTCCCAGCCGCCTGATCAGCGCTTTCGCCGCCACGCGGGCCTGCGGCAGGCCGCCCCGCGCATCCGCGCACCAGCGGCAGCCACCCGCTCGTTCCCGAGACGCCGAGCCCTATTCCGACTGCCCGCTTTCCCTGATTCCACGGCCTTGTCCGCTTTCCCTGCGGCGAGAGCATCTCCTCATCCCTCCCTCTGAGGACGGTGATCACTTCCGGCCCGCCTTTGCCCGCCACCGCTCTCCCGGCCGCCCACTCATGACTCGTACGTCCCCGGGGCCACACCGGTACGACTATTTCGCTCCTCCTCGAACCGGACCGAACACACCCCTAGGCTCGACTCACTCTGCGTGACCTTCCGCACCTGTGCAGCCGCCCTCCCCTCACCCCACCTCCCCCTTCTCCTCCGCCCCACCCCTCCCCCGCTCCCCGCCTCCCTTCTCCTCCCTCGCACCTCTCGCCCGCTTTCCAGGGTCCTCCCGTTCCAGGAGCGCGATGCCCGACAGCCAGCCGCGGCCGTCCGACGACCATGCCGACGACCCGGCCGACGCGTCCGGCGGTCCCGACGCCGCCGCGACCACCGAGACGAACCCGTTGGTGCTCTGTGGCGCCCGTCTCACCGACGGCCGCGTCGTGGACGTACGCATCGGCGGCGGCCGCATCGAGGCGGTCGGCACCGCGGGCAGCCTGGCCGCCCCCGGCGACCGTGTCGACCTGCGCGGCCATCTGCTGCTCCCGGCCCCCGTCGAACCCCACGCCCACAGCGACACGGCGCTCACCGCCGACGGCACGGGCCCCGGCATCCCCGGCCCCGTCTCGTACCGCCCCCAGGACGTCCAGCGCCGGGCCACCGAGGCCGCGCTGCTGCAGCTCGGCCACGGCGCCACCGCGCTGCGCGCGCACGTACGGATCGGCTCGGTCCAGGGCCTCGCCTCGCTCGACGCCGTGCTCCGGGCCCGGGACTCGTTGCGTGGGCTCATCGAGCTTGCCCCGGTCGCCGTGCCCCGGCTGCTCACCGGCGTCGCGGGCGCCGACAACCTGGCCATGCTGCGCGACGCGGTGAAGATGGGTGTGAGCGCGGTCGGCGGCTGCCCCGATCTCGACCCCGATCCGGCGGGCTACGCGGAGGCCGTGCTGGAGATCGCCGCCGAGCACGGCTGCCCCGTCGATCTGCACACGGACGGTGACGCCCCGGCCCGGCTCGGGCGGCTGGCCGCCGTGGCCGGCGGGATGCGGTCCGGTGTCTCCCTCGGCCCCTGTGCCGGCCTGGCCCGGATCCCCGCCCAGGCGGCGGCCCGGGCCGCCGATCAGCTCGCCGCGGCCGGGGTGACGGTGATCTGCCTCCCCCAAGGCGGCTGCTGCGGGGTGGAGGGGCGGGGCACCGCGCCCGTGGGGCTGCTGCGCGCGGCGGGGGTGCGGATCGCCGCGGGCAGCGGGGCGCTGCGGGACGTCACGAACCCGGTGGGCCGCGGCGACCCGCTGGAGGCCGCCTATCTGCTGGCCTCGCAGAGCGGGATGCGGGCGGACGAGGCGTACCGGACGGTCTCCTCGGCCGCCAGGAAGGCGATGGGGCTGCCCGAGGTCCGGGTCGAGGCGGGGTTCCCGGCCGAACTGCTCGCCGTGCGCGGGGAGCAGCTCTCGGGCGTGCTGTCGCTCGCGTACAGCCGGATCGTGGTGCACCGCGGTCGGGTGGTGGCACGGACGAGCGCGGTACGCGAGTACTGCGACTCGGAGACCGTCGTCGCCCTCGGGCTGCCCCGGCAGGGCAGGCCGGACCCCTTCGGCGGGCCCTGAACACGGCGGCGTACGACACCCGGGAGCCCACGGCCCGGCCCGGCGCACGGCGGTCCCTGAGCACGGCGGCCCGCGGCGGCGTACGGTCGGGACATGCGCATTGTCATCGCAGGTGGACATGGTCAGATCGCGCTGCGGCTGGAGCGGCTGCTCACCGCGCGCGGGTACGAGGCGGTCGGCATCATCCGTGCTCAGGACCAGAGCGCGGACGTCCGGGCGACCGGCGCCGAACCGGTCGTCCTGGACCTGGAGTCGGCCTCCGTGGACGACGTGGCGGCGGTGCTGCGTGGCGCCGACGCGGCGGTCTTCGCGGCGGGCGCGGGTCCGAACAGCGGCGCACCCCGCAAGGACACGGTGGACCGCGGCGCGGCCGTGCTGCTCGCGGACGCGGCCGAGCGGGCCGGTGTACGACGCCTGGTCGTGGTCTCGTCGAGGGGCGCCGATCCGGACCACCAGGGCGACGAGGTCTTCGACGCGTATCTGCGTGCGAAGGGCGCCGCGGACGCGTACGTGCGCTCCAGGACTGCGCTGGACTGGACGATCCTGCGCCCCGGCATGCTGACGAACGACGCGGGCACGGGACTGGTCCGGCTGACCGTCTCGGCCGGGCGCGGGCCGGTGCCGCGCGACGACGTGGCCGCGGCGCTGCTGGAGCTGCTGGAGACCCCGGCCACGGCGGGGCTGACGCTGGAGCTCGTCTCGGGGAACGTGCCGGTGTCGGTCGCGGTGAAGGACGTGGCGGGGAACTGAGCCCCTCGGCGCCCCCGGGCCACGGGCGGCCGACGGCGTTCGCGGCGGCGTGGAACCGACGGCGTCCTCCCGCGCACGAGGCCGGCACGGCGTGCGCGGGCCGCGCTCGCCTCAGTCGCGCGGGGCCGGGCGGACCGTGATGCCGTGGCGCTCCAGCAGGGCGGCGGTGACGCCGTCGCCCTCGCGGAGCACGCCCGTGAACGAACCGTCGTAGACCGTGCCGCGCCCGCAGGAGGGGCTGCGGGCCATCAGCAGCGCCTCGGTGCACCCGGCCCCACGCGCGGCCTCCAGCGCGCGCTCCGCGCCGTCCACGAACTCGCGCGTCACGTCGTGCCCGGCGTCGTCGACGACGCGGGCGCGGCCGTCCAGCACATCGTGGCCGTCGCCGCCGACGATCTCCGCGGGACGCCGCGGGGTGGACAGCCCGGCGGCCACCTCCGGACAGAAGGCGAGGGGCTCGCGCTCCCCGATGGCCTCGGTCACCGCGTCGGACGCCTTGCCCCGGCCGTCGAAGCGGCAGGGCACGCCGCGCAAACAGGCACTGACCAGTACGGGGACGGGGACGGATACAGGTGCAGGCTCCATGCTCACGACCTTCGCAGCAGACCCGTCCACAGGCCAGTGGTCCGGGAAACGAAGAAGGCCCCTGTCCTGTGAACAGGGGCCTTTTCTGTGGCGGCGCCAGGATTCGAACCTGGGAAGGCTGAGCCGGCAGATTTACAGTCTGCTCCCTTTGGCCGCTCGGGCACACCGCCGGGGTTCGCTGCCGTGAGGACCGCTTTTCGGCGGTGCTCCCTGGCAACGACGTAAACGATACCCGATGCCCGGGGGTGCTCCGCCACTGGATTGATCAGCGGCCCGATCGAGTGCGGATGGCTAGGCTTTGACCGGCGGGGCGGGAGGCCGAGAGGCCCACGACGGCCCCGCTCGTACCCCGTTTCCCAGCACCCCCGATCCAAGGAGCCACACGTCATGGCCGACTCCAGTTTCGACATCGTCTCGAAGGTCGAGCGGCAGGAGGTCGACAACGCCCTCAACCAGGCCGCCAAGGAGATCTCGCAGCGTTACGACTTCAAGGGCACCGACGCCTCGATCGCCTGGTCAGGAGAGAAGATCCTGATGTCGGCGAACGGCGAGGAGCGGGTCAAGGCGATCCTCGACATCTTCCAGTCCAAGCTGATCAAGCGCGGCATCTCGCTGAAGGCGCTGGACGCGGGCGAGCCGCAGCTGTCCGGCAAGGAGTACAAGATCTTCGCCTCGATCGAGGAGGGCATCTCCCAGGAGAACGCCAAGAAGGTGGCGAAGATCATCCGCGATGAGGGCCCGAAGGGCGTCAAGGCCCAGGTCCAGGGCGACGAACTGCGGGTCAGCTCGAAGAGCCGGGACGATCTGCAGACCGTCCAGGCCCTGCTGAAGGGCAAGGACCTCGACTTCGCGATCCAGTTCGTGAACTACCGCTAGCACCGGCGCAGGGCAGGCCGCGGCCTGCGAAGACGTCGACTCTTCGGTCGGGGAGGGCGCACCGGGGGCACGGTGCGGAGGCTCCGGGCACGTCGACCCGGTGTGCTCTCCCCGTTCGTCCGCACGGCGGATCCGCCGCATGGCAGGCTGGGGCGGTGATCTCCGACTCCGCCGCTCCCGGCACCCAGCACACCCCGACCGAGCTGACGCCGCTGGAAGGCGGCGAGGTCTTCCGGGGGGCGGGGGCCGGCACGGTGCTGGACTTCTGGCGCTACGCGATGCCCGATCTGCGGACCAACACGACCCGGGGCCTGCTCGCGGAGTTCCTGGTCCACCGCGCGGTCGGCGCGGAAGAGCGCAATGCGGAGTGGGAGAGCTTCGACGTCCTGGCACCGGACGGGCTCAGGATCGAGGTCAAGACGAGCGCCTACCTCCAGGCCTGGGAGCAGCGCCGCCTGTCGCAGATCCGCTTCACCCGGCTGCGCGGACGGGTCTGGACGTCCGAGGCCGAGGATGCCGTGGAACCGACCTACAACGCCGATGTCTATGTCTTCGCACTCCACATCGCGCGCACCCACGCCGCATACGACCCGCTCGACATCGGTCAGTGGCACTTCTACGTCGCCTCGCGCGCATGCGTCGAGGCCACCGGGCAGGCGGGCATGGGCCTGGCCTCCGTGCAGCGGCTCTGCGGGGAACCCGTCGGCTACGACGGGCTCGCGGACCGGATCACGGCCTGTGCCTCGTCGGGGCTCGCGCCCGCCGTGCTCGACATCCCGTCCGCCGGTCGGCCCCACTGACCGGCCGCCTCCCGCTGGAGCGGGAGCGCCACGTGCGGACACCCACCCGGGTACGGGCCCAGCGGGTACGGGCCCGCCCGGGGGCGATGTCCGAATACCGCCGGTCGCGGCGGAGCCGAGGACGCAGACTGGTGAGTGCCGGGCGATGATCCTGTCGCCTTCCGGCACGACGGGCGCGGAGAGGACGAGCCATGACCATGTACGCGACGGTCGACAGCCCGCTGGGTGAACTGCTGCTGGTCGGTGAGGAGGACGCCGGCGCGGGTGGAGGGATCGCGCTCGCCTCGCTCTCCCTTCCCGGTCAGAAGGGCGCCGCGGTCGTCCGGGACGGCTGGGTCCACGCGCCGGACGCCTTCGTGGGGATCGCGGCCCAACTGCGGGAGTACTTCGCGGGGCGGCTGACCCGCTTCGACATCGTGTACGCCGACGGCGCGGGCACCGAGTTCCAGCGCCGGGTGTGGGCCGCGCTCGACACCGTCCCGTACGGGGAGACCGTGTCGTACGGGTGGATCGCCGAGCGGGCGGGGGCGTCCGGAGCGGGTGTGCGGGCCGTGGGCACGGCGATCGGGCGCAATCCGCTGCTGGTCGTCCGGCCGTGCCACCGGGTGATCGGCGCGGACGGGTCCCTGCGGGGCTACGCGGGCGGCCTGGAACGCAAGGAACGGCTTCTGAGGCTGGAAGGCGCTCTGGTGGTGCGCTGACATGTCCGGGCTCTTCCCGAGACCGCGGGCGATCGTCGCGCCCGGGGCCGTGCACGTACCGGAGTGGCTGCCGCCCGAGCGCCGGAGGGAGCTGGTGGCCGCCTGCCGGGAATGGGCGCGGGGGCCGGTGCCGCTGCGGCACACGGTGCTGCCGGGCGGGGGCGTGATGTCCGTGCGGACCGTCTGCCTGGGATGGCACTGGCAGCCGTACCGCTACTCGCGCACGGCCGAGGACGTGAACGGCGCACGGGTCGCCGCATTCCCCGACTGGCTGGCGGAGTTGGGCCGGGAGGCACTGCTGTCCGCGTACGGGAACGAGAGCCTGGTGCGGACGTACGCGCCGGATGCCGCCCTCGTCAACTTCTACGAGGAATCGGCGCGGATGGGCATGCACCAGGACAAGGAGGAGCGGTCCGGTGCCCCGGTGGTGTCGCTCAGCATCGGCGCCACCTGCGTCTTCCGCTTCGGGAACACGGAGAACCGGGGAAGGCCCTATACGGACGTGGAGTTGGCCTCCGGCGACCTGTTCGTCTTCGGCGGGCCGTCGCGCTTCGCCTTCCACGGCGTACCGAGGATCGTCCCCGGGACGGCCGACCCCGAGTCCGGGCTGAACCACGGCCGACTCAACCTGACCCTGCGTGAGACGGGGCTGGGTGCCCCGGCCCGCTCGGGCGCCTCGGACGGCTGGGGCGGCTGGGGCGGCTCGGGCGGCTCGGGCGGCTCGGGCGGCTCGGGCGCCGACGGGCGTTAGCCGACGTACGGGAGCCCCGGGGAGCGATCGACGGACGGCCCGGGGCGGGAGCCGGGCGAGCCGTCGGCGTACGGGAGGCCGCAAGGCCCCGGCGCCGCGGCTCAGACGCGGGCGTGGAAATCGGGCCAGGGCTCCATGTCGGCTTCCTCGTCCTCCGACTCCTCGCAGTGCCACGCGGTGCCGTCCAGCCAGTCGCGCAGCCATGGGGCGAGGCCCGTCTTGTCCACGTACCAGGCGCGCTCCGGCTCGCCGGCGTTCGGCTCGAAGAGCAGGACCGTGGTGTGCTCGTCACGGCAGTCCACACAGGAGTACATCCCGCAGCCCAGGCTGCATATCGGCAGCACGCCCTCCGGCCACGGCCACTCCCCCTCCGCCACTCCCTGGCGGAGCGCGAGGTACTGCGCGACGGCGGACTCCTCCCCGTCCGGCGCCCGGTCGCCGATCAGCGGCAGGAAGCCGTACGCCGGCCCGAAGCCGCCGTTGGCGGTCCGGGTGTACAAGGCGGTCAACAGCGGCGGCAGCGGGAAGCCGAGGGCCGCCTCGGCGCGCTCGACGCCCTCGGTGGTCAGGGGTGCCGGCAGCGGGTACGCCGCCCAGCGCGGCCCGCCGTGCGCGAGCTTCTCCACGTCCGCCAGCAACTGCTCGGTGTCGTTCACGCGTTCATGGTGAATGACGGCACTGACAATCGGCCGGGACGACGGTCCGGGGCGACGGTCCAGGCCGTCGGCCGATACCGGCGGCGGACGGCGCCGCTGGTCGACATACATGGAAGGCTGGTGGCCATGAAGCTGCTGCAACTGATCCTGAACGTCCTGTGGGTGGTGTTCTGCGGGTTCTGGATGGCCCTCGGGTATCTGGTGGCCGCGATCATCTGCTTCGTGCTGATCGTGACGATTCCGTTCGGCATCGCGTCCCTGAGGATCGCGGGCTATGTCCTGTGGCCGTTCGGGCGGACCACCGTGGAGCGGCCCGATGCCGGGGCGCCCTCGTTCATCGGCAATGTCATCTGGCTCGTCTTCGCCGGATGGTGGCTGGCGCTGGGGCACCTGCTGACGAGCATCCCGCTGTTCGTGTCGATCATCGGCATCCCCTTCGGCTGGGCGAACCTCAAGCTGATCCCGATCTCCCTCATGCCGCTGGGACGCGAGGTGGTTCCGAGCGACGAGAGGTTCGGAGCGCGTTAGCGGTCCGCACTAACACGGAACGGAAACGGAACGGAAAGGTTCACGCGGAGCGCTCCGTGCGGTCCGGGCCGATACGCGGGTGCCCGGACCGGCGCGCAGGCGTCCGGACCGGCGCACGGGAGCGGCGGCCTCAGGGGCGGCGGCCCGCCATCTGCTCCAGGCGGGCGATGCGCTCCGCCATCGGAGGATGCGTCGAGAACAGCTTGGACAGGCCCTCACCGGGGCGGAAGGGGTTCGCGATCATCATGTGGCTCGCGGTCTCGATCTTCGGCTCCGGCGGCAGTGGGAGCTGCCTCGTTCCCGCGTCGAGCTTCCGCAACGCACCGGCGAGGGCCAGCGGGTCGCCGGTGAGCTGGGCGCCCGAGGCGTCCGCCTCGTATTCGCGGGAGCGGCTCACGGCCAGTTGGATGACGGAGGCGGCGAGCGGGCCGAGGATCATGATCAGCAGCATGCCGAAGATGCCGGGGCCCTCGTCGTCGTTGGACCGGCCCACCGGGATCAGCCAGGCGAAGTTGACCAGGAACATGACGACGGAGGCGAGCGCCCCGGCGACGGACGAGATCAAGATGTCGCGGTTGTAGACATGGCTGAGCTCGTGTCCGAGAACGCCGCGCAGCTCTCTCTCGTCGAGGATCTGCAGGATTCCCTCCGTGCAGCAGACCGCCGCGTTGCGCGGGTTGCGGCCGGTGGCGAAGGCGTTGGGGGCCTGGGTCGGGGAGATGTAGAGCCGGGGCATGGGCTGCCGGGCGGCCGTCGAGAGCTCGCGGACCATGCGGTACAGCCCCGGCGCCTCGAACTCGCTGACGGGGCGGGCGCGCATCGCCTTCAGGGCCAGCTTGTCGCTGTTCCAGTACGCGTAGGCGTTGGTGCCGACGGCCACGAGGAGCGCGACGATCAGGCCCGTACGTCCGAAGAAGCTTCCGATGACGATGATGAGCGCGGAAAGACCGCCGAGAAGTACGGCGGTCTTGAGCCCGTTGTGCCGGCGGTGCACGGTACGCCCTCCAAGTGGTGCGGCAGGGGAACCCTTTGCTCGGTGGGCTCCACTCCCCCAGTGGAGCCTCCCGTACCGGTCAACGCCAGGCGGGATGAGCTAGTTCCCTTGTGCGTGCCGCCACCGGGCGGCGCCGGGCCGGGGCGCGGGGGGCCGGACGGGCGCTGGGCCGTGCGGGTGGAGGGGCTGCGCGGGCGGCCGGGCGAGGCCCCGTACACGTGGTGGGACGGGCCCCGTGCACATGACGGAAACAGGGCCGGACGGGCCGCTCAGACGGCCGGGCCGGGGTGCGTGCACCCGGCCGTCCGTGTCCGTGCCACGACCGCGGCGGGTCAGCGCTGGGCGGGCAGCCCCGCGACCGCGAGAGCCTTGGGGTCCGGCTCGATCTCGCTGGTGCAGTGGGCGCAGCGGGAGGCGATGGCCGGGATCTCGGTGTAGCAGCGCGGGCAGTCGCGCATGGCGGCCTTGATGTCGACCTTGTCGTCGGTCTTGGAGAAACGGTTCTGGACCTTCGCCATGGGGACAACAACGCCGAAGTAGAGCACGGCCGCGGTGATCAGGAAGGCGATGGCGGCGGCCAGGAACTTTCCGTACGGGAAGACGGTCCCCTCGATCGCGAAGTCCGCGGAGCTGAAGTCGCCGACCGATCCGGTGGCAAGGCCGATCAGCGGCGTGATGAACGCGGTGCTGAATCCGGTGACGACGGCGGTGAACGCGGATCCGACGGCCAGACCGATGGCCATGGAGATGACGTTTCCGCGCAGGATGAAGTCCTTGAACCCGTTCAGCACTGCTCTTGCTCCCTCTGGGGCCTGTGTGTGTCGCGGTGTGCGGTCATAGACCTTGCCCTGTGCGGGCGGTTCCGGGCAAACCGATCTCGGACACGCCGGGGAAGCGGTCCGGGGTGCGTCAGAAGAGGCCGACGGCGGCGAATTCGAGGATGGTCTGCGGTGCTCCGGAGAGCACGATGCCCGCGACGGCGGTGAGCGCGATCGCGAGGGCGACGGGGACCGGGGCACGGTGCCTGGTGGGAGCGGGTGCGGCCGGTGCCGCGGAGGTCTCCTCCGCGGGCCGTTCCGCGGTCGCCTCCTCCGCGGCCTCACCGGGTGTCCCCTCCGGCGCGCGGAAGAGCGCCGCGGTCCACCGCAGGTAGTAGTACAACGCGATCACGACGTTGACGGCCATGACGACCGCGAGCCAGCCGAGTCCCGCGTCGACCGCCGCGGAGAAGACCGTGACCTTGGCGAAGAGGCCGATGACGCCCGGGGGCAGACCGGCCAGGCAGAGCAGGAAGAAGGCCAGCGCCAGGGCGGCGAGGGGGCGGGTGGCGTACAGGCCGCGGTAGTCGGAGAGCCGGTTTCCGGGGCTGGTACGGGCGACGAGCGCGGCGACCGCGAAGGCGCCGAGGTTCACGACGGCGTACATGAGGGCGTACGCGACGGTGGAGCCGACGTGCCGGTCGCTGGCGTACGCGGCGGCGGCGATCGGCACCAGGAGGTAGCCGGCCTGGCCGACGGACGACCAGGCGAGCAGGCGTACGGCGCTGCGGACGCGGTCGGCGTTCTGGCGCAGTGCGGCGACGTTGCCGACGGTCATGGTGAGTGCGGCGAGGACGGCGAGGGCCGGCCCCCAGACGTCGGCGTACGCCGGGAAGCCGATCACGGCGACGAGGATGAGGCCGGAGAAACCGGCCGCCTTGCCGACCACCGAGAGGTAGGCGGCGACCGGCAGGGGGGCGCCTACGTAGGTGTCGGGGACCCAGAAGTGGAAGGGCGCGGCGGCTGTCTTGAAGGCGAAGCCGACGAGGGTGAGGACGACGCCCGCCTCGGCCAGGGTGCCGAGCTGTCCCGGTACGTCGTCGAGCCGGGCGGCCAGCTCCGTGAGGTGGAGGGTGCCGCCGGCCGCGTACACGAAGCTGACGCCGAGGAGCGTGACGGCGGTCGCGGCGACGGAGGTGAGGAAGAACTTCAGCGCGGCTTCGGAGGACCTGCGGTCGCCGCGCTTGAGGCCGACAAGGGCGAAGGCCGGCAGCGAGGCGACTTCGAGGGCGATGACGAGGGTGGCGAGGTCGCGGGCGGCGGGCAGCAGCACGGCGCCGACCGCGGAGGACAGCAGCAGGAACCAGAATTCGCCGGCCGGGAGCCTGCGGGTCTCACCGAGCGAGAGCAGGGCGGTGAGGAGGGCTCCGACGAGGACGAGCACCTGGATGACGAGGGCGAAGTGGTCGGCGGTGTAGCTGCAGGCTCCGAGGGTGCCGGTGCCGGTGGCGGCCGGGGTGAGGCAGAAGGTGGAGCGGTCGCCGTCGCGCAAGGGGATGAGGAGGGCGAGCGCGGTGACGAGTCCGGCGAGGGTGATCAGGCCGAGGACCGGCTTGCGTTCCCTGGGCAGGAAGAGGTCGGTGACCAGGACGATCAGCGCGGTGGCCGCGACGGCGACGGGGGGCGCGATCGCGAGCCAGTCGACGGACTGGACGAGACTGGTGGCGGAGTCGGCGGCCGTGGTGACGAAGCCGGCGGAGGTGTCGGGCGCGGCGGTGACGACACCCGGGATGGCGCTCGGGGCGACGGCGGCTGTGGTCACGACTTGCCTCCTGCGAGGAGCTTCTGCACGGCCGGGTCGGTGAGGCCGAGGAGGACGGCGGGCCACAGACCGGCGAGGACGGTGAGGGCGACGAGCGGGGTCCAGGTGGCGAATTCGTACGGCTGGACGTCGGTGAGCCGCCGGGGTTCCTCGCGCGCTTCGCCGGTCTCGCCCATGCAGACGCGGCGTACGACGATCAGCATGTACGCGGCGGTGAGCAGGGTGCCGAACGCGGCGATCGCCATGAAGGTCAGGAAGGCCGGGCGGCTGAGTCCGTCGGCGGGGCGGAAGGAGCCGAACAGGGCGAGCATCTCGCCCCAGAACCCGGCGAGTCCGGGCAGACCGAGGGAGGCGATCGCGGCGAAGGCGAGGAGACCGCCGAGCCTGGGCGCCCGGCCGTAGAGCGCGGCCCCGGTGGTGCCGGAGAGGGTGTCGAGGTCGGCGGTGCCGTACCGGTCCTTGACGGCGCCGACGAGGAAGAACAGCAGGCCGGTGATGAGGCCGTGGGCGATGTTGGCGAAGAGCGCGCCGTTGACGCCGGTGGGGGTCATGCTCGCGATGCCGAGGAGCACGAAGCCCATGTGCCCGACGGAGGAGTACGCGATGAGGCGCTTCAGGTCGCCCTTGGACCCGGGGCGGGCCAGCGCCAGGCAGGCGAGTGATCCATAGACGATCCCGACCACAGCGAAGGCGGCCAGGTAGGGCGCGAAGGTACGCATGCCGTCGGGGGCGGCGGGAAGCAGGATGCGGACGAATCCGTATGTGCCCATCTTCAGCAGGACACCGGCGAGCAGCACCGAGCCGACGGTGGGGGCGGCGGTGTGGGCGTCGGGCAGCCAGCTGTGCAGGGGCCACATCGGGGTCTTCACGGCGAGCCCGATCCCGATCGCCAGAACGGCGATGACCTGCACGGACGTGGTGAGGCCACGTCCGTTGTCAGTGGCGAGTGCCACCATGTCGAAGGTGCCGCTCTTCAGCCCGATGAGGAGCAGGCCCAGCAGCATGATCACGGAGCCGAGGAGGGTGTAGAGGATGAACTTCCAGGCGGCGGCCTGCCTCCCCGCGCCGCCCCAGCGCGCGATCAGGAAGTACATCGGGATGAGCACCGTCTCGAACGCCAGGAAGAAGAGCACGAGGTCGAGGACGGCGAAGGTCGCGAGAGTGCCGGTCTCCAGGACGAGGACGAGGGCGACGAACGCCTTCGGGGACGGCCCCCCGGCCCGCGGCGTCGGCCGCTGGTGTGGCGGCTTGAAGTAGCTGTACAGCGCGCAGAGGAAGGTCAGCAGCGCGGTCAGTACGAGGAGGGGGAGCGAGATGCCGTCGACACCGAGGTGGATGCGGACGTGGAGCGCCGGGATCCAGCTGATGTCGGTCGTGGCCTGCATCTTCGACGGTTGGTCGTGGTCGAAGCCCGCGGCGAGCAGGAGCACGGCGACGAGGACCGCCCCGGTGACGGTCACCCCGTGGCGGAGCACGGCCTGGTCGGGGCCGGTGCCCTTGAGTCCGGGCGGGGCGGGCAGCAGGGCGGCCACGGCGCCGACGAGCGGAGCGAGGACGACGAACGCGAGAAGGAACTGCATCACGGATTCACTGATATCGATCACGGCTCACGACCCGGCGTTGACGTTGGCGAAGACGACGGCGGCGATCGCCAGGACCAGGGAACCGGCGAGCAGCGCGCCGAGGTAGGTCTGCACGTTGCCGGTCTGGGCACGGCGGACGGCGGCGCCGAGCCAGCGCGCTCCGGTGCCGGAGCCGCGCACATAGGTGTCGACGACCTCGCGGTCCAGGAAGCGGACCAGGCTCGCGGCGGCCCGGACGGGGCGGACGAACAGGGCCGTGTACAGGGCGTCGAGGTGGAAGCCGGTGGCGGCGTGGTGGTGGAGCGGGCCGAGCAGGAGGCGGCCCGGGTCGGCCGGGTCGGGGGCGTCCCCGGCCGTGCCGTAGGCGGCGGTGTGCGCGGTCAGCGCCTCCGCCTCGACGAGGGCGGGTTCGGCGTCGGGGTGGGCGGCGGCGGTGCCCACGGCGGTACGGGCGGCGAGTGCCGAGGTGTGGCGCCAGGCGCCGTAGGTGACGAGGCCGCCGATGAGTCCGACGCCCGTGGAGAGGACGGCGGTGGTGAGGGACGGGGTGAGGTCGTGGCCGTCGAACCAGTCGCCGATCGCGCCGGCGGTCAGGCCGAAGGCCATGGTGGGAACGGCGAGGACCCACAGGACGGAGGTCATCGCGAGCGGCTGGCGGCCGTGGTCCGGGGCTGCGGGGCCGCGGCCCCGGAAGGTGAGGAGCCAGAGGCGGGTGGCGTACGCGGCGGTGAGGGCGGCGGTGAGCAGCCCGGCGACGAGGACGGTCCAGCCCGCGGCGGACGGGGCGACGTGCCGCTCCCCGAGCGCGGTGTGCTCGGCGGCGACGAGGACGGCTTCCTTGGAGAAGAAGCCGGCGAACGGCGGGATGGCGGCGAGCGCGAGGAGGGCGACGGTCATCGTCCAGTAGGCGTCCGGGATGCGCTTCGCCAGGCCGCCCATGCGGGACATGGCGGCGAGTGAGTTGGTCCCGGCGGCATGGATGACGACGCCCGCCGCGAGGAAGAGGACGGCCTTGAACGCGCCGTGCGAGAGGAGGTGGAAGACGGCGGCACCGCGGTCGCCGACGGCCAGGGCCCCGGCCATGTAGCCGAGCTGCCCGATCGTCGAGTAGGCGAGGACGCGCTTGATGTCGTCCTGGGCGAGGGCGGCGAGGGCGGAACCGGTCATCGTGACGGCGGCCATCACACCGAGGACGACGAGCGCCGCGCCGGACTGCGCGAAGACGGGCAGGAGCCGGGCGACGAAGTAGATGCCGGCGGCGACCATCGTCGCGGCGTGGATCAGCGCGGAGACGGGGGTGGGGCCGGCCATCGCGTCGGGCAGCCAGGTGTGCAGGGGGAACTGCGCGGACTTGCCGGCCACACCCGCGAGGAGCAGCAGGGCGATGAGCGTGGGGTGGTCGAGGCCGCCGTTCGCGACGGCGCCCAGGATGCGGGTGATGCGGAAGGACCCGGTGTCGGCGGCGAGGGCGAGCAATCCGATCAGGAAGGGGACGTCGCCGAGCTTGGTGACCAGGAACGCCTTGAGGGAGGCGGCGCGGGCCTCGGGCGTCTCCCAGTAGTGGCCGATGAGGAAGTACGAGCAGATGCCCATGATCTCCCAGCCGACCAGCAGCACCATCAGGTCGCCGGAGTAGACGACGAGGAGCATCGCGGAGGTGAAGAGGGAGACGAGGGCGGCGTAGGAGGGGTAGCGGGGGTCGTCGCGGAGGTAGGCGGTGGAGTAGATCTGCACGCAGGTCGCGACGAGCCCGACCAGGACGGCGACGAGGACCGCGAAGCCGTCGAGGTGCAGGGCGAGGTCGATCGGCACGGACCCGGTGGGGGTGAGCCGGGTCGCCGCGTCGACGGCCGGTCCGCCGCCCTGGCGCCAGGCGACGACGGCGGCGAGCAGGAAGGCGGTGAGGGTGGGCAGTACGGCGAGGGGGCGTACGAAGCCGGGGGCGGTGCGTCCGAGCAGGAGGCCGGCCGCGGCGCCGAGGAACGGGAGAAGGGGGACGAGGACGGCGAGGGTCGTGGTGGTCACGCGGTGGCCTCTGCCTTCTGTGCCGTCCCTGCCGGAGCAGTGGCCTGGTCTGCGGTGTCGGGACGCCCGGCCGCCTCGGTGCCGGAGAGTGCCGCGTCGTCGGGGAGCGTCTCGGCGGCGTCGGTCTCGGCGGTGTCGCGCAGACGGTCGATGTCCGAGGTGCCCCGGTTGCGATACACGGCGAGGACGACGGCCAGGCCGATACCGATCTCCGCCGCCGCGACGACGATGATGAAGAGCGTGAGGGCTTGGCCCGCGTGGAGGGTGTCGCGGAGCCAGGCGTCGAAGGCGACCAGGTTGAGGTTGACGGCGTTGAGCATCAGCTCGACGGACATCAGGACCAGGATCGCGTTGCGGCGGGCGAGCACCCCGTACAGCCCGGTGCAGAAGAGGAGGACGGCGAGCACGGCGGGGTAGGCGAGGTGCATCAGCTCTGCTCCTTACCGCGCTTGCGGGACAGGACGACGGCGCCGACGAGGGCGGCGAGCAGCAGGACGGAGAGCGCCTCGAACGGCAGCACCCAGTGCCGGAAGAGGGACTCACCGGTCACTTCGGTGGAGCCTCCGGCCGGTCCGCCGAGGTCGATCCAGGTGGTGCGGAAGGCGTCGACGACGATCCAGACGAGCGTGCCCGCGGCGGCCGCCGCGACACCGAGGGCCACCCAGCGGTTTCCGGAGTCGGCGTCCGGGGAGCGGCCGATGGGGGCCTTGGTGAGCATCAGCCCGAAGAGGAGGAGGACGACCACGGAACCGACGTAGATCAGCACCTGGACCCAGGCGATGAACTCGGCGGTGAGCAGGAGGTACTCGATGGCGAGCCCGCCGAGCGCCACGACCAGCCAGAGCGCGGCGTGCACCAGTTGCCGGGTCGTGACGGTGATGAGGGCGGCGCCGAGGGTGGCGAGGCCGACGAGCACGAAGACGATCTCGATGCCGGTCGGAGAAAGGAACCCCGAGGGCGCGGACGGTATGGACGAGACGGAAGAGGCGGAAGAGGCAGAAGCGACGGCGTGGACGGAGTCGGCGGACAGAGCCGCGATGGCTGCGAGTGTCACTCCTTCCCCTCTCCTTCCTTCTGGTCCTTGTGTTGCTTCTGTTCCTCCCGGGCCTGCGGGGCCTCGGCGGTTTCCTGGGCCTCGATGGTCTGCTGGGCCTCCTGCGCCTCCTTGGCGCGCTGGGCCTCGATCTTCTCCGCCGTCTTACGGGCCGCGGAGAGCTCCTTCGGCTCCTCGGCACCCGTGTCGAGGGCGGGCGGTTCGGGCACCGTCCACATCCATGCGCGGAGCTTGTCCCGCTCATGGGTGAGTTCGAGGATGTCCGTCTCGGCGTACTCGAACTCGGGCGACCAGAACAGTGCGTCGAAGGGGCACACCTCGACGCAGATGCCGCAGTACATGCAGAGCGAGAAGTCGATCGCGAAGCGGTCGAGGACGTTGCGGCTGCGCTCGCGTCCGCCCGGGGTGGCGGGCGGCACCGTCTCCTTGTGGGAGTCGATGTAGATGCACCAGTCCGGGCACTCGCGGGCGCAGAGCATGCAGACCGTGCAGTTCTCCTCGAACAGCGCGATGACGCCGCGGGACCGGGGCGGAAGCTCGGGCTGGACGTCGGGGTACTGCGCGGTGACGTGCTTCCGCGTCATCGTCCGCAGCGTGACGGCCAGGCCCTTGGCCAGTCCGGAGCCGGGAATGCGGGGCCGGGAGGGCGAAAGGGACTCGGTCATGAGTTGATCGCCACCTTCACGATGCCGGTGAGCGCGATCTGCGCGAGGGCGAGCGGGATGAGCGTGGTCCAGGCGAGCTTCTGGAGCTGGTCCTCGCGGAGACGGGGGTAGGTCACCCGCAGCCAGATGACGACGAAGGCGAGGATCGCGGTCTTGAGGAGCGTCCACAGCCAGCCGAGTCCGTCGGCTCCGAACGGTCCGTGCCAGCCGCCGAGGAAGAGGACGGTGGTCAGCCCGCACAGTACGACGATGCCCGCGTACTCGGCGAGCAGGAACAGCGCGAAGCGCAGCCCGGTGTACTCGGTGTAGGCGCCGAAGATGATCTCCGAGTCCGCGACCGGCATGTCGAACGGCGGGCGCTGGAGCTCGGCGAGCCCCGCCACGAAGAAGACCAGCGCTCCGGTGATCTGCCAGGGCAGCCACCACCATGCGAAGGCGTCGATGATGCCCGGGAGGGACACGGTTCCGGCGGCCATCGCGACGGAGGCGGCGGCGAGCAGCATCGGCAGCTCGTACGCGAGCAGCTGGGCGGCCGTACGCAGTCCGCCAAGCAGCGAGAACTTGTTGGCCGAGGCCCACCCGGCCATCAGCGAGCCGAGCACGCCGACGCCCATCACGGCGAGCACGAAGAAGACGCCCGCGTCGACGACCTGTCCGACCGCGCCCTCGCCGGGGCCGATCGGAATGACGACGAGCACGAGGAGGTACGGGAGCAGCGCGACGGCCGGGGCGATCTGGAAGACGCGGCGGTCGGCCTCGGCCGGTACGACGTCCTCCTTCTGCGCGAACTTCACGCCGTCCGCGACAAGCTGCGCCCAGCCGTGGAAGCCGCCCGCGTACATGGGCCCGAGGCGGCCCTGCATATGGGCCATCACCTTGTGCTCGGTCTGCCCCACGACGAGCGGCAGGACCAAGAACGCCACGAAGACGATGACGAGCCGGAGGGCGACGTCGAGTACGTCGTTCACGCGGTACCGCCTCCGTCGGGACGATCGGGGGTCTCGGACTGCTCGGACCGCTCACCGGGCTCCGGCTGACCGGGGCCTTCGGGCCGCTCGGACCGCTCGGACCGCTCCTCGGGAGGCGTCGGCTGATCGGAGGCAGCGGTGGGGGCGGTCCCGGAGCCGGGGGCGGCCCCGGAGCCAGGGGTCTCGGGCGCGTCGAAGGCCGGGCGGGCGTGGTGCCAGGGGGCGTCGCCGCTTCCGGTCCTCGGCTTCGGGCCGGTCGGTGCCGGGCCGGCCGGCGGCTTCGGGCCCGTCTCCGGCGTGGGCGCCGACGCGGGAGCGGACGGTCCGGACTCGGACGGCCTCGCGGACGGTCCCGTGGCGGGCGGTCCGGCCGAGCCCGGCTCGGTGGCCTCGTGGCGCTGGCTGGCAGAGCCCTGGGACACGCTGCGGTTGCGGCGCGGGCGCGGTGCGGGGGGCGCGGCCTCGGCCGATGCCTCCGTCGTCGGCTGCTGGCTGGCCGAGCCCTGGCTCGCGCTGCGGGTACGCCGTACCGGGCGGTCGCCCGCCGCACGCGGGGTGCGGGCCGGGCGGGACGGGGCGGGTGGGAGCTGGCCCTTCAGCGGGCCCCACTCGTTCGGGTCGGGCACGCCGGGCGGCAGCATCGTGCGCCGCTTCGGGCCGCCGTGCTCCGACTCGCCCGGCTCCTTCGCGCCCGGCCACGCCTTGGCGACGCGGGCCGCCAGGACGAAGTCCTTGCGCAGCGGATGTCCCTCGAACCCTTCGGGCAGCAGCAGCGGCACCAGATGGGGGTGGCCCTCGAAGCCGATGCCGAACATCTCGTGCGTCTCGCGCTCGTGCCAGGCGGCGCCCGCGTAGACATGGATGGCCGTGGGGAGCGACGGGGCGTCGTGCGGAACGGTCGTACGGACAAGGAGCCGCCGGACCGTGCCCTTCTCCAGGGCCGCGACATGGGCGCAGACCCGGAAGCCGGTGCCCGGCTCGTCCACCGCGCTCAGCCAGTCGAAGTAGGTGCAGCCCAGCCGGTCGCGGGCCGTTTCGAGGGCGGCGGTCCAGGAGCCGGCGGGCACGTCGACGGTCAGCAGGTCGTACGCCCGCTCGGCGGTCGCGCCCTCGCCGAAGAGTTCGACGGCGGCGTCCGGCAACCGGTCGTAGGCGGCGGGGTCGTGAGCGTTCCGCTCGTGGCCGCTTCGCGCCCGGTCGTCCCGGTCACGGCCCTCGCTGTTCGTGTGGGCTTCGCGGCTCTCGTGGTCGCGGTTCTCCGTTCCGGTCACTTCCGCTCCTCCCCCGGCACCGGCGGGGCGGCGACCAGCCCGCTGCGCAGTGCGGCGGTGGACGGACGGCCGGCGCCGCCCGCCGCGTACCGCTCGCCCAGCGACTCGCGGGCGATCTTCTCCTGGAGCTTGAGGATGCCCTGGAGCAGCGCCTCGGGGCGCGGTGGGCAGCCTGGGACGTAGACGTCGACCGGGATGATCTGGTCGACCCCCTTCGTCACGGAGTACGAGTCCCAGTACGGGCCGCCGCAGTTGGAGCAGGCGCCGAAGGAGATGACGTACTTGGGCTCGGGCATCTGCTCGTACAGCCGCTTCACGGCCGGGGCCATCTTGTCCGTCACCGTGCCGGAGACGATCATCAGATCGGCCTGGCGGGGGCCTGGCGCGAACGGGATCACCCCGAGCCGGATGAAGTCGTGCCGGGCCATGGAGGCGGCGATGAACTCGATGGCGCAGCAGGCCAGGCCGAAGTTGAAGACCCACAGGCTGTAGCGGCGGCCCCAGTTCAGGACCACCTTCATCGGCTCGGGGGCGAGGCGCGACAGGACGCCGAGCCGCTTGGGCTCCGGCAGGAACGTCGGAACGGGCTGCGGTTCGGTCTCCGTCGCGGTGGCGGGATCGGTCTCCACCGCAGTGGCCGGTCCGGTGCCCGTCCCGGGCGCGGTTTCCGTTCCCGGATCCGCCTCGGGCCGGTGCTCGGGGGGCGGCGGGCTCGTCACGTCCATTCGAGGACGCCCTTCTTCCATGCGTAGAGCAGTCCTACGGCCAGGAAGCCGAGGAAGATGAACATCTCCACCAGGGTCGTCACCCCATACCCGGGTGCGGCGAATACCGTCGCCCAGGGAAACAGGAAGATCGAATCGACGGCGAAGATCACGTACAGGAAGGCATACACGTAATAACGGACCTGGGTATGTGCCCATCCTTCACCCACCGGGTCCACGCCGCACTCGTACGTCAGGAGCTTTTCCTGAGTGGGCACCACGGGGCGCAGCAGCCGCCCTGCCCCGAACGCGACGGCGACGAACAGCACGCCGATCACGGCGAGCAGTCCGACCACCGAATAGGTGTGGAAGTAATCCGACGCGAGAACAGCCGATTCCGGCAGGTCCGCCACGTCCGTCCCCTCGCTCCCTGGTTCAGTTCCGTTCGACGACGTCGTACGCAGAAGTTGTACGCACGGGAGTCTAGGCCCTGTTAAAGGGAAGGTAAGCAGCCGCGTCGGACAACGGGTGGGGATATCCCTACTTCACGCCACCCACGAACCCCATGGCCAGGCGCGGCCTCCGCCCGGCAGGCTGGGGGCATGACCATGAGCCCCCTGGTGCCCGCCGACGATGTGCCGCCTCCCGCCCGCTTCGCCCTCGACCGGTGGACGTGGAGGGAGATCGCCTACCTCCTGGCGAACCTTCCCATGGCCACCGCCGGGTTTATTTACGCGGTGTTCATGATCGGAGTCGGTGTGGGGCTCTCGGTCACCGTGGTCGGGCTGCCCCTGCTCGCCGCCGGACTGCACGGAGCGCGACTGGTGGGGAAGGCCGAGCGGGCCCGGGCGCGGTCGCTGCTCGGGGTGCGGATCGACGAGCCCAGCCCGGTGACGCGCTCCCGCACGGAGCAGGGGTTCTTCCCGTGGCTGTGGTCGAGCCTGAAGGATCCCGTGGGCTGGCGGGCGGTGCTGTACAGCTTCGTCCGGCTGCCCTGGGGGGTGCTCACCTTCGCCGTGATGTCGGTGAGCTTCTTCCTGCTGTGGCCGGTGCTCCCCTTCCTCGCGCGGTTCCTGGCCAATGCCGACCGGATGATGGCGCGGGGGCTGCTCTCCCCCTCGGACGAGCTGGAGCGGCGGATCGCGGAGCTGGAGTCGGACCGGGGGGTGGTCGTGGACACCGCCGCCGCCGACCTGCGCCGCATCGAACGCGACCTCCACGACGGCGCACAGGCCCGCCTCGTCGCCCTCGCCATGGACCTCGGCCTCGCCAAGGAAAAACTCACCCACGACCCCCAAGCCGCCGCCCGCATGGTCGACGAAGCCCACGGCGAAGTGAAGACCGCCCTCCAGGAACTCCGCGACCTCGCCCGAGGCATCCACCCCGCCGTCCTCACCGACCGAGGACTCGACGCCGCACTCTCCTCCATCGCCACCCGCTGCACCGTCCCCGTCACGGTCTCGGTGGATCTGCCCGCACGTCCGGCGGCGGCGATCGAGGGCATCGCCTACTTCACCGTGTCCGAGCTGCTGCAGAACATCAGCAAGCACAGCGGAGCCCGCTCCGCCTCCGTCGACGTATGGCGGGCCGGGGACCGGCTCATGCTCCAGGTCATCGACAACGGCCGCGGCGGCGCGGACCTCACCTCGGGCAGCGGACTCGCCGGTCTGTCCGAACGGCTGGGAGCCGTCGACGGGCTGTTCGTCCTCGACTCGCCGACGGGTGGCCCCACGACAGTCACTGCGGAGCTGCCCTGGCGGAGCAGGTAACGGGAGCGGGGCGGGCAACGGGAACGGGGCGGGCAACGGGAACGGAGCCCGGGTGAGGACCGGGAGCGGGGCCAGGGCCGGGACCGGCCGGGCAGGCCCCGGGACCGGAACGGCGGCCGAGCGCGTCCGCCCCCACCGGACGCGCCCGAACCCCGCCGGTACTTCTCCGCACCTCACCTCACGGACGGGCGTGTGCGCACGCACGGGGAAGCCCACAAACCGACCGAGCACACCCGCCCCCACCGCACGCGTACGAGCCAAGCCGAGCCGAACGCGGAAACGCATGCCGCATGCGCACGAACCGGCCGGGCGCACCCTCGGCGCACCCTCGGCGTGCCCGCGGTCGGGCCCGGCACGAAGGGGCGCCCCCGGCCCCACGGCGGCCGACGCCCCTCGGGGGTGGGGAAAACCCCCGGCCGAAGAGGGATATCGCCCTCATGGTGCGCGGGCCCGCGCACCAGCACTCTTGAACCACGGGCCCGAGGCCCGCCCTCCAGCAGACCGCCGAGCAGAACGAGAAGAAACGGACACCGCCCATGGCCACGGCATACGGACCTGATTCCCGGGACCACCAGCGGTCCGGAGCCGGTTTCGGGGACCAAGCCCCGGTGAAGCACTTCCTGCCCGCCGGGCTGCGCGCACCCTTCGAGGGCAGGACCCTGCGGGAGCTCGGATACCTGTCGCTGAGCCTGGTGATCAGTCCCGTTCTGTTCGCCTTCGCGCTCGGCCTGACGACCGCGGGCATCGGGACTCTGATCACCTTCCTCGGGGTGCCGATCCTGGCCGGAGCGCTGGCGATGTGCCGCGGCTTCGGCGCGTTCGAACGGGCCCGGGCACGCGGGCTGCTGCACCTGGACGTCGCGGAACCGGAGCCGGTGTACGGCAAGACCGGTGGAGCGATGTCCTGGATGGGCGCGGTCCTCAAGAACGGGGCGTCATGGCGGCACCTGCTCTACATGCTGCTGCACTTCCCGTGGGCGATCTTCGCCGGCACCGTCTCGCTGACGTTCTGGGCGACCGGGTGGGCCGTCTTCACCTATCCGCTGTGGCAGTGGGTGTTCCCGACCTACGTGGGGACCGGAGGCATCCAGCTGTACGGAGACGACCACCACCGGGTCTATCTCGACTCGCCCTTCGAAGTGGCCGCGACCAGTGTGTGCGGTCTGGTCCTCGTCCTCTTCACGCCGTGGCTCATCCGCGGGCTGGCGAGTGTGGACCGGCTGATGGTGGCGGGGCTGCTCGGTCCGTCCCGGCTGGCCACGCGCGTCAACGAGCTGGAGTCGGACCGGGGGGTGGTCGTGGACACCGCCGCCGCCGACCTGCGCCGCATCGAACGCGACCTCCACGACGGCGCACAGGCCCGCCTCGTCGCCCTCGCCATGGACCTCGGCCTCGCCAAGGAAAAACTCACCCACGACCCCCAAGCCGCCGCCCGCATGGTCGACGAAGCCCACGGCGAAGTGAAAACCGCCCTCCAGGAACTCCGCGACCTCGCCCGAGGCATCCACCCCGCCGTCCTCACCGACCGAGGACTCGACGCCGCACTCTCCTCCATCGCCACCCGCTGCACCGTCCCCGTCACCGTGGAGGCCGACCTGCCGTCCCGGCCCGCCCCGGCCATCGAGGGCATCGCCTACTTCACCGTGTCCGAGCTGCTGCAGAACATCAGCAAGCACAGCGGAGCCCGCTCCGCCTCCGTCGACGTATGGCGGGCCGGGGACCGGCTCATGCTCCAGGTCATCGACAACGGCCACGGCGGCGCCGACCTCACCTCGGGCAGCGGACTCGCCGGCCTGTCCGAACGGCTCGACGCGGTGGACGGCGTGCTCGTCGTGGACTCCCCGCAGGGGGGCCCAACGCGGATCACGGCCGAGCTGCCCTGGCGCGGCTGAACCCGTAAGTGCCCCACCGCGTCACCCGCCGTGTGCCCGCGTGCGTCTCTTCCCACCCCGGGCTCCAGCGTGCGTCTCTTCCACCCCGGGCTCCCGCGCGCATCTCCTCGTACCCCGTGCTCCGGCGCGCACTCTTTCCCACCCCGTGCTCCCGTGCGCGTCGCTGTTCACCCCATGTGCTCCGGCGCGCATCTCTTCGCACCCGTGCTCCCGCGTCACAACCTTCACATCCCAAGCTCCCGGCCGCCGCACAGGACCACAATCAAGCCTGTGCGGCGGCCGGACGCACGAAACCGCGAACACCACGAATACTGGGATGCTGAACGGCGTACGAGCGGGCCCCGCGAACAGTGCGGGACCGGCACGTACGGAACCGGCAGACGGTGGGCGCGAAAGCGGCGGACCGTCTGCGGGACGGCAGACGGTACGGAACCGGCAGACGGTAGGCGGAACCGGCGAGTGATCGCGTGGGACCGGGAAGCGATGGGGGACGGGAAGGTTCATGGTGGAGGACAGGGTGCGGGTGGTCATCGCCGAGGATTCGGTGCTGCTCCGGGAGGGGCTCACCCGACTGCTGACCGATCTCGGGCACGAGGTCGTCGCGGGGGTGGGCGACGCCGAGGCGCTGATCAGGACGGTGTGCGACCTCGCCGGCCAGGACGCGCTGCCCGACGTGGTGGTCGCCGACGTACGAATGCCGCCGACCCACACCGACGAGGGCGTCCGGGCGGCCGTGCGGCTGCGCAAGGAGTACCCGGGGGTCGGGGTCCTGGTCCTTTCACAGTATGTGGAGGAGAGGTACGCGACCGAGCTGCTGGCCGGTTCCAGCCGAGGCGTCGGCTATCTGCTGAAGGACCGCGTCGCCGAGGTCCGGGAGTTCGTGGACGCGGTGGTCCGGGTGGCGCGGGGCGGCACGGCACTGGACCCGGAGGTGGTGGCGCAGTTGCTGGGCCGCAGCCGGAAACAGGACGTCCTGGCCGGGCTGACGCCGCGCGAGCGGGAGGTCCTCGGTCTGATGGCGGAGGGGCGGACGAACTCCGCCGTGGCCAGGCAGCTGGTGGTGAGCGACGGCGCCGTGGAGAAACACGTCAGCAACATCTTCCTGAAGCTGGGCCTGTCCCCGAGTGAGGGGGATCACCGCAGGGTGCTGGCCGTGCTGACCTATCTGAACTCCTGACGAGCCGCCGTCTCGTCGGGCACCCGACGCGGGCCACCCGGCCGGGTGCGGTCGGCACGCCACGCGCCCCGGCGACGGACCGTGCCCCGGACGGGGTGGAATCCGCGGCCTCCGGGCAGAAATCTCACGGCCGGGGACCGCGCCCCGGGCGCGTCCGGCCCGCGATCGGGCAAGCCGGGGCGCACCCCGGAAGGCCGGAGCCGCGGCCCCGGAAAGCCGGGGGTCACACCCCGGGACACCGGGGTCCTACAACCAAAGAATGAACGCACCACTTCTTCGATCGAACGACTTGGGGGGATTGCAAACCATGACAAAACTGCACGGAAGCGCGTCTCATCATTGTGTCCACCATGTGACCGGTCCAGGGAAGGCGACCCTTACCGTCGTAGGGTGGGCCCCGGGACCGTCGGCGGGCCGGCCGGTCCCGAGCCGCCGTGAGGGAGGTCCAGTTCAGTGACCAGCCAGGTCAGTAGCCCAGCCGGACAGGCCGATGAGGCCGGCGAGGCGCTTGTCGGGGGGCAGGGTGCCTCCCGCTCCGGTCACGCGGGCGCCGGGGACAAAGAGGTGCGCCGTCTCGACCGCGTGATCATCCGGTTCGCGGGTGACTCCGGTGACGGTATGCAGCTGACGGGTGACCGGTTCACGTCGGAGACGGCGTCGTTCGGGAACGACCTGTCGACGCTGCCGAACTTCCCCGCCGAGATCCGTGCTCCCGCCGGCACGCTGCCGGGGGTCTCGTCGTTCCAGCTGCATTTCGCGGACCACGACATCCTCACCCCCGGGGACGCCCCGAACGTGCTGGTCGCGATGAACCCCGCCGCGCTGAAGGCGAACATCAAGGACGTACCGCGCGGCGCCGAGATCATCGTGAACACCGACGAGTTCACCAAGCGCCCCATGGCGAAGGTCGGGTACGACAGCAACCCCCTTGAGGACGGCTCGCTGGACGCCTACAGCGTCCACCCGGTGCCGCTGACCACGCTCACGATCGAGGCGCTCAAGGAGTTCGGACTCTCCCGCAAGGAGGCCGAGCGCAGCAAGAACATGTTCGCGCTGGGTCTGCTGTCGTGGATGTATCACCGGCCGACCGAGGGCACCGAGGCGTTCCTGCGGGCGAAGTTCGCGAAGAAGCCGCAGATCGCCGAGGCGAACGTGACCGCCTTCCGGGCCGGGTGGAACTTCGGTGAGACCACCGAGGACTTCGCCGTGTCCTACGAGGTGGCACCCGCCACGCACGCGTTCCCGACGGGCACGTACCGCAACATCTCGGGGAACCTGGCCCTGTCCTACGGGCTGATCGCCGCGGCCCGGCAGGCGGACCTGCCGCTCTACCTGGGCTCGTACCCGATCACCCCGGCCTCGGACATCCTGCACGAGCTGTCCCGGCACAAGAACTTCGGTGTGCGCACCTTCCAGGCCGAGGACGAGATCGCCGGCATCGGCGCGGCGCTGGGCGCGGCCTTCGGCGGCTCGCTCGCCGTGACGACCACCTCCGGCCCCGGTGTGGCGCTGAAGTCCGAGACGATCGGGCTGGCGGTGTCCCTGGAGCTGCCGCTGCTGATCGTGGACATCCAGCGGGGCGGGCCCTCGACGGGGCTGCCGACCAAGACCGAGCAGGCGGATCTGCTCCAGGCAATGTACGGGCGCAACGGCGAGGCCCCGGTGCCGGTCGTGGCGCCCCGCACCCCGGCGGACTGCTTCGACGCGGCGCTGGACGCGGCCCGGATCGCGCTCACCTACCGCACTCCGGTGTTCCTGCTCTCGGACGGCTACCTGGCCAACGGCTCCGAGCCGTGGCGGGTCCCCGGCCCGGACGAGCTGCCCGATCTGCGTGTCCGGTTCGCCACCGGCCCGAACCACGAGCTGGCCGACGGCACCGAGGTCTTCTGGCCCTACAAGCGCGACCCGCAGACGCTGGCCCGGCCCTGGGCCGTGCCCGGCACCCCCGGTCTCGAACACCGCATCGGCGGCATCGAGAAGCAGGACGGCACCGGCAACATCTCCTACGACCCGGCCAACCACGACTTCATGGTCCGCACCCGCCAGGCCAAGATCGACAACATCCAGGTCCCCGACGTCGAGGTCGACGACCCGGACAACGCGCGCACCCTCGTGCTGGGCTGGGGTTCCACCTACGGTCCCATCACCGCCGCCGTCCGCCGCCTGCGCGCCGGCGACCACCCCATCGCACAGGCCCACCTGCGCCATCTCAACCCCTTCCCCGCCAACCTCGGCGAGGTGCTGGCGCGCTACGAGAGGGTGATCGTGCCGGAGATGAACCTCGGCCAGCTCGCCACCCTCATCCGCGCCAAGTACCTCGTCGACGCCCACAGCCACACCCAGGTCAACGGAATGCCGTTCAAGGCCGAACAGCTCGCGGCGGTCCTCAAGGAGGCCATCGATGCCTGACGCCAACGAACTCCTCCAGCTGGTGCCCAAGGCCGAGGCCAAGCAGTCCATGAAGGACTTCAAGTCCGACCAGGAAGTCCGCTGGTGCCCCGGCTGCGGCGACTACGCCGTCCTCGCCGCCGTCCAGGGCTTCATGCCCGAGCTCGGCCTGGCCAGGGAGAACATCGTGTTCGTCTCCGGCATCGGCTGCTCCTCCCGCTTCCCGTACTACATGAACACCTACGGGATGCACTCCATCCACGGCCGCGCCCCGGCGATCGCCACCGGTCTGGCCACCTCCCGCCGCGACCTGTCGGTGTGGGTCGTGACCGGCGACGGCGACGCCCTGTCCATCGGCGGCAACCACCTCATCCACGCCCTGCGCCGCAACGTCAACCTCAAGATCCTGCTGTTCAACAACCGGATCTACGGGCTGACCAAGGGCCAGTACTCCCCCACCTCCGAGACCGGCAAGATCACCAAGTCGACCCCGATGGGCTCCCTCGACGCCCCGTTCAACCCGGTGTCCCTGGCCCTGGGTGCGGAGGCGTCCTTCGTCGCCCGCACCATCGACTCCGACCGCAAGCACCTCACGAGCGTGCTGCGCGCCGCCGCCGACCACCCCGGCACCGCGCTGGTGGAGATCTACCAGAACTGCAACATCTTCAACGACGGCGCCTTCGAAGCCCTCAAGGACAAGGAGCGCGCCCAGGACGCCGTGATCCGTCTGGAGCACGGTCAGCCGATCCGTTTCGGCGCAGCCGCCGAGGACGGTCTCGGTGCCAAGGGCGTCGTCCGCGACCCCGCCACCGGTGATCTGGAGGTCGTCGCGGTCTCCGACGACAACCGGGACCGCGTCCTGGTCCACGACGCGCACGCCGCGTCCCCGACCACGGCCTTCGCGCTCTCCCGGCTCGCCGACCCCGACACCCTCCACCAGACCCCCATCGGGGTCCTGCGCAGCGTGGACCGGCCGGTCTACGACACGCAGATGGCCGAACAGCTCGACGCCGCCGTCGAGCGCAACGGCAAGGGCGACCTCGCCGCGCTCCTCGCGGGCAACGACACCTGGACCGTCGTCGGCTGACGGCCGGTCACGAGCGTCCGCTGTCGCCGGACGGGCTGAAATTCGGGCCCGTCCGGCGTTTGCGTACCGGTGGGCGGCCGTCGGGCCACCACCATGTGGCCATGACCCTGGACCGTCCCGCGTACCGCATCAAGCGGCGTCTGCTCGGCCGGCCGCTCACCACCGAGCGCATCACCCAGGAGAAGCTGGACAACCGGACGGCGCTGGGTGTGCTCGCCTCCGACTGCATCAGTTCATCCGCGTACGGCTCCGAGGAGATGCTCCGGGTTCTCGTACCCGTCGTCGGCGCCGCCGCGTTCACCCTGCTCATGCCGGTGACCGGCGCGATCCTGCTGGTCCTGCTGCTGCTGACGCTCTGCTACAGCGATGTCGTGATGATCTACACCCGGGCAGGCGGTTCGTACGTCGTCGCACGGGAGAACTTCGGTCCGGACGTGGCGCAGATCGCCGCCGTGGCCCTGCTCGTCGACTACATCGTCACCGTCGCCGTGCAGGTCTCGGCCGGCACCAACGCCCTGATCTCGCTCGCCCATCTGGTCGGCAAGGGCTTCACCGGCCTGGACCACCTCCAGCTGCCGGTGTCCGTCGCCGTGATCGTGATCCTGGCGTACGGGAATCTGCGCGGGGTCCGGGAGGCGGGCCGGGCCTTCGCGCTGCCCGCCTATCTCTTCATGGTGGCGGTCGGCCTGATCCTGCTGGTCGGGACGGTGCGCGGGCTCACGGTCGGGCTGCCGCACGCCGATCTGCGGGCCGAGGGGGTGGTGCCGGTCGGCACCACGGGCGAGGGCTGGCTGTACGGGGCCTCGCTGTTCATCGTGCTGCGTTCGTTCGCCAACGGGGGTTCGTCGCTCACCGGGCTGGAGGCGATCTCCAACGGCATCTCCACGTTCCGTGAACCGCAGGGCCGCAACGCGCGCAGCACCCTGATCGCCATGAGCCTGATCCTGGGCGTCCTCGTGCTGGGGGTGTCCACGATGGCGCACTTCACCCACGCCGTGCCGTACGTGAACGGCACCCCGACCGTCATCGCGCAGGAGGCCCATCTGG
Source organism: Streptomyces sp. NPDC052042 (assembly GCF_044548345.1). Classification (NCBI taxonomy): domain Bacteria; kingdom Bacillati; phylum Actinomycetota; class Actinomycetes; order Kitasatosporales; family Streptomycetaceae; genus Streptomyces; species Streptomyces sp. NPDC052042. The sequence goes on along the minus strand of NZ_JBIUBU010000002.1, from coordinate 269,367 downwards.
CGTTCGGCGACGGGCCGATCGGCACGGCCGGACTGGTCTTCGTGCAGCTGGCGACCGCGCTGGTGCTGTACACCGGCGCCAACACCCCGTTCACCGGTTTCCCGTACCTCGCCAGTTTCGTCGCCGAGGACCGGTTCCTGCCCCGGCAGCTGACCCGGCGCGGGCACCGGCTGGCGTTCTCCAACGGCATCATCGCGCTGGCCGTGGTCTCGCTGGCGCTGCTGCTGGTGACCGGTGCCAGCGTGGACCGGCTGGTGGCGCTGTACGCGATCGGCGTCTTCACCGCTTTCACCATGGCCGGGGCCGGGCTCACCGCGTACCATCTGCGCCGCCGCGAGCCGTACCGGCGGCTGAAGGTCACCGTCAACGCGCTGGCCGCGGGCGTCTCGGCCGCCGTGGTGCTGATCTTCGCGGTCACCAAGTTCACCGAGGGCGCCTGGCTGGTCGTGGTCATCTTCCCGCTGGGCGTGTGGTCGCTGATGCGGATCAACCGCGAGTACCGGCGTGAGGCGGCCGTGCTGCAGGACCTCCGGACTCCGGGCATCGACCGGGCGCGGTACCAACGCCATCTGGTCCTGGTCATGGTCGAGTCGCTGGACCTGGCGACACTGAAGGCGCTGCGGTACGCCCGTGAGCTGCGTCCGAACGAGATCCGGGCGGTGCACTTCGCGATCGACGAGGCGTACGCCAGGCGGCTGGCCGCCCGCTGGAGCGCCACGGCCGCCACCTCCGTGCCGCTGGAGCTGGTCGCATGCCCGGACCGGCGGCTGCGGCACGCGATGATGCAGCTCGCCTCCCGTACGACGGAGGACGGGAACACCTGGCTGACGGTGCTGGTACCCCAACGGACGTACCGCGGCGTGCTCGGCAAGCTGCTGCACCGGGGCACGGGCGAGCAGATGGCGAAGGCCCTGGGCCGACTGCCGCACGTGGCGGTGACGATCCTGCCGTTCGACGTGTCGCGGGCGCTGCGGGAGCTGGAGGAGGGGCAGGTGCCGCGGGCGGACTGACGGACCCGGCCGGCCCGCGCCCCCGCGTCATGGCCGTATCGTCATACGGTCATGACGCGGGCGTCCGGCGGCGGTACCGTCGTGCAGTCGGCACAGCGCCCGCCCCCACACACGCCGGGAGGGGTCCGTGAGATCCAAGGGTTCCGAGGGGTCCGTGAAAGGAACGAACGAACAGCGGGCCGGGCTGCTGTCCGGCATCGGCGCCTACGGACTGTGGGGCATCGTCCCCCTGTTCTGGCCGCTGCTGAAGCCCGCAGGCGCGATCGAGATCCTCGCCCACCGCATGGTCTGGTCCCTCGGGGTCGTCGGCATCGCACTGCTGATACTGCGCCGGTGGTCGTGGATCGGCCCGCTGATACGGCAGCCGCGGAAGCTGGGCCTGGTGGCGACGGCGGCGGCCGTGATCACCGTCAACTGGGGCCTGTACATCTGGGCCGTGAACAACGGCCAGGTCGTCGAGGCGTCGCTGGGCTACTTCATCAATCCGCTGGTCACCATCGCCATGGGCGTCCTGCTGCTCGGCGAACGGCTGCGACCGGCCCAGTGGGTGGCGGTCGGCACGGGGGCCGCGGCGGTGCTGGTGCTGGCGATCGGGTACGGCCGGCCGCCGTGGATCTCGTTGGTGCTGGCGTTCTCCTTCGCGACGTACGGCCTGGTGAAGAAGAAGGTCGCCATGGGCGGACTGGAGTCGCTCACCGCCGAGACGGCCGTGCTGTTCGTGCCCGCACTGGGCTATCTGCTGTGGCTGGGCGCGCGCGGCGATGCGACGTTCGGCTCCGAGGGCTTCGGCCATGCGGCGCTGCTGGCCGCGACCGGCGTCGTCACGGCCATACCCCTCGTCCTGTTCGGGGCGGCGGCGATCCGCGTGCCGCTGTCCACCCTGGGGCTGCTCCAGTATCTGGCGCCGGTGTTCCAGTTCGTCCTGGGCATCCTGTACTTCCACGAGGAGATGCCGCCGGAGCGCTGGGCCGGGTTCGCCCTGGTGTGGCTGGCGCTCACCCTGCTGACCTGGGACGCTTTCCGGACGGCGCGGCGGACGAAGGCCGAGGCGGCACGGACTCGCGCGGCACGGGCAGCGACGCACCCCTCCCCGTCGGCATCTTCGACGCCGCCGGCCGGGGATTCCGCTTCGCCCTCCGCCACGACCCCGACGCCGTGACCCGGACCTGTGGGAAGGTCCGCACGGCGGAGCGGCCGGTGGAGTGGCCGGCGAAGTGGACGCCCGGAAGATCCGCGGCAGACACGTGGCCGGAGCAGACGGGGGGACGGAACGGGCGGGCGAAACGGGTGGACGGAACCACCACAATAGATGTTACCCGGTTGCTTTTTTAACTCGGTTGCGTTTTCGTGGAGGCCCGCGAAACCCACGACCGAGGAGTCGGCATGCCCGCGCCCCCATCCATCACCCAGGTACTGATCGTCGGTTCGGGACCGACCGGCCTGACCCTGGCCTGCGATCTGGCCCGCCGCTCGGTCGAGGTGCGGATCATCGACAAGGCCCCTGGCTTTCCGCGCAGTTCACGGGCCAAGGGCCCCAATCCGCGTTCCCTGGAGGTACTGGCGGATCTGGGGGTGGTGGACCGGATCCTGGCCGCGGGTTCGGCGCCGCTGCCGATGCGCAAGTACCGGAACGGGCTGCCGGTCGCCGACATGGACCCGTTCGAGGCGTCGCGCCCCACGCCGGACGCCCCGTACGACCGTCCGTGGCTCATCGCCCAGTGGCGGCTGGAGGAGATCCTCCGGGACCGTCTCGCGGAGTACGGCGTCCACGTAGAACTCGGCTCGGAGGCCATCGGGTTGACGCAGCGCCCCGACGCGGTGGCCGTCACGCTCGCCGACGGCCGGAGCATCGAGGCGCGGTACGTGGTGGGCTGCGACGGCGGCCACAGCCCGGTGCGCAAGCTGCTCGGCGTCTCGTTCGAGGGAAGGACGACCGAGGAGCAGGCGATGGTCTGCGGGGACGTCGCGGTGGACGGCCCCGACCGCGGATTCTGGCACCAGTGGTTCGACGAGGACGGCGGCGTGATGCTGTGCCCGATCCCGGGTACCCGGTCGGGCTGGTGGTTCCAGGCGGCGCCGGAGCGCGATGGCGCGGGCGCCCCCGTACCGCCGTCCCTGGAGAGCTTCCGCCGGCTCTTCGCCAAGCACACCGGGCTGCCGGGCGACCGTCTGACCCGGGCCGAGCTGCTGTCCACGTACCGGGTCAACGAGCGCATGGCCGACCGCTATCGGGTGGGCCGGGTACTGCTGGCCGGGGACGCCGCGCATGTGCACGCCATCGCGGGCGGCCTGGGCATGAACACCGGCATCCAGGACGCGTTCAACCTGGGCTGGAAGCTCGCCCTGGTCGTCACCGGGCGGGCGGCTCCCGCTCTGCTGGACACGTACCAGGAGGAACGGCTGCCGGTGGCCGCACGGACCCTGGGCCTCACGGCCGAGCGGTTGCGGGACACGCTCGACGCGATCAGGGAACCGGGCGGCGGTCTGGACACGGCGATCACCCCGGAGACACTGGGGCTGGGTCCGGACGGCGACTACCCCTGGAGTTCCCTCTCCCGCGACACGCGCCCCGGCCGGCACGGTGACATCCGCCGGGCCACGCACTCCCCCGGCGGCCCGGCGAACGGCCCGCGCGCGGGCGACCGCGCCCCGGACGCCCCCTGCCGCGACGCCGCGACGGGCGCACCGACCCGCCTGTCCGAGGTGTTCGCCGGTCCGCACTTCACCCTGCTGGGCTTCGGGCCGGACACGGCGGACGCGCTGCGCGCGGCGGAGGCGGACCACGGCGGCCTGCTGCGGGCGACCGGGGTGGACGCGGGAACGCGGCACGACCTGAACGACGTGGCAGGCCATGCCCGTTCGGCGTACGGCATCGAACGGGACACCCTCGTCCTGGTCCGCCCGGACAACCACGTGGGCCTGATCGCTCCCGCGGGAGACGGTCGAGCCGTGCGGGACTACCTGGCACTGTGACCACGCCCCCGATGACACGGCCTGGGCCGTGTCATCGGGACGGGGTCGCCGACCGACGCGGCCGTGGCGGGGCCACCGCATTCCGCACACGTCCGGTACGGCATTCAGGCGGGCTTTGGACGCGCCACGGTGAGGCATCACTGAACTACCGGTCATTTATATTCTTCTGACATGTCATGAGCCGATCCATGCACATGTCCGGCCCCGCCCGCATGCTCCTGCGTACCACCGTCGCGACCCTGTCCACGCTGTCGTTCGTCGTCGGCGAAGCCCCGCCCACGGCGCACGCGGCCGACGACGTGGAGCGGGCCCGCCCGTCCGCCCCCGTCCCTGTACGCGTCGCCGAGCCCGCACCTCCCCTTCTCCCCGTCGCGTACGCCGACGGCCCCGTGAGCACCGCTCCGCACGCAACGGCCATCGGGGAGGCCCCGCGCTCCGGCGCCCCGAACGGCCCGGTGACCGTGGACACGATCGCGGTCACGGACACGGACGTGGAACGCACGAACGTGGGCCTCACGGGCGTGGAATTCACGGGCGTGGACCTCGGAGTGCCCGACGGGACGGGAGCGGACCATGCCTGCCTCTCCCACGCGGGCCTCGGGTTGACCGCGGCCGGGCTCCTGGCCGTCGCCTGGGCCGTGGCGGGCGGCAGCCTCCGCACGGTGCGCCGCCCCGACCGGGGCTGAGCGGCACCCCCGACGGGGGCGGCGCGCCGGACCGGCCGATCGGGCGGGAGCGGCCTGCCGGTCAGGCATCGGCGTGCCCCTTCAGCCGGTGGTGGCCCGCCGGGCCCGATGGGCTCGCACCTTGTGAAGGTTGCCGCAGCGTTCCATCGCGCACCAGCGCCGCCTGCCCGGACGCGAGGTGTCGACGAAGAGCAGTGCGCAGCGGTCCGAAGCGCATTCACGAACGCGGTCGACGTACGGGCCGGTGAACAGCTCCACGGCGTCCCGTGCCACGGTCGACAGCAGGGCCGTTCCGGTGGCGTCCGGCGCCCAGGCGAAAGCGCCGGACACGGTGTCGACCCGGGGAACGAGCGGGGGTTCGGCCGCCGCCGCGTTCACCGTGCCGACTGCGGCCGGGTCGAGCGGGCGGCCGTGCGCGCGGGCGGACGCCAGGTCCCACAGAGCGGCGCGCAACGCGTGCGCCCGGTGCAGCTCCTCCGCGCTCACGGTCGGCGTCAGCCCGCCCGGCAGTCGGCACTCGCCCGCCCAGCGCACCAGGTCGGCCGGGGTGCGCAGCGCCTCGTACGCCGCGTACCGCGCGCACCCGCCGGTGGGCAGCAGCTCCAGGCACAGGGTGCCGGGATCGAAGCGGTAGGGGCGGCCCTCCGGCGTATGGAGGACCAGCCCCGGCGCCACCTTCGCGGACTTGGCCATGATGCCCTTCGCGGACTCGGTCACGTAACCACGACAAGCAGTTTCCACGCTTGAATCCTCCCCCAGCTGAAGGCCGGGGCACCCTCGGAGGACCCCGGTGAACGGAGATCGCTGTGCCGGGAGGCGAGGCCGCCGCCCCGTCCCGCCGGCTCGATCGCGGGCGAGCCGACGGGACGGGGCCCGATTCAGTCCTCCACCACGTCCTGCGGGTACCAGCGCAGCTCGACCGTGTTGCCGTCCGGGTCACGGACGTACACCGACTGCGCCGTGCCCCGGGCGCCGGAGCGGCTGACCGGGCCCTCCAGCACGGTGAAGACGCCCGAGTCGACGACCTGCTGCCAGTCCAGCGGTTCGACGACCAGGCAGAAGTGGTCGACGTTCGATTCGGAGCGCCGACGCTCCAGCAGATCGATGATCACCGTCGGGCTGACCCGGACCGACGGGAACGGGAACGTACCCGCCCGCCACTCGTCCACCTTCATCGGCTCCAGACCGAGCAGGCCGCAGTAGAACTCCAGCGACCGCTCGACGTCCCCGACGTTGAGCACCAGGTGGTCGAATTCCTTGACTCTCACTCGCACGGCACAACCTCTCAGCTCAGCCATTGGCCTGTGGTCCGAAGGGCGCGGAAGGCTCCGCCGGGCCGGCCGGTTCGGTCTTCCGGCCCGGCCCGGTCGGGGGAGCCGCGGATGCCGGAGCGGGCGGAGGCCAGGGAACCTCGGCCAGCAAGGGCAGGAGCCGCTCCTCCTCGTCGTCCAGATGCGCGTTCAGTTCCACGGACATCCTGTCCAACTCCGCACGGAATCGCGCGGGATCGGCGATGCCGATCCCGGCGAGCAGCGCCACCAACTCGTCCTGGACGAGCGCGATCGCGCGGTGCTCCTCGGTCAGCCGGGCGAAGGTGTCGGCCAAGTGCGGGTGCCTGCGGGCCATCGCGGGGAACAGGTGTGCGTCCTCGCTGGTGTGATGGAACCGCAGGGACTGGCAGAACGCGAGACAGCGCTGCCGGATCTGGAGCCCCAGGCCCGGGGCCGGCGGTTCACCGGGGCCCTGATGGGCCGCCCGTGCGGCGAAGTGTGCGTCGGCCTCGGCCCTCACCTGGCGCAACTGGCCCCGCAGCCACGTGTGGACCTCCATGAGCTTGGCGGCGAGGGTGTCGGCCCCGGCGGACTCCTCTGTGTCCTCGGCATCGGCGGGCTCCAGGACCACGACCGGCAGGGTCCGGGCGGTACGGGCCTGGTAGTCGCCGTATCCGGGCGCCACGCGCACCACCTGCGCGAACAACGCGTCGCGCCGCGCCCCTTCTGCGGGGACCGCGAGGGCCTGGAACGTACGCGTACCGAGCTCGACCCGTACCAAGGGGTGGGCGAGCAGGTTGTGGTACCAGGCGGGATGCGAGGGGGCGCCCAGGTTGGAACCGACGACCAGCAGCGCGCCATCGTGGCGCACGTAGCCGAGCGGGGCCGTGGTCTCCTTCCCCGACCTGGCGCCGGTGGTCGTCAGCAGGAGCAGGTCGGCACCCTCGAAGGGGCCACCGACCTTTCCCTCGTTGGCGCGGAACTCATCGATGACGGACTGGTCGAAAGACGTGGGCATGCGTGTTCTGTCTCTCCGGAGATGCGAAATGAAGCCGCGGCGCGGTGGCCGCGGGAGCGGATGGACGCGGAAGCGGATGAACGTGATGGGCGCGGTTCACATCGCGTCGGCAAGACCCGGAGAGGCACCGGGGCACCGCAGGGCGAAGGACGCCGCGCCGCAGCCGCGCCGCGTCAGAAGGAGGTCACGGAGTAGAGACTCATGACGGAACCCCTGGGTGAAGGGTGTTCGCCCGATCGTCGGCCGGCCCACTGCTCTTTGGCCGACGCCACGCGACACCGGTTTCATTACACGCAGTCAGCCACCGCCTGTCAACGCGCTCCCCGCCCGGCCGGTCCCGGGGCGGGGCATCGGAGAACGGAGTCCGGAGCATGCCCATCCCACCCGCCCACCGCCTCGTCGCCACGGACCTGGACGGCACACTGCTGCGCCGCGACGACACCGTGAGCCCCCGCACGCGGGCCGCGCTCGCCCTGGCGGCCCGTGCCGGGGCGCGGCACCTCGTGGTCACCGGGCGGCCCGTGCCCGGCGTGCGGCGGCTCCTCACCGGGCTGGGCTACCGGGGACCGGTGGTCTGCGGGCAAGGGGCCCAACTGTACGACGCCGGGGCGGAGCGGATGATACGCACCATCACCCTGGACCGGGACGCCGCCGACGCGGCGCTGGGCAAGATCGAGGCCCAGGTGGGACCGGTGTTCGCGGCCGTGGACCAGGACGGCGCCGACGGACGGACCCTGATCGAACCCGGCTATGTGATGCCGCATCCGGCCCTTCCGGCCCAACGCACCCTGCGCCGGTCAGAGTTGTGGTCCAAGCCCATCATCAAGGTGCTGATCCGGCATCCGGAGCTCACGGACGACGCACTGGCCGACGCGGCCCGTTCGGCCGTCGACGGGCTCGCCTCCGTCACCCACTCCGGACCCGGCACGGTCGAACTCCAGCCGTGCGGGGTCGACAAGGGAAGCGGGCTCGCGCTGGCCGCGGAGTACCTGGGCGTGGACGCCCGGACCGCGATCGCCTTCGGGGACATGCCCAACGACCTGCCCATGTTCCGCAAGGCCGGTCACGGCGTCGCCATGGCCGACGCCCACCCGGACCTGCGGGCGGCGGCGGACGAGGTGACGTCGTCGAACGAGGACGACGGGGTCGCCGAGGTGCTTGAGCGGGTGTTCGGCCGGACCTGACGGACCGCGCGGCACCGGACCCGGCCGTACCCGACTCCCGCCGCCCGGTGTCGCACCGCCGCCCAGTGCCGCCCGCCGCCTACCGGATCACGCGATCCGCCCGCCCGTTCGTCACGCCCTGGCCGCCGGCTCCGCGCGCCTCGGGCACCCTCGGCATGACCGGCGCCATCGGTACCTCCCGCGCCTCCCGCGTCCCCAGGGCCCGCAGCACCTGCGCGACCAGGGCCGCGATCGTCCGCTCGTCCGGCACCGGCTTGCGCAGCACATGGCGGTAGTACACCGGCCCGTACAGCATCTCCACCGCCAGCGGCAGATCGGCGCCCACGGGGATCTGGCCCTGCTCCTGGGCACGGCGCAGGCGGGCGACCGCCTCCTCGAAGCGCGGGTCGACCAGTTTCCTCCTGACCGTCTCCGCCAGGGCGTCGTCGTGATGGACCTCGGAGAGAATCCCGGCGTACGCGGGGCCGTAGGGCGGCGTGGACAGCAGCCGCACCGCACCCATCAGGTTCGCCCGCAGATCGGCGGCGATGTCCCCGGTGTCGGCGAACGGTGTGGTGCCGACCAGGTCGTCCGTGAACGCCTCCAGGATCACCGCGCTCTTCGCGGGCCACCACCGGTAGATCGTCTTCTTGCTGACACCCGCTCTCGCCGCGATCGCCTCGATGGTGACCCGGCCGTATCCCTTCTCCGTGCACAGTTCGAGCGCGGCTTCCAGGATCGCCCGTCGTGATCTCTCGCTACGGCGCAGTGAACTCGGCGATGTGATCATTCCGTGAGCATAGGTGCGCCTGCGCCGATCCTTGTTGACAGCCCGTCGCCACAAGTCGAACAATGCTGAGGCGGAAACGGAACGTGCCGTGTCGCATCGTTCCCGCTGTTCGCACCGTTCGCACCGTTCGCGCCGCGACGAGCCGATCGGGGGACGGCTCGCCGGGCCGACGGTGCGGAGGTGAGGTCCGTACCCCTTGACCCGCGGTCGGCACACCGCCGCGTCAGGACGTGATGTCCTTCGTCGTGAAACGGGCCCAGGCCGCCGAGCCGAACACCAGCGCGTACAAGCCCTGAAGACCCAGGTTCCTGACCAACTCGTCCCAGTAGACGGGCGTGCGCAGCACATCGGCGTACGACATCCAGTAGTGCGGGAAGAGATACGGGTGAACGCCGCTCAACTGCGGAATCGCGTCCACGATCTGCACGGCGATCAGCAGCCCGACGGTCGTGGCCATGGCCGCGATCCCGCTTCCGGTGAGGGTCGAGACGAACACTCCGACCGCCGCGAAACCGGTCAGCGACACCGCGACCACCAACGCGATCAGACCGGCCCTCAACAACCCCTCGCCGAAGCCGATCCTGGTCCCGGAGATGGTGGTGACATCGCCGAGGGGGAAGAGCAGGGCGCCCGTGGCGAGCGCCGAAAGCGCCACAACCAGGGTCGCGACCAGGCAGAACGTGAGGACGGAGGCGTATTTCGTCAGCAGTAGGCGGGTCCGACCCGCCGGGGCGACCAGCAGATAGCGCAGGGTGCCCGCACCCGCCTCACCGGCGATCGAGTCGCCCGCGACGACGCCGACGGCCATCGGCAGGAAGACCGGGAGCGTCACGGCGAGGGCCGCGAAGACCAGGAAGATGCCGTTGTTGGTGACCTGGGAGAGGAACGCGGGCCCTCCCGCCCCGCCACCCGGACCGGGCGAGGAACCGTGGCCCGTCTCGATCCGCACCGCGATCCCGATCAGCACCGGCACGGCGGCCAGCACCCCGAGCAGGGCGAGGGTGCGCCACCTGCGGAAGGTGGTGGTCAGTTCCGAGCGGAGGAGCCCGAAGGTCCACAGCGGACCACGGACCCCGCGAGCACCGCTCACCGCCTCCGCCCGGCCGCTCCCGCCCGTCGTGCCCGTCGCCCCCGCCACGGCGCTCCCGCCCGCCACAGCGGCCTCGCTCGCCCCGCCGGTCTCGCCCGTCCCGGTGCGTTCGGCTCCGGCTTCAGCCCGCCACATCGAATCCCTCTCCGGTGAGTGCCACGAAGGCGTCCTCCAGCGACGCCCGTTCGACGCCGAAGGACCGTACGCGTACGCCGGCGCGCACCAGCGCCGCGTTGAGGTCCGCGAGTTCGACGTCACCCGGCGGTGCGTCGGCGCTCACCCGACCGCCGTCGACGGTGACACCGGTGACGGCCCGTTCCTTCAGTACGCGGGCGGCCTCGTCCGGGTCGGGGGTGGTGACGGCCAGTCGGCCCCGGGCGCCCGCCGCCAGTTCCGCGACCGGGCCCTGTGTGACCAGTCGGCCGCCGGCCATCACCGCGGCATGGGTGCAGACCTGCTCGATCTCGTCGAGGAGGTGGGAGGAGAGGAAGACGGTGGTGCCGTCCGCCGCCAGTTCCCGGACCAGGGTGCGGATCTCCCGCATGCCCTGCGGGTCCAGCCCGTTGGTCGGCTCGTCGAGGACGAGCAGACGGCGCGGCCGGAGCAGGGCGGCCGCGAGGCCGAGGCGCTGCTTCATGCCGAGCGAGTACGCCCTGGCCTTCTTCCCGGCCGCCGAGGCCAGTCCGACCCGGTCCAGGGCCTGTCCCACCCGGGCCCGGCGGGTGCGCGGATCGGCGGTCGGGTCGGCGGCGTCGTAGCGCAGCAGGTTGTCCCGGCCGCTCAGGAAGCCGTACAGCGCGGGCCCCTCGATCAGCGCCCCGACCTGCGGGAGCACCGTACGGGCCGCGTCCGGCATGGCCCGGCCGAGCACACGGGCCGTGCCCGACGTCGGCTCGATCAGGCCCATCAGCATGCGGATCGTCGTCGTCTTGCCGGAGCCGTTGGGGCCGAGGAAACCGAAGACGCTGCCCGCGGGGACGGCGAGGTCGAGGCCGTCGACGGCGGGCCTGCCGCCGTCATAGTGCTTGGTGAGGCCCCGCGTCTCGATGACCGGGCCCGGCTCGGGCACCTCTCCGGGCCGTGTCATGCGTGCTCCCCTCGGTCGGGTCGGCCGGGTCGGCCGGGTCCGGCGGACCGGCTCCGGACGGGCCCTGACGTGCGGGCGGACCGCCCCGCCGTACGGAGGGTACGACGGGGCGGGTGAGCGGTGGCGGGCCGGCGCACCGGGCCCGCCGCGTCAGGAGGCGCGGTCGGCCGTCCTGACCAGGGTGTCCGGCGTGACGGCGCCGATGTACACCTTGCCGTTCTCGGTCATCAGCACGTTGATCAGGCGGGTCTTGAAGACCGTGCCCGTACCGAACTTCCCGTTGACCCGGTCTCCCAGCGCGTCCAGGAACTGCCGTGCCTCGGCCGGTACGTCGTCGTCGTCCGACGCCTTCGAGGGAAGACCGATGCCGCCGGGGACGGTGATCTCGGCGACCGCGTTCCAGCCCTCGCCGATGACCTTCGGCTCCTCGACGCCCTTGAGTCCCTCGGCCTTCTCGTGCCCCTCGGCCCCGAAGCCCGGGAGGATGCCGAGCCCCTGGGGTCCCTCGGCCGTCCGCCCCGCCTCGGCGTCGTCGGCCTCGGTCACCTCGGTGCCCTTGGGCGGGGTGAACGTGAACGAGGAGGCGGCCGGCTTCGTGAAGTCGACCCGGGTGAACCCGGCGTCGACGACGGCCTTGCCGCCACCGCTCGGCAGCAGCGTGAACTTCAGCGGCACACCGTTCTCCGCGTCGACCGCGACCGTGACCGAGCCGACCGTGGAACCGCTCTGCTTCGGCTTGACGACCAGCTTGTACGCGTCCCGTCCGGCGATCCGCGCCGTGCCGTCGACCGTCACCGAGGTGGTGGGGCCGGCCGCCTCCAGGACCTGCTCGGCGAGCGCCTTCGGCGTGGTCGGCACGGACTCGGGCGGCGGTGCCGGCCGGCCGTGCTCCTCCGCCCCGCGGTGCTTGTCCGCGGCGCCCTTCTGCGTGGCGTGGTACGCCTGGTTGCTGCCGCTGTCGTACGCCCAGACCTCGTCGCCGTTGCGGATCAGGCTGTACTCCGCCGCGTCCTCCAGGAGGGAGACCCGCTGCCGGTCGGGGCCGTCGGCGGCGATCCGCAGAGTGTGTGTGCCGGACGCCAGCTCCGTCAGCTTCGCCTTCGGGTCGGCGCTCGAACCGCCCTCGCCCGGGCCTGAGCCCTGGCTGAAGGAGCCGGCGAGGCCGCCGAGCGACGGAAGGCCGAGGTCCGTGCTGATCCGCACCGTTCCGGAGAGCTGCTGGGTGTCCGAAGCGGCGATCTTCTCGATGAGCTGCTGGGCCGTGATCTCCGGCAGATCGGGGTCACCGGTGCTCGCGAGCGCCGGGACGAGCCCGATCGTCGCGGCCGCCACCCCCGCCACCGCGACCGGGACGATGTAGCGTGCCGCCCTGCGGCGGACGGCGGTGCCCCCGGTCCCGCCCTCGCTCGCCGTGCTGTCGTTCGGTGCCATGTGTGCCCTGTCCCTCCGTGGTCGGCGGCTTCCGTCCGGATGGCCGCGTCCACTCCGCGCCGCCGTTCTCACCGATTCGCTCAGGAGTGGATGTACCCCATCCGACCAAATCGGCGGCGCGAAGGCGTCAGTCCGTGGAAGCAACTCCTCGTACCTCTTCGGGATGACACCGGCGGGCCGGACCTCCGCCACCCCGTAGGGGTGCTCCGGATCCGGAGCACCGCCACGCTGTCCGGGTGGCCGCCCTGTCGTCGTGGCGGCCGGAGCCGGGAGCCGCGCCGCAGACCCGTCGACCGAGGGCGGCGCGAGAGACGGGCGGATGAATCTCACACCAACTCTTGACGTTTCCCAGTCACGCATCCACACTTTCAGGCATCTTCAGTCACTTTCCCACGAAACCAGTCAGCGAGGTCACCGGGATGCTCCCAGCCGAACGTCACCGCCGCATCTCCGGCCTCGTGGAGCGCAACGGCACGGTCAGCACCGAGAGCCTGGCGGAGCAGCTCCGCGTCTCGGCCGAGACCGTGCGCCGGGATCTGGCGCAGATGGAGAAGCAGGGGCACCTGATCCGGGTGCGCGGCGGCGCGGCCTCGCTGTCCGTCGTTCGCGGTCCGAGCGGAGAAGAGGCATCCTTCACTGAGCGGTCCGCTTCGCAGCAGCAGGCCAAGGCGGCGATCGGGCGGGCCGCGGCGGATCTGGTCCGCTCCGGCATGACCGTCGTGATCGACGTCGGTACGACGGCTCTGCAGGTCGCCTGCGCCCTGGCTCCGGACTTCCGGGGAACGGTGGCCACCCCGTCCCTGCTCGTCGCGGCCGAGTTGTCCAATCGCCCCCATGTCGACGTACTGGTCCCCGGCGGACGGATCCGGGGCGGCGACCTGGTCTGCTCCGGCCCGCTGACGGTGGAGTTCTTCCATGGCCTCTACGCCGACATGGCGTTCCTCGGCTCCGGTGGCGTCGACAAAGACGCCGGAATGACGGACTTCTACTTCGAGGAGAACGCGACGAAGCGCGCGATCCTGGCTCGCAGCGCGCTCAGCTATGTGCTGGCCGACGGGAGCAAACTGGGTCGGGTGGCTCCGCACCGGGTCTGCGGATTCGGTGACTGCACCGGCCTGATCACCGACGGGGTCCCCGAACCGTCACTGGCCTCGGCCATCGAGCAGTCGGGGGCAGTGGTGCTCCCGGCCGGACCGTCCTGAGCGCCGCGGCCCCTCTTCGACCTCCCCGGTCTTCCCGGTGGCGTCTCCCCGTGAGGCCCGCCGATGCGATGAACGGCGGTTTTCCAGTAGCGCGCGGTAGTTTTTGAAAGGAGAGTATTGCCATGTCCACGACCAACACCGGCGTCGTACAAGGTGACGACGCACCATCCACACCGGGCTCCGGTTACAAGCAGGAGATGCGCCGGGAGCTGAGCCGGTACGCCTCCTTCGCGATGGCCTTCGGCTTCGTCTCGATCGCCACGGGCATCTTCACGACCTACGGCTCCGTACTGAACAGCTCGGGCCCGCGCGGCATCTTCGCCTGGCCCATCAGCGTCATCGGCCAGCTGTCGGTCGCGCTGGTCTTCGGCGCGCTCGCCGCCCGCATCCCCATCAACGGATACGCCTACCAGTGGGTCTCCCGACTGGTGAACCCGGTCTGGGGCTGGATCATGGGCTGGATCTCGTTCTCCTTCCTCGGAGTCGTGGTGGTCGCGGTGGACTACACCGTCGCCGCGACGATCCTGCCGGAGCTGCTCCAGTACAAGGGGACGGTCCAGAACGCCTGGGCGATCACCGCCGTGGTCATCCTGTTCCAGGCGATTCTCGTGGCCGCCTCGACCCAGCTGACGCACCGGGTCAACAAGGCCGCCGTGACCGTGCAGCTCATCGGCATGATCTCGCTGACCGTGCTCCTCTTCGCCGTCGGGGGCTTCACCGGCAAGCTCGACTTCTCCACGCTGTTCAGCGCCGCGCCGGCCGCGGACGTCGGCTACTACAGCCTGGGCACCGCCACCCAGGCGGGACCGTTCGCCCTCGCGTTCCTCCTGGGCGCCTTCACCATCGTCGGGTTCGAGTCCGCGGCCAACCTGGCCGAGGAGACCAAGGACCCGGCACGTGTGATCCCCAAGGCCATGGCCCAGGCCGTGCTCTCCCTCGGTGTGCTCGGCTTCCTGTTCCTCGTGGCGATCACCGCCCTCATCGACGACCCCGTGAAGCTCGCCGCGTCCGACACCCCGGTGGCGACTGTGATCACCGCCGTGCTCGGGTCGGCGGTCGGCAAGGCGCTGCTGGTCCTCGTCGTGGTCTCGATCTTCTCCTGCGGCCTGGTCATCACCATGAGCGGCACCCGGCTGGTGTGGGCGATGTCCCGCGACGAGCGGTTCCCCGGCTGGCAGGCGCTGCGCAAGGTCAACCCGTCCCGCGGCACCCCGCTGAACGCCACGCTGTTCATCTTCGTCATCGCGCAGCTGATCCTCGCCAGCTTCTCCAGCTCCACCGACGCCCTGTTCTCGCTGTTCTCCGCCGCCACCCTGCTGCCCGCGATCATCTACGCCGGCACGGTGCTCATGTACATCGTCAAGCGGAAGTCGCTGCCGCCCACGCAGGGGTTCTCCCTCGGACGCTGGGAGATACCGGTCATCGTGGTGGCCTCCGTGTGGCTCGTGTACGAGCTCCTCATCTTCCGCGACCAGTCGTTCCGCGACCCCTGGCTCTATGTCCTGGTCCTCTTCGCCCTCGGGGCCGCCTACCTCGTCTACCTGCTGGTCCGGCGCGGTGTGTCCGGCATGTCGATGCCCGACATGATCAACATCGACGAGGCGCTCGACGTCACGGCGGGCGCCTCCGCGCCGGGGACCACGCCCACGACCGCCGAGGAAAGCAACCGATGAGCACGATTCTGGCCATCGACCAGGGCACCTCCGGCACGAAGGCGATCGTGGTCGACGAGCGGGGCGAGACCATCGCCATCGCCGAGGAGGAGCTGCGGCCGGTCTACCTCGCCGGCGGCGGCGTCGAGCAGGACCCGCAGGAACTGCTCGACTCGGTCCTCACGGCCGGACGGCGGGCCCTCGCGGCCGCCGGCCGGCCCGTGGACGCGGTCGCCCTGGCCAACCAGGGCGAGACCGTGCTCGCCTGGGATCCGCGCACCGGCACCCCGCTGTCCCCGGCGATCGTCTGGCAGGACCGCAGAGCGGAAACGATCTGCGCCGAGCTGGCCGAGCACGCCCCGCGGGTGGCCCGGCGCAGCGGGCTCGTGCTCGACTCGTACTTCTCCGCGCCGAAGATGGCCTGGCTGCGGCGGAACGTCACCACCGAAGGGGTGGTGACGACCACCGACACCTGGCTGGTGCACCGGTTGACCGGCGAGTTCGTCACCGACGCCTCGACCGCGAGCCGGTCCCTGCTCCTGGACATCGACCAGGTCTCCTGGGATCCCGAACTGCTCGATCTCTTCGGCCTGGGCACCGAGGAGCTGCCGCGGATCGTGGGCAGCGACGAGATCATCGGCACGACTGGTGCCTTCGGCCCCGAGGTGCCGGTCGCCGGCCTGGTCGTCGATCAGCAGGCGGCCCTGCTCGCCGAGGGCTGCCTGGAGCGGGGAACCGCGAAGTGCACCTACGGCACGGGCGCGTTCCTGCTGGCCAACACCGGCGAGACCGCCCTGCGCTCACGGGCCGGGCTCACCTCCTCGGTGGCCTGGCGGACCGCGGCGCGGACGCCGTACTGCGTGGACGGCCAGGTGTACACCGCGGCGTCGGCCGTCCGCTGGATCCGTGACCTGGGATTCATCGGGTCCGCGAGCGAACTGGACACGGTGGCGGCGAAGGAGGGCGACGGCACCCTCTGCGTGCCGGCCCTGGCGGGCCTCGCGGCGCCGTGGTGGCGCCCCGACGCGACCGCCACGTTCACCGGAATGACGCTGTCCACCGGAAAGGAACACCTCGTCCTCGCCGTGTTGCAGGGCATCGCCGCCCAGGTCGCCGCCCTGTGCGGCCTGGTCGAGGACGACCTCGGCACGCCGCTCAGCCGGCTGCGCGCGGACGGCGGACTGACCCGCAGCCGCACCCTGATGCAGGCCCAGGCCGATCTGGCCCAGGTACCCATCGACATCTATCCGTCCTCGCACGCCACGCCGCTCGGCGCGGCCGCACTGGCCAGGCTGGCCCTCAACCCGGGCATGGACCTGGCGGAAGCCGTCGGTGACTGGAACCCGGTCACCGTCTACGAACCGGTCTGGTCGGCCGACCGGGCCGCGCACTACCGCAGTACATGGGCGGCGGCGGCCGAGGCCACCGCCCGCAAGGGAGAACTCGGATGACCGACACCACACCGCACGAGCCGGAGCATGTCTACGACGTCGTCGTCATCGGCGCCGGCATCGTCGGCTCGGCGATCGCCCGCGACCTGTCCGGCCACCAGCTGTCGGTCGCGCTCGTCGAGGCGCGCGACGACGTCGGCGACGGCACCAGCAAGGCGAACACCGCGATCCTGCACACGGGATTCGACGCCAAACCGGGAACGCTGGAGTCGAGACTCGTCAAGCGCGGATACCACCTGCTGTCGGAGTACGCGCGCTCGACCGGCATCCCGGTCGAGCACACGGGCGCGGTCCTCGTCGCATGGAACGACGAGGAGCTGGCCGCCCTGCCCGGCCTCAAGGAGAAGGCGGAGCAGAACGGCTACGACCGGTGCCGGATCGTCGGTGCCGACGAGGTCTACGAGCTGATCCCCGCGCTCGGCGAGGGGGCGCTCGGCGGGCTCACCGTCCCCGACGAGTCGATCATCTGCACCTGGACCACCAACCTGGCCCTGGCCACCGAGGCCCGGCTGCGCGGCGCCGAGGTCCTGCTCAACCACGCCGTCACCGCGGTGTCGGTGGGCACCGCTTCCACCACGCTGACCACCACCGGCGGCCCCGTGCACGCCCGCTGGGTGGTCAACGCGGCGGGCCTCGGCGCCGACCGCGTCGACCGGCTCTTCGGACACGAGCGGTTCACCGTCACCCCGCGCCGCGGTGAGCTGTTCGTCTTCGACAAGCTCGCCCGCCCGCTGGCCGACAAGATCGTCCTGCCGGTGCCCACGTCCCGCGGCAAGGGGGTGCTCATCTCCCCCACCATCTACGGCAACGTGATGCTGGGCCCCACCTCGGAGGACCTGACCGACCGCACCGCGACCGGAACGTCCGAGGACGGTTTCGCCTTCCTGCTGGAGAAGGGCGAGCGCCTCATGCCCCGGCTCCTCGCCGAGGAGGTGACCGCCTCCTACGCGGGGCTGCGGGCCGCCATCGATCACGGGGACTACCTCATCGAACCGAGCCCCTCGCAGCGCTACCTCCTCGTCGGCGGCATCCGCTCGACCGGTCTGACGTCCGGCCTGGCCATCGCCGAGCATGTCCACGGGGTGCTCGAAGAAGCCGGGCTCGTCCTCGCCCCGCGCCCCGATCTGCCCGCCCCTCCGCGGATGGCCAACATCGGCGAGGCGACCGTACGTCCCTACCAGGACGCCGACCGCATCGCCGCGGATCCCGAATACGGCAGGATCGTCTGCTTCTGCGAGCGCGTCACCTCCGGAGAGATCCGGGACGCCTTCCAGTCGCCGCTGCCCGCACGCAACCTGGAGGGCCTGCGCCGCCGCACCCGGGCGATGAACGGCCGCTGCCAGGGCTTCTTCTGCGGCGCGGCCGTCAACCGACTCCTGAACGACAACGGCTGCGGCAACCGCGGCGCCACCGCGCCGGCCCGGCCCGAGGTGAACTCCTGATGACCACCACCCTCACACCGGACGTCCTGATCATCGGGGGCGGCCCCGCCGGACTCACTGCCGCCGCCGCCCTCGCACCCCGCATCCGCGGCGAGGTCCTGGTGCTCGACCGGGAGCAGGACGCCGGCGGCATCCCCCGCCACAGCGACCACACCGGATACGGCCTGCGGGACCTGCGCCGGGTCATGACCGGACCGAACTACGCACGCCACCTCGTCGAGCAGGCCACCGCCGCCGGGGCCACCATCCGCACGGAGACGACGGTCACCCACTGGGCCGGCGACCGGGCCGTGGAGGTCACCGGTCCGCAGGGGCGGATGCGCGTGGAGGCCAAGGCCGTCGTACTCGCCACCGGCGCACGCGAACGGCCGCGCGCGGCCCGCCGCATCCCCGGTGACCGGCCACAGGGCGTCTACACCACCGGACAGTTGCAGAACGCCGTCCACCTGCACCACAGCGAGGTCGGCCGCCGGGCCGTCATCGTCGGCGGGGAGCTCGTCAGCTGGTCCGCCGCCGTCACCCTGCGCGAGGCGGGCTGCGCCACCGAGCTGATGGTCAGCCAGTACCCCCGGGCGGAGTCGTACGCGGCCTTCAACGCCGCCGGCCGCGCCCTGCTGCGCGTCCCCGTCGCCAACCGCAGCCGGGTCACCCGCGTCATCGGCAAGGGCCGGATCGAGGCCGTCGAGATCGAGAACCTCGACACCCGTGCCCGGCGCACCGTCGCCTGCGACACCGTCGTCTTCACCGGGGACTGGATCCCCGACCACGAACTCGTCCGCAGCGGCGGAATCGACCTGGACCCGGGAACGCTCGGCCCGCTGACCGACACGGCCCTGCGGACCAGCCGCCCCGGTGTCTTCGCTGCCGGGAACCTCCTCCACCCGGTCGACACCGCCGATGTCGCGGCCCTCGACGGCCTGCACGTCGCGGACCAGGTGGAGGCATGGCTGACCGGGGCCGACGAGCCGGCGCCGGGCGTGCGCCTCCTCGCCGAGGCTCCCCTGCGCTGGGTGGCACCGGGGCTGGTGCGCCCGGGCGACCCGGCTCCCCCGCGCGGGCGCCTGCTGCTCTGGACGGACCGGTCCGTACGGTTCCCGCGCGTCGTCGTCCGGCAGAACGGCCGGATCCTCTCGGAGCGGACCCTCCCCTGGCCCGCCGCCCCCGGCCGCGTCTTCCGCGTGCCGTGGTCGGTGATGAAGGGACTCAGCGCCCAGGGCGGCCCGGTCACCATCGGCCTGCGCTGAGGCGACCGGCCTGCGCTGGACGAGCGGCCCGCATCCGGGTAGGTGCCCGGATGCGGGCCGGCTGCGTCCGGCGCACGCCGCGCCTGCGGGTGGCCGGCGAACGGGAACGGACGCGTCCGGCGCGACACGACGGCGGCCCGGACCGGCAGACGGGCACGGGCATGCCCGCTCCGGGAACACACGCGCCCGGGACACGGAAGGGCGCCGCGCGTGAAGGGGCGAATGCCCGTTCCGGGCCACGCGCCCCTGGCAGACGGCCGGAGGTATCCCCCCGCGGGCGGTCACCTCGGCCGGAGCCGCCGCCGTGGAGCCTCGGCCGGAGCCGCCTGCGTGGAGCCTCGGCCGGACGAAGCCCACAGCTCCCGGTCCGGTGCGGCGGAAGACGTGTCGGACCTCTGTCCGGGGACGGAGGAAGGCGCGTCCGGCCCGGTCCGCGACGGCCGAAGCGCATCAGGACCGCACGGCAGCGGTGAACGACGCGTCCGGCCCCGGTGCCCCTGCCCGACGGCTCACCGCGAAGAACGCACGCCCGGGAAAGGGCGCCCGCCCGCGGGCTCAGCCCGCGCGGTGCACCACCGCGTCGCACATCTCCGCCAGCGCGGCCTTCGCATAGCCGTCCGGCAGCGGGGCCAGCGTCCGACGCGCCTCCTCCGCGTACCGCACGGTGTCCCGCCGGGCCTGCTCCAGCGCCGGATGGGCGCGCAGCAGGCGCAGCGCCTCGGCGTGCCGGGCGTCGTCGGCGAGGCCGCCGTCGAGGAGGGCGACCAGCTCCAGGTCCTCGGGCCGGCCCTCGGCCTCCGCGCGGGCCCGCAGATGGAGCACCGGCAGGGTGGGGATGCCCTCGCGCAGGTCGATGCCGGGGGTCTTGCCGGACTCATGGGAGTCGGAGGCGATGTCGAGCACATCGTCCGCGAGTTGGAAGGCTACGCCGAGCCGCTCCCCGTACTGGGTGAGGATGTCGACGGCCGACTCGTCCGCCCCGGCCATCAGCGCCCCGAACCGGCAGGCCACGGCGATCAGCGAGCCCGTCTTGCCGCGCAACACGTCCAGGTAGTGCTCCACCGGGTCGCGGCCGTCGGGGCCCGCGGTCTCCAGGATCTGGCCGGTCACCAGCCGCTCGAACGCCTCCGCCTGGATGCGTACGGCCTCCGGGCCGAGGTCGGCCAGTATGTGCGAGGCACGGGAGAAGAGGAAGTCGCCGGTCAGGACGGCCACCGAATTGCCCCAGCGGGAATTGGCGCTGTCGACGCCGCGCCGCACCTCCGCCTCGTCCATCACGTCGTCGTGGTAGAGCGTCGCGAGGTGGGTCAGCTCCACGACGACGGCCGCGGGCACCACGCCCGGCGCGTGCGGGTCGCCGAACTGGGCGGCGAGCATGGCCAGCAGTGGCCGGAAACGCTTGCCCCCGGCGCGTACCAGATGCTGTGCGGCCTCCGTGATGAAGGGCACACCGCTCTTGGTGGTTTCGAGCAGCCCGGACTCGACAGCGGCCAATCCGGCCTGGACATCAGCCTCGAGAGCGCGGTCCCGCACGCTCAGTCCGAACGGCCCGACGACGGTCACGAGGGGATCTCCTGTCTGCTGCCGATCACACGGAATGCCGATGTGTCGCTGTCATCACTCAAGTCAGCGTATCCGGTCCCCTGTGGATCGCCGTGGGCGCCTTCCCGCCACCGCCGGTATGTTCGGGATCAGCTCGTACGATCAGGAGTATTCCCTTTGTCCCACACGCCCACCGATACCGAACCCACACAGCCGCACACCGGCGACGACCACAGCTTTTTCGGCCAGCCACGGGGGCTGATGACGCTCTCCGGCCTGGAGGTCTGGGAGCGGTTCTCGTTCCTGGGCATGCAGGCGATCCTGGTCCTGTACTTCGCGGACACCGTGGCCCGGGGTGGCATGGGCATGGAGGCGGGCACCGCGGCGTCCGTCTCGGCTGCCTACGGCACCCTGGTCTACCTGGTCTCCGTGGCCGGCGGCTGGCTTGCCGACCGGATACTCGGCTCGTACCGTGCCGTCCTCTACGGCGGAATCCTCATCGCCTGCGGCCACTACGCCATGGCGGTGCCCACGGACGCCATGACGTGGACCGGCCTCGGTCTGATCAGCGCCGGAACGGGTCTGCTCAAGCCCAATGTGGCGTCCATGGTCGGCAAGCTGTACCGCACCGACGACGAGCGCCGCGACGCTGGATTCGCCCTGTACTACATGGGCATCAACATCGGCGCGTTCCTCGGCCCGCTGGTCACCGGCTGGCTCGGCGACCACGCGAGCTGGCACTGGGGTTTCTCGGCCGCCGCTCTCGGCATGACCCTCGGCCTGATCCAGTACGTACTGGGCCGCCGTCACCTGATCGGCCGAAGGCACGGCGCCGAATTCGCGCTGCCGCCGCAGTCCATGCGGCGTGCCGTGCGGTTCATCGTGGCCGGTGCCGTCGCGGTCGCCGTCCTCGCCACCGCGCTGGCCCTGACGGGCTGGCTCACCATGGGCCGGTTCGTGGACGTCCTCACCCTCATGTCGGTGATCGCCCCGGTCGTGTACTTCGTGGTGATGTTCCGCAGCCCGCGGGTCACCGCCGAGGAACGCGGCAGGCTGCGCCCGTACGTGGTGCTGTTCCTGTCCTCCGTCGTCTTCAACTTCATCCTCTTCCAGGCGTACTCGACGATGATGCTGCTCGCGTCGACCAACGCCCGTACCGAGATTCTCGGCTTCCACTTCCCGGCCGGCTGGTACGCCTCGGCCCTCGGGGCCTTCGAGGTGGCGCTCGCCCCGGTGGTCGCCGCCGTCTGGGCCCGGATGGGCCCGCGCCAGCCGCACGCCTCCAACAAGATCGCGATCGGGGTGGTCCTCGGCGGGCTGTCGTTCCTGCTGATGGTGCTGCCGACGTCCGGGCACTCCGGCGACACGTACCGGATGGCCGCCTGGTGGATCGTCGGCTCGTACCTGCTGCTCGGGCTCGGCGACATCCTGCTGGAGACCTCCGGCATGTCCGCGACCACCAAACTCGCGCCCAAGGCCTTCTCCGGCCAGACGATGGCGCTCTGGTTCCTCTCGCTGGCCCTCGCCAACGGCATCCAGGCGCAGGTCGTGAAGTTGTACGGCGAGGTCTCCACGCCCGCCTACTTCGGGGTCAACGGCGCGATCGCAGTGGTGGCCGGTGCGGCCGTCATCGCCGCCGCACCCTGGCTCAGGCGCACCATGCACCCCGTCCACTGACCACCGCGCCCCATGCGCCGGCCCGCCGCACGCGCTCCGTCCAGCGGCGCCCGTCCGCGTCCCACCCACCGACGCACACCGCGCGCACCCCGTCCACCGACGCACACGCGCCCCGTCGACCGAGGTATCGCCATGCACATCCGCACCACGTTCCCGTACGAAACCACCCATGAGGACGTCCGCATCCCGCTGCCGGACGGCACCCGCCTCTACGCCCGTATCTGGCGGCCGGTCACCGACGAGCCGGTCCCCGCGCTCCTCGAATACCTGCCGTACCGGCTGGGCGACTGGACGGCCCCGCGCGACTGGCAGCGCCATCCCTGGTACGCGGGCCACGGCTACGCCTCCGTCCGGGTCGACGTGCGCGGCCACGGCAACAGCGAGGGGATGCCGGGCGACGAGTACGACGCCACGGAACTGGCCGACGGCGTCGCCGTCATCAACTGGTTGGCCGGGCAGGAGTGGTGCTCCGGCCGGGTCGGCATGTTCGGCATCTCCTGGGGCGGGTTCAACTCGCTCCAGATCGCCGCGCTGGCCCCCGAGCCGCTGAAGGCGATCGTCACCGTCTGCTCGACCGACGACCGCTACGACAACGACGTCCACTACATGGGCGGCTCGGTCGTCGGCGTCGACATGCACGCCTGGGCGGCCACCATGCTGGCCTTCGTCTGTCGGCCCCCGGACCCGACGCAGGCCGGCGAGGGCTGGAAGGACATGTGGCTGAGGCGGCTGGAGGGCGTCGAGCCATTCATCCACACCTGGCTGGCGCACCAGACCCGCGACGACTACTGGCGGCACGGCAGCGTCTGCGAGGACTACTCCGCGATCCAGGCCCCCGTCCTCGCGGTGGGCGGCTGGCACGATCCGTACCGCGACACCGTTCTGCGGCTGGTCGAGCACCTGCCGCAGGACCGGGTGCGCGGGCTGATCGGCCCCTGGTCGCACCAGTACCCGGACCGGGGCCTGCCGCCCGGGCCGGCGATCGGCTTCCTCCAGGAGACGCTGCGCTGGTGGGACCAGCATCTGAAGGGCGAGGACACCGGCGTCATGGCGGAGCCGCTGCTGCGGTCCTGGATCAGCGAGTCGCACCGGCCCGCCACGACATACGAGACGCTGCCCGGCCGCTGGGTCGGCGACACCGTCTGGCCGTCCCCGAACGTGTCGACCGTCGCATACGCCTTCCGGGGCGGACCGCAGACCGTCGACTCGCCGCAGCACACCGGGCTGGACGCGGGCCGGTTCTTCCCGTTCGGCAACGACGCCGACCTGCCGCCGGACCAGCGCGACGAGGACGCCAAGTCGGTGTGCTTCGAGTTCCCGGTCGAGAACGTCCCGATCGAGATCCTGGGCCGGCCACGGGTGAAGCTCCGCCTGCGCATGGACGCGCCGCGAGGACAGGCGATCGCCCGGCTCTGCGACGTGGCGCCGGACGGCTCCTCCACCCTGGTCACCCGCGGCGCTCTCAACCTCTCCGCCCGGCACGGCCGCGACCGCGCGGTGGACTGGCCGGTCGGCGCCACCGAGGAGGTGAGCTTCGAACTGAACGGCATCGGGCACACCTTCCCGCCCGGCCACCGGATCAGGCTCGCGGTCTCGTCCGCTTACTGGCCCTGGATCTGGCCGCAGCCGGGGTCGGTGGGCTTCACCCTCGACGCCGACGGCAGCTTCCTCGAACTGCCGGTGCGCGCCCACACCGAGGACCCGGAGATCCGGTTCGAGGAGCCGGAGCAGGCCCCGCCGCTCGGCGTCGTCCAGCCGGTGCAGCTCGACGGGCAGCGCCCCGAGCGCCTGGTGATCCGCGACGTCGCCACGGGCGAGTGGCGACTGGAGGTGGACCCGCGCTACGGCGGCACCCGCGTCTACCCGGACGGCCTCGAATTCACCGAGGACGCGCTGGAGACGTACACCGTCCAGGAGGACGACCCGCTCTCGGCGCGCACCCGTTCCGACTGGTCGATCCGGCTGCACCGGCCGGAGATGGCATGGGACGTCCGGATCGAGACCCGCTCCGAGATCAGCGCGGACGCCACCGACTTCATCACGTCCGACGAGGTGGTGTGCCGCGACGGCGGCGAGGTCGTCTTCCACCGCACCTGGGAGAAGCGGATCCCGCGCACGGCCGGCTGAGCGCGAGGCCCGCTCGGGCCGGGCGCGCGGCCGGGCGGGGGGGCGCCCCCCCCGCCTCCCCACCCACCGGTCCCGGCAGCACCCGCCCCCCCCCCAGCCCCGTCGATCCCGGGAAAAACCCAGCCCCCC
>NZ_JBIUBU010000002.1:0-244372 GCF_044548345.1 Streptomyces sp. NPDC052042 | reverse complement strand
GGCGCCCCCCGCGCCGGGGGGGGGGGGCGCGGGCCCGGGGGGGGGGGGGGGGGGGCCGGCCGGCGCCCCCGGCCCGAGCGCGCCGGGCGCACGGGCGCGGCACCGCCGAGAAGTTCCGCCGCGCCCCGAACTCCCGGGGCACGGCGGAACTTTCCGGTCCTCACGGACAGTTGGGACACGGCTGGGACACTCCCGCGGGCGGCGGCGCCGACGTAACGTGTCCCCCAAGCGACCTGGAAAGCGAGGCGGCAACACATGCCCGAGCAGAGCAGTCCGCTCGATCTGGCCGAAGGCGACCCCTTCGGCCCGCACAACCTCCCGTACGGTGTGTTCTCCACCCCCGACCACCCCGAGGACCGCCGGGTCGGCGTCCGCATCGGCGGCCACGTACTGGACGCCGGCGCCGCCGCCCACGCCCTCGGCTCTCCCTATGCGAAGCTCCTCGCCCAGCCGGACCTGACCGCGCTGCTGGCCGCGGGCCGCACCGCGTGGCGGGACGTGCGGCGGGCGCTGACCGCGTGGGTGACGGTCCCGGCGCACCGCCCGGACATCGAACCGCTGCTGCACCCCGTCGAGTCCGTCACGCTGCACCTCCCCTACCGGGTCGCGGACTACGTCGACTTCTACGCGAGCGAGCACCACGCGAGCAATGTCGGCAGTATCTTCCGGCCGGGCGGAGAACCGCTGACGCCCAACTGGAAGCACCTCCCGATCGGTTACCACGGCCGCTCCGGCACCGTCGTCGTCTCCGGAACGGACGTGGTGCGCCCGTCCGGCCAGCGCAAGGCGCCCACCGACGCGGCCCCGGTCTTCGGCCCGTCCGTCAAGCTGGACATCGAGGCCGAGGTCGGGTTCGTCGTCGGCGTCGGTTCCGAGCAGGGCCGCCCGGTCCCCCTCGGCGACTTCCGCGAGCACGTCTTCGGGCTCTCGCTGCTCAACGACTGGTCGGCGCGGGACATCCAGGCATGGGAGTACGTCCCGCTCGGCCCGTTCCTCGGCAAGTCCTTCGCCACGTCCGTCTCGGCGTGGGTGACCCCGCTCGAAGCCCTGGAGGCGGCCTGGACCGCGCCCCCGGCCCGGGACTTCCCGCTCCTCCCCTATCTGGAGGACGGCGGCGAGGAGCAGGGCGGCGGGCTGGACCTGCGGATCTCCGTCGCGATCAACGGGCAGACCGTCTCCGAGCCGCCGTTCTCCACCATGTACTGGACCGCGGCCCAGATGCTGGCCCAGATGACGGTGAACGGCGCGTCGCTGCACACCGGCGACCTCTACGGCTCCGGCACGGTCAGCGGCGCCGAGCCCGGGCAGCGCGGCTCGCTCCTGGAGCTGACCTGGAACGGCCGCGACCCGCTGGACCTCGCCGACGGCAAGCGGGCGTTCCTGGAGGACGGCGACACGGTCACGATGACGGCCTGGGCCCCGGGACCGGACGGCACCCGGGTCGGCCTGGGCGAGGTGACGGGGCGGATCGTTCCTTCCGCCTGACGTACGACGTCGACGGCCGTGACCCTCGCGGGGTCACGGCCGTCGATGGCTCCGGGCTGGTTCATGCGTTCGCGCCGTCCTGAACCGGTTTCCGGTCGATACGCTGGACAGATCCGCGAGACTCCGTGCAGGGGAGCACTGATGAGCGTCGGCCCCGAGGCCCATGAGCCGAGGTGGGCGGTTCCGCCCGTGGGCGGCTGGACCGCCGATGACCTGGACACACTCCCGAATCTGCCTCCGCACACGGAGTTGATCGACGGGAGCCTTGTTTTCGTGAGTCCGCAGACCCTGTTCCATTCACGAGCGGTCAGCTTCTTCGAATGACAGCTCCAGTCACTGGCGCCCTCCGGACTGGAGGTCGTGCGCGAGTTCACCATCGACATCGACCGTTACAACCGGCCCGAGCCCGATGTGATCGTCGTGGACGGCGAGACCGTCCAGGATCCGAGCCAGACACGTTTCCCGGCCACGTCCGTACGGCTCGCCATTGAAGTCGTGTCCGAGGAATCCCTGACGCGGGCCCGAGAGACCAAACCCGTGAAGTACGCACGAGCGCGTATCCCTCACTACTGGCGGGTGGAGAACCAGGGCGACAGGGCGGTGGTCCACGTCTTCGAACTGGAGCCGTCGACCGGGGTCTACGCCTACACCTCCACCGGGATCTTCCACGACCGCATGAAGGTCTCCGTCCCCTTCCCCGTCGACCTGGATCTCACCGCCATCACCGCTCGCCGCCGGGCGGCGGCCCCGGAGTAGCCCCGGCGCCAGCGCCTCGCCCGGCTCACTCGTACGCGGGCGGCGGCTCCTCGTCCCAGTCGAACCCGGGATCGTCGTCGTACACGGCTGAAGCGGCCGAGGCCGAAGCGGCCCGCACGGATGCGGGAGCGGCCGGTGCCGGAGCAGCGGCGGGCGCAACCGGGTCCGGTGCCGAGCCCGAGGGAACCGTGGGGCCCGGATCCGCCGCCGCACCGGCCTGCGGGAACACGTCCTGCCGCGGCGTCGCCGCCACGTCCGGCTCACCCGGCGCATCCGGCTCCCCCGCCGGGTCCGCGAGCGACGCCAGCACCTCCAGCACGCCCTCTCCGTAGGTCGCCAGCTTCTTCTCGCCCAGGCCGCCGACGCCGCCGAGCGCGGCCATCGAGTCCGGCCGCACCGTGGCGATCTCGCGCAGCGTCGCGTCGTGGAAGATGACGTAGGCCGGGACGCCCTGCTCCTTCGCGCGGGTCGCGCGCCAGGCCCGCAGCGCCTCGAAGACGGGGACTGCCTCGGGGGCCAGTTCGGCGACGGCCGCCGCCCGGGACTTCGCCCCGCGCTCGCCCTTCGTGGAGCCGGAGCGCGAGGCGGGCTTCGCCGCCTCCTTGCGCAGCGGCACCTTCCGCTGCCCGCCGAGCACCGCCCCGCTCTCCTCCGTCAGCACCAGCGTGCCGTACTCCCCCTCGACCGCGAGCAGCCCCTGGGCGAGCAACTGCCGTACGACGCCCCGCCATTCGGCCTCGGACAGCTCGCTGCCGATGCCGAAGACCGAGAGCTGGTCATGGTCGAACTGGATGACCTTCGCGGTCTTGCGGCCGAGCAGGATGTCGGTGATCTGGCCCGCGCCGAACTTCTGCCCGCGCTCCCGCTTCAGCCGTACCACCGCCGACAGCAGCTTCTGCGCGGCCACCGTGCCGTCCCAGGACTCGGGCGGGGTGAGGCAGGTGTCGCAGTTGCCGCAGGCCGTCGCGGCGGCCTCCTGGCCGAAGTACCGCAGCAGTTGGCCGCGGCGGCACTGGGCCGTCTCGCACAGGGCCAGCATCGCGTCGAGGTGGGAGGCGGCGCGGCGGCGGAACGCCTCGTCGCCCTCGCCGCCCTGGATGAGCTTGCGCTGCTGGACGACGTCCTGGAGCCCGTATGCCATCCACGCCGTGGACGGCAGCCCGTCACGGCCCGCGCGGCCGGTCTCCTGGTAATAGCCCTCGACCGACTTCGGCAGGTCGAGGTGGGCGACGAAACGGACGTCCGGCTTGTCGATGCCCATGCCGAAGGCGATGGTCGCGACGACGACCAGGCCCTCCTCGCGCAGGAACCGGGACTGGTGCGCGGCGCGCGTGGCCGCGTCCAGACCGGCGTGGTACGGGACGGCCTCGATGCCGTTGCGGCTCAGGTACTCGGCGGTCTTCTCGGTCGCGTTGCGCGACAGGCAGTAGACGATGCCCGCGTCCCCGGTGTGCTCCTCCTTGAGGAAGGAGAGCAGTTGCTTCTTCGGATCGGCCTTGGGCACGATCCGGTACTGGATGTTGGGCCGGTCGAAGCTGGCGACGAAGTGCTTGGCGTCGGGCATGCCCAGACGCCGGGTGATCTCCTCGTGCGTGGCGTTCGTGGCGGTGGCCGTCAGGGCGATGCGCGGTACGTCGGGCCAGCGTTCCCCGAGGACCGAGAGGGCCAGGTAGTCGGGGCGGAAGTCGTGGCCCCACTGGGCGACGCAGTGCGCCTCGTCGATCGCGAAGACGGAGATCTCACCGCGCGCGAGCAGGCCCAGCGTGGAGTCCAGCCGCAGTCGCTCCGGGGCCAGGTAGAGCACGTCCAGCTCGCCGGCGAGGAACTGCGCCTCCATCGAGCGGCGCTCGTCGAAGTCCTGCGTGGAGTTGATGAAGCCGGCCCGCACCCCGAGCGCCCGCAACGCGTCGACCTGGTCCTGCATCAGCGCGATCAGCGGGGAGACCACCACGCCCGTACCGCGGCGGACCAGGGCCGGGATCTGGTAGCAGAGGGACTTCCCGCCACCGGTCGGCATGAGCACGACGGCGTCGCCTCCCGCCACCACATGGTCGACGATCGCCTCCTGCTCACCGCGGAACGCCTCGTACCCGAAGACGCGGTGCAGGGTCCGCCGTGCTTCGCTCTCGGTCACATCCATGGTCCCGCCCGTCGCGCTCATCCGTCTGGCCCCGGTGCCGCACACGCCGCGTGGGCACCGCTCCCTGCCACGATAGGCGCCGGATACGACAACGCCGGACGGGCTTGACTTCCCAGGCCCGTCCGGCGCCGTCCCGGCCGGGATCCGGCCGTGTGCGTGTGCGCTACCTCACGAAGACCCCCGCCTGGCCCGCCAGGTCCAGGAAGTACTGCGGGGCCAGGCCCAGCACCAGCGTCACCGCGACACCGACCGCGATCGTCGTCATCGTCAGCGGGGACGGGACGGCGACCGACGGGCCGTCCGCCTTCGGCTCGCTGAAGAACATCAGCACAATGACCCGGATGTAGAAGAACGCGGCGATCGCCGACGAGATCACACCGACCACGACCAGCCCGGCCGCGCCCCCGTCCGCCGCCGCCTTGAAGACGGCGAACTTTCCGGAGAAGCCGGAGGTGAGCGGGATGCCGGCGAAGGCCAGCAGGAACACCGCGAAGACCGCCGCGACCAGCGGGGAACGCCGGCCGAGCCCCGCCCACTTCGACAGGTGCGTCGCCTCGCCGCCCGCGTCGCGCACCAGGGTGACGACGGCGAACGCGCCGACCGTCACGAAGGAGTACGCGCCCAGGTAGAAGAGGACCGACGAGACGCCCTCCGGGGTGGCCGCGATGACACCGGCGAGGATGAACCCGGCGTGCGCGATCGACGAGTAGGCCAGCAGCCGCTTGATGTCGGTCTGGGTGATGGCGACGACCGCACCGCCCAGCATCGTGACGATCGCGACGGCCCACATGACCGGCCGCCAGTCCCAGGTGAGGCCCGGCAGCACCACGTAGAGCAGACGCAGCAGCGCGCCGAACGCGGCGACCTTGGTGGCGGCGGCCATGAAACCGGTGACCGGGGTCGGCGCCCCCTGGTAGACGTCCGGGGTCCACATGTGGAACGGGACGGCGCCGACCTTGAAGAGCAGACCGGTCAGGATCATCGCCCCGCCGATCAGCAGCAGCGCGTCATTGCCCATGGTGGCGGCGAGCGCCGGGTCGACGTTCGTGACGGAGCCGTCGACCACGTGCGCGATCGTGGCGTACGAGACGGAGCCCGCGTACCCGTAGAGCAGGGCGATCCCGAACAGCAGGAACGCCGAGGAGAAGGCGCCGAGCAGGAAGTACTTCACCGCCGCCTCCTGCGACATCAGCCGCTTGCGGCGGGCGACGGCGCACAGCAGGTAGAGCGGGAGGGAGAAGACCTCCAGCGCCACGAAGAGCGTCAGCAGGTCGTTGGCCGCCGGGAAGACCAGCATGCCCGCCACCGAGAAGAGGACCAGCGGGTAGACCTCGGTCGTGGTGAACCCGGCCCGGACCGCGGCCTGCTCGCTCTCGCTGCCGGGGACCGACGCGGCCTGCGCGGCGAAGGAGTCGACATGGCTTCCGTGCGAGGCGGGGTCGAGCCGCCGCTCGGCGAAGGTGAAGACGGCGACCAACGCGGTCAGCAGGATGGTGCCCTGCAGGAACAGCGTCGGGCCGTCGATCGCGATGGCGCCCATCGCCGCGATGCCGGCCTTCGTCGTACCGTGTCCCCCGGCCGCGAGGCCGACGACCGCGGCGAACGCGGCGGCGATGGCGACGACCGCCAGGAAGACCTGCGTGTAGTAGCGGAACCGGCGCGGCACGAACGCCTCGACGAGCACCCCGACGACGGCCACGCCGATCACGATGAGCACCGGCATCAGCTGCCGGTACTCGATGACGGGCGCTGTGAACCTCTCGCCCGGTGCGGCCGAGATCACCCCGCCCGCCGTCGTCCACAGGCTGTGGACAGCTGTTGCGCTCACTTGGCGGCCTCCACCTCAGGCTGGGGGTCCTTCTTCTGGACGTCCGACATGGTGTGCTGCACCGCCGGATTGACGATCTCGGTCAGCGGCTTCGGGTAGACGCCCAGGAACAGCAGCAGCGCGATCAGCGGCAGGACCACCGCCATCTCCCGGACCTTGAGGTCCGCCATGCCCTTGACCTCCGCCTTCACCGGGCCCGTCATCGTCCGCTGGTAGAGGACGAGGACGTACAGCGCGGCGAGCACGATCCCGGTCGTGGCGATGACGCCCGCCGCCGGGTACGCGCTGAACGTGCCGACCAGGACCAGGAACTCGCTGACGAACGGGGCGAGTCCGGGCAGCGACAGGGTGGCCAGACCACCGACCAGGAAGGTGCCGGCCAGGATGGGCGCCACCTTCTGCACCCCGCCGTAGTCGGCGATGAGCCGCGAACCGCGCCGACTGATCAGGAAGCCCGCCACCAGCATCAGCGCCGCGGTCGAGATCCCGTGGTTGACCATGTAGAGCGTGGCCCCGGACTGGCCCTGACTGGTCATCGCGAAGATGCCCAGGACGATGAAGCCGAAGTGCGAGATCGACGCGTAGGCGATCAGCCGCTTGATGTCGCGCTGGCCGACGGCGAGCAGCGCGCCGTACACGATGCTGATCAGCGCGAGGACGACGATCACCGGCGTCGCCCACTTGCTGGCCCCCGGGAAGAGCTGGAGGCAGAAGCGGAGCATCGCGAACGTGCCGACCTTGTCGACGACCGCGGTGATCAGGACGGCGACCGGGGCGGTCGCCTCGCCCATGGCGTTGGGCAGCCAGGTGTGCAGCGGCCACAGCGGGGCCTTCACCGCGAAGGCGAAGAAGAACCCGAGGAAGAGCCAGCGCTCCGTGCTCGTCGCCATCGAGAACGAGCCGTTGGCTCGGGCCTCGGCGATCTCGGAGAGCGAGAACGTCCCCGCGACCACGTACAGCCCGATCACGGCGGCCAGCATGATGAGCCCGCCGACCAGGTTGTAGAGGAGGAACTTCACCGCCGCGTACGAGCGCTGCGCCGCGGCGTTCTCGTCGCCGCCGCCCGCCGCGGGAGATCCGGAGGAGGTCGCCCGGTCCCCGAAGCCCCCGATGAGGAAGTACATCGGGATGAGCATGGCCTCGAAGAGGATGTAGAAGAGGAAGACGTCGGTGGCCTCGAAGGAGAGGATCACCATCGCTTCGGTCATCAGCATCAGGGCGAAGAAGCCCTGGGTGGGCCGCCAGCGCCGGCTCCGGTTCTCCAGAGGGTCGGCGTCGTGCCAACCCGCCAGGATGATGAAGGGCAGCAGCAGCGCGGTGAGCCCGATGAGCACCACCCCGATGCCGTCCACGCCCAGTTCGTACCGGACGCCGAAGTCCTTGATCCAGGCGTGCGATTCGGTGAGCTGGTAGCGGTCGCCGCCGGGCTCGAACCGGGCGAGCGCCACACCGGCCAGGACGAGCGTGCCCAGCGAGAAGAGCAGTGCCGTCCACTTCGCCGCGGTGCGCCGGGCCGCCGGCACGGCGGCGGTGGCGACCGCACCGATCGCCGGGAGCGCCGCCGTCGCTGTCAGAAGGGGAAAGGACATGTGATCAGACCGCCCTCATCAGCAGGGTCGCGGCGATGAGGATCGCCGTACCGCCGAACATCGAGACCGCGTAGGAGCGGGCGTAGCCGTTCTGCAGCTTGCGCAGCCGGCCGGAGAGCCCGCCCATCGCGGCGGCCGTGCCGTTGACGACACCGTCGACCAGGGTGTGGTCGACGTACACCAGGGAGCGAGTGAGGTGTTCGCCGCCGCGGACCAGGACCACATGGTTGAAGTCGTCCTGGAGGAGGTCGCGGCGGGCTGCCCGGGTGAGCAGCGAGCCGCGCGGGGCGGTGACCGACACCGGTGCCCGTCCGTACATCACCCAGGCGATGGCGACGCCGACGACGAGCACGACCATCGTGGCCGCCGTGACGGTCGCGGCGCCGACCGGGGGGTGGCCGTGGCTGTGTCCGGTGACCGGCTCCAGCCACTTCAGGAAGCGGTCGCCGACGGAGAACAGGCCGCCCGCGAAGACCGAGCCGAAGGCCAGGACGATCATGGGGATGGTCATCGTCCTCGGGGACTCGTGCGGACGCGGTTCATTGCCGTCCGCGTCGGGCTGCCAGCGCTTCTCGCCGAAGAACGTCAGCAGCATCACGCGCGTCATGTAGAACGCGGTGATCGCGGCGCCCAGCAGGGCGACCGAGCCGAGGATCCAGCCCTCGGCCCCGCCCTTGGCGAAGGCCGCCTCGATGATCTTGTCCTTGGAGAAGAAGCCGGACAGACCGGGGAAGCCGATGATCGCCAGGTAGCCGAGGCCGAAGGTGAGGAAGGTGACCGGCATGTACTTCCGCAGGCCGCCGTACTTGCGCATGTCGACCTCGTCGTTCATGCCGTGCATGACGGAACCGGCGCCGAGGAAGAGTCCGGCCTTGAAGAAGCCGTGCGTCACCAGGTGCATGATCGCGAAGACATAGCCGATCGGGCCGAGCCCGGCGGCCAGGATCATGTAGCCGATCTGCGACATCGTCGAACCGGCGAGGGCCTTCTTGATGTCGTCCTTGGCACAACCGACGATCGCACCGAACAGGAGCGTGACCGCGCCCACGATCACTACGACCAGTTGCGCGTCGGGAGCGGCGTTGAAGATCGCGCCGGAGCGGACGATGAGGTAGACGCCCGCGGTCACCATGGTCGCGGCGTGGATGAGGGCGGAGACCGGGGTCGGGCCCTCCATCGCGTCGCCGAGCCAGGACTGGAGCGGCACCTGGGCCGACTTGCCGCAGGCGGCGAGGAGCAGCAGCAGACCGATCGCCGTCAGCTTGCCCTCACCGGTCTCCCCCGTCGCCGCGAGGACGGGGCCGAAGGCGAAGGTGCCGAAGGTGGTGAACATCAGCATGATCGCGATCGACAGGCCCATGTCGCCGACCCGGTTGACCAGGAACGCCTTCTTGGCGGCGGTGGCCGCAGTGGGCTTGTGCTGCCAGAAGCCGATCAGCAGGTACGACGCCAGGCCGACGCCTTCCCAACCGGCGTACAACAGCAGGTAGTTGTCGGCGAGGACGAGAATCAGCATCGCCGCGAGGAACAGGTTGAGATAACCGAAGAAGCGGCGGCGGCGCTCGTCGTGCGCCATGTAGCCGATCGAGTAGAGGTGGATCAGGGTGCCGACGCCGGTGATCAGCAGCACGAACGTCATCGACAGCTGGTCGAGCTGGAAGGCCACGTCGGCCCGGAATCCCTCGACCGGGATCCAGCTGAACAGCTTCTGGTGCAGGGTCCGTTCACCGACGTTCCGTCCCAGCATGTCGGTGAAGAGCACCGCGCCGATGACGAACGACACCGCGGCGAACAGGGTGCCGATCCAGTGTCCGGAGCGGTCGAGGCGTCGCCCGCCGCAGAGCAGGACCGCCGCTCCGAGCAGAGGCGCCGCGATGAGCAGCGCAATCAGGTTCTCCACGATTCAACGTCCCCTTACAGCTTCATCAGGCCGGCGTCGTCGACCGAGGCCGAGTGGCGGGAACGGAACACCGACACGATGATCGCGAGCCCCACCACGACCTCCGCGGCGGCGACGACCATCGTGAAGAACGCGATGATCTGGCCGTCGAGGTTGCCGTGCATCCGGGAGAAGGTCACCAGCGCGAGGTTGCAGGCGTTGAGCATCAGCTCCACGCACATGAACAGGACGATCGCGTTCCGCCGGATCAGCACCCCGGCCGCACCGATGGTGAACAACAGGACGGCGAGATAGAGGTAGTTGACCGGATTCACTTGGCGACCTCCTCTGCCTCGTTGTCGCTGTCTGCGTTGTCGTTGCCTTCGTCCTCCCGGCCGCGCGCGGCGCCGCCCCGGCCCTTGCGGCCGAGCCGCTCCTCGGAGCGCTGTTCCAGCGCCCGGAGCTGCTCCAGGGACTCGCCCGACACATCGCGGATCTGGCCGCGTTCGCGCAGGGTCCGCATGACGGTGAGCTCGGCCGGGGTGCCGTCCGGGAGGAGACCGGGGATGTCCACGGCGTTGTGCCGGGCGTAGACGCCTGGGGCGGGCAGCGGCGGCAGATGCGTTCCGCGCACCCGTGCCTCGGACATCTCCCGCTGGGTACGGGCTCGTTCGGTGCGCTCCCGGTGGGTGAGCACCATCGCGCCGACCGTGGCCGTGATCAGCAGGGCGCCGGTGATCTCGAAGGCGAAGACGTACCTGGTGAAGAGGAGGGCGGCCAGTCCCTCGACGTTCCCGCCGTGCGCGCTGTTGGCGTTGCCGAGACCGTTGAAGCTGTTCAGCGAGGCGTTGCCGATGCCCGCGATCAG
This sequence comes from Streptomyces sp. NPDC052042, assembly GCF_044548345.1. Taxonomy (NCBI): domain Bacteria; kingdom Bacillati; phylum Actinomycetota; class Actinomycetes; order Kitasatosporales; family Streptomycetaceae; genus Streptomyces; species Streptomyces sp. NPDC052042. Next base: position 233,827 of record NZ_JBIUBU010000002.1, on the reverse strand, counting down.
CAGGACGCCGAAGCCGATCCCGCAGCCCGCGGCCAGCCAGCGCTGGCCCTTGATGGTCTCCTTCAGCGAGTCGGCGGCCGTGACGCCGACCAGCATGACGACGAAGAGGAACAGCATCATGATCGCGCCGGTGTAGACGACGATCTGCACGATGCCGAGGAAGTAGGCGCCGTTGGCAAGATAGAACACCGCCAGGACGATCATGGTCCCGGCGAGGCTCAGCGCGCTGTGCACGGCTCTTCTCATCAGTACGGTGGACAGCGCGCCGATCACGGCGACGGTGCCCAGCAGCCAGAACTGGACGGCCTCACCGATCGAGGTCTGGGAGGCCGCCGCGGCCAGGGCGGTCATGCGCCCACCCCCTGCGCCGAGCCGTCGTTCTCGCGGTCGCCGCTCGTGCCGGACGCCTCGTCCGACGGCTTCTCGCCCTTGGAAGCGGCGGTCTGACGCACCGTGCCGGGCGCGGCCTCGGTGACCAGGCCGCGGTAGTAGTCCTGCTCGTCCATCCCCGGATAGATCGCGTGCGGGGTGTCGACCATGCCCTCCTCCAGGCCCGCGAGCAGCTCTTCCTTGGTGTAGATGAGGCTGGTGCGGGAGGTGTTGGCGAGCTCGAACTCATTGGTCATCGTGAGCGCCCGGGTCGGGCACGCCTCGATGCACAGCCCGCACAGGATGCAGCGCGCGTAGTTGATCTGGTAGACGCGGCCGTAGCGCTCGCCCGGGGAGTAGCGCTCCTCGTCGGTGTTGTCCGCGCCCTCCACGTAGATCGCGTCCGCCGGGCAGGCCCAGGCGCACAGCTCGCAGCCGACGCACTTCTCCAGACCGTCCGGGTGACGGTTGAGCTGATGCCGGCCGTGGAAGCGCGGCGCCGTCACCTTCCGCGTTTCCGGATACTGCTCCGTCAGCCGCTTCTTGAACATGGCCTTGAAGGTCACGCCGAAGCCGGCGACGGGGTTCTGGAACTTCTCCTCCGAGGGCTCCTTCGACTCAGACACCGTCTGCCTCCTTTCCGTCACTCGCATTTCCGTCACTCTGAGTATCCGACCCGCCACTGACAACGAGCTGTCGCTCGCCCCGCGGTCTGCGCCGCGGCACCGCCGGCAGGGTCTGTCCGGGCAGCGGCGGCACCGGGAATCCGCCCGCCATCGGGTCGAACTCGGGCTCCGGGCCCGCCTTCGCCGCCTCGCCCGCCCCGCCCTTCCGGTCGCGGAAGACGTCCGCGACGAAGGAGAGCAGCAGGATCGCGATCACGGCCCCGGCCACGTACAGCACGATCCGCGTGAAGTCGTAGCCCTCGTTGCGCAGCGCCCGCACGGTGGCGACCAGCATCAGCCAGACCACGGACGCCGGGATCAGGACCTTCCAGCCGAGCTTCATCAGCTGGTCGTAGCGGACGCGGGGCAGCGTGCCGCGCAGCCAGATGAAGAAGAACAGCAGCAACTGGACCTTGAGGACGAACCAGAGCATCGGCCACCAGCCGTGGTTCGCGCCCTCCCAGAAGGTGCTGATGGGCCACGGGGCCCGCCAGCCGCCCAGGAACAGGGTGACGGAGACCGCGGAGACGGTGACCATGTTCACGTACTCGGCGAGCATGAACATCGCGAACTTGATCGACGAGTACTCGGTGTTGAACCCGCCGACCAGGTCGCCCTCGGACTCCGGCATGTCGAACGGGGCCCGGTTGGTCTCCCCGACCATCGTGATGATGTAGATGATGAACGACACCGGCAGCAGGAGGACGAACCAGCGGTCCTGCTGCGCCTCCACGATCTTCGAGGTCGACATCGAACCGGAGTAGAGGAAGACCGAGGCGAACGCGGCGCCCATCGCGATCTCGTAGCTGATCATCTGGGCGCAGGAGCGCAGCCCGCCGAGGAGCGGGTACGTCGACCCGGACGACCAGCCCGCCAGCACGATGCCGTAGATCCCGATCGAGGCGACCGCGAGGATGTAGAGCATCGCGATCGGCAGGTCGGTGAGCTGCATCGCCGTGCGCTGGCCGAAGATCGAGACCTCGTTGCCGGGCGGGCCGAACGGGATCACGGCGATCGCCATGAACGCCGGGATGGCGGCGACGATCGGCGCGAGCACGTACACGACCTTGTCGGCGCGCTTGACGACGACGTCTTCCTTCAGCATCAGCTTCACACCGTCGGCGAGCGACTGGAGCATGCCCCAGGGCCCGTTCCGGTTGGGGCCGATGCGCAGTTGCATCCAGGCGACGACCTTGCGCTCCCACACGATGGAGAACAGCACGGTCACCATCAGGAACGCGAAGCAGAACACCGCCTTGACGACGACCAGCCACCACGGGTCGGTGCCGAACATCGACAGGTTCTCGGCGGCGAGCACGGCCCCGTGCGGTGCCGCTGCCAGTTGAGCGAAGGCAGTCACGCCCCCACCTCCGGTGTGGTGTCGTCGGTGCCCGGTGCGGCGGGACCGATCCGGACCAGGCCGCCGGGCCGGGCGCCGGTGTCGGCCGAGACGCCCCGCCCGACGGAGTTCAGCGGCACCCAGACCACCCGGTCCGGCATGTCGGTGATCTTCAACGGGAGTTCGACGCGGCCCACCGGGCCGGTGACAGCCAGCAGGTCGCCGTCCTCGACGCCGGTCTCGGCCGCGGTGGCGGCGGAGAGCCGGGCGAGGGCGGCGTGCCGGGTACCGGCCAGCGCCTCGTCGCCCTGCTGGAGGAGGCCCAGGTCGAGCAGCATCCGGTGGCCCGCCAGGACGGCCTCGCCGTCGCCGGGCCGGGGCAGCGGCCGCGTCGGCTCGTCCGGGTCCTCGGCGTGCGCGCCGGCCCATCCGCCGAGCCGGTCCAGCTCGCGGCGCACGGACTTCAGGTCCGGCAGCGCGAGGGGGGTGTCCATCGCGTCGGCCAGCATGTGCAGCACCCGGGCGTCGGACGGCGGCAGGGTCCGGGTCATCTGCTCGGGCTTGAGCGCCGCCTCGAACGGCCGGGCCCGCCCTTCCCAGTCGAGGAAGGTCCCGGCCTTCTCGGCGACCGCGGCGACCGGCAGGACCACGTCGGCCCGTTCGGTGACCTCGCTCGGCCGCAGCTCCAGCGAGACCAGGAAGCCGACCCGGTCCAGGGCCTCCAGGGTCCGTGCCGGGTCCGGCAGATCGGCCGGCTCGACCCCGGCGACGAGCAGCGCGCCCAGTTCGCCGGTGGCCGCGGCCTCCACGATCTGGCCGGTGTCGCGGCCGAAGCCGGACGGGAGTTCGGCGACGCCCCACACGGCCGCCACCTCGTCCCTGGCCCGGGGGTCGGTCGCCGGGCGTCCGCCGGGCAGCAGCGACGGCAACAGGCCCGCCTCGACCGCGCCGCGCTCCCCGGCCCGGCGCGGGATCCACACCAGCCGCGCCCCGGTCGCGGTCGCGGTCCGCACCGCGGCCGTCAGCCCGCCGGGCACGGTGGCCAGCCGTTCGCCGGCCACGATCACGGCGCCGTCACCGTGCAGCGCCTCGGCCGCGGCGGCCCCGTCGCCGTCGAGTCCGGAGCCGCTCGCGAGGGCGTTCAGCCACTCGGGCTCGGTGCCGGGGGCGGCGGGCAGCAGCGTGCCGCCCGCCTTGGTGAGGCCGCGGGTGGCGTGCGAGGCGATGCCGTAGGTGCGCTGTCCGTGCTTGCGCATCGCCTTGCGCAGCCGCAGGAAGACGCCGGGCGACTCCTCCTCCGACTCGAAGCCGACGAGCAGCACCGCCGGGGCCTTCTCCAACGAGGCGTAGGTGACACCCGTACCGTCCAGATCCCGGCCGCGTCCGGCGACCCGGGCGGCCAGGAAGTCGGCCTCCTCGCCGCTGTGCGCGCGGGCCCGGAAGTCGACGTCGTTGGTGTCGAGGACGGCCCGGGCGAACTTGCCGTACGCGTACGCGTCCTCGACGGTCAGCCGGCCGCCGGCCAGGACTCCCGCCCGGCCGCGTGCTGCGGCGAGGCCGGTGGCCGCGGCGGCCAGGGCCTCGGGCCAGCTCGCCGGCTCCAGGACCCCGTCCGCGTTGCGCACCAGGGGGGTGGTGAGCCGGTCCCGCTGCTGCGCGTAGCGGAAGCCGAAGCGGCCCTTGTCGCAGAGCCACTCCTCGTTGACCTCGGGGTCGTCGGCGGCGAGCCGCCGCATGACCTTGCCGCGCCGGTGGTCGGTGCGGGTGGCGCAGCCGCCCGCGCAGTGCTCGCACACCGACGGCGACGACACCAGGTCGAAGGGGCGGGAACGGAACCGGTACGCGGCCGAGGTCAGTGCCCCGACCGGGCAGATCTGGATGGTGTTCCCGGAGAAGTACGACTCGAACGGGTCGCCCTCACCGGTGCCGACCTGCTGGAGCGCGCCGCGCTCGATCAGCTCGATCATCGGGTCGCCCGCCACCTGGTTGGAGAACCGGGTGCAGCGGGCGCAGAGCACGCACCGCTCCCGGTCCAGCAGCACCTGGGTGGAGATCGGGACCGGCTTCTGGTACGTCCGCTTCATGCCGTCGAAGCGGGACTCGGCGTCGCCGTGCGACATCGCCTGGTTCTGCAGCGGGCACTCGCCGCCCTTGTCGCAGACCGGGCAGTCCAGCGGGTGGTTGATGAGCAGCAGCTCCATCACACCCTTCTGCGCCTTCTCCGCGACGGGCGAGGTGAGCTGGGTCCGCACCACCATCCCGTCGGTGCAGGTGATGGTGCAGGACGCCATCGGCTTGCGCTGGCCCTCGACCTCGACGATGCACTGCCGGCAGGCACCTGCCGGGTCGAGGAGCGGGTGATCGCAGAAGCGCGGGATCTCGATGCCGAGGAGTTCGGCGGCGCGGATGACCAGGGTGCCCTTGGGCACGCTGATCTCGATGCCGTCGATCGTCAGCGTGACGAGGTCCTCGGGCGGGACGGCCGCCTCGCCGCCCCCGGAGGGCGCGCTCGTGGTGACGGTCATGCGTTCACCCCCTGGTGAGCGTTCTTGTCATCGGCCCAGGCGGTCGACCTGGCAGGATCGAAGGGGCAGCCCTTGCCCGTGATGTGCTGCTCGTACTCCTCGCGGAAGTACTTCAGCGAGGAGAAGATCGGCGAGGCGGCGCCGTCGCCGAGGGCGCAGAAGGACTTGCCGTTGATGTTGTCGGCGATGTCGTTCAGCTTGTCGAGGTCGTCCATACGGCCCTTGCCCGCCTCGATGTCGCGGAGCAACTGGACGAGCCAGTACGTCCCTTCGCGGCAGGGGGTGCACTTGCCGCAGGACTCGTGGGCGTAGAACTCGGTCCAGCGGGTGACGGCCCGCACCACGCAGGTCGTCTCGTCGAAGCACTGGAGCGCCTTGGTGCCGAGCATGGATCCGGCGGCGCCGACGCCCTCGTAGTCCAGCGGCACGTCGAGGTGTTCCTCGGTGAACATCGGGGTGGAGGAGCCGCCCGGGGTCCAGAACTTCAGCCGGTGCCCGGGGCGCATGCCGCCGCTCATGTCGAGCAGTTGGCGCAGCGTGATGCCGAGCGGCGCCTCGTACTGGCCGGGGCTCGCGACGTGGCCGCTGAGCGAGTACAGCGTGAAGCCCGGGGACTTCTCGCTGCCCATCGACGTGAACCAGTCCTTGCCCTTGTTCAGGATCGAGGGAACCGAGGCGATGGACTCGACGTTGTTCACCACGGTGGGGCAGGCGTACAGACCGGCGACCGCGGGGAAGGGGGGTCGCAGCCGGGGCTGGCCGCGCCGCCCTTCGAGCGAGTCGAGCAGGGCGGTCTCCTCGCCGCAGATGTACGCGCCCGCGCCCGCGTGGACGGTGAGTTCCAGGTCGAGCCCGGGGCCGAGGGCGTCCTTGCCGAGGTAGCCCGCCGCGTACGCCTCACGCACGGCCTCGTGCAACCGCCGCAGTACGGGCACGACTTCACCGCGCAGGTAGATGAAGGCGTGCGCGGAGCGGATCGCGTAGCAGGCGATGACGATGCCCTCGATGAGGGCGTGCGGGTTGGCGAAGAGGAGCGGGATGTCCTTGCAGGTGCCGGGCTCCGACTCGTCGGCATTGACGACGAGGTAGTGCGGTTTGCCGTCGCCCTGCGGGATGAACTGCCACTTCATCCCGGTGGGGAAACCGGCGCCGCCGCGCCCGCGCAGTCCGGACGCCTTGACGTACGCGATGAGGTCGTCCGGGGACATGGCGAGGGCCTTGCGCAGTCCCTCGTAGCCGCCGTGGCGCCGGTAGGTCTCCAGGGTCCAGGAGCGGGGTTCGTCCCAGAAGGCGGAGAGGACGGGGGCGAGCAGCTTCTCCGGGTCTCCCCCGCCGCCACTGCCGTTGTCGCTGATCTGGGTGGCCAACGTCATCACGCTCCCTCCTCGGCTGCGGGGCCCGCCGGGTGGTCCGGGTCACAGGCGGAGGTCGACCGCGGTGCGTCGTGGGAGCCCAGGTGCTCGGGCGGCGACGGGTCGTGCGGCTGGTCGCCGCTCGGGCTCTCGCCCCGGGGGGCGACGACGCGCGGGTGCGGTTCCTCGCCCCGGGCGAGCCGGAGGCCGGCCAGCGAGGCGGGACCGGCGCTGCCGGACGCCTCGACGGCTCCGGGGCGCTCGTCGGGGAAGCCGGCCAGGATGCGGGCGGTCTCCTTGTACGTGCACAGCGGGGCGCCCCGGGTGGGTTCGGCGCCGCGCCCGGCGATGAGGTCGTCGACCAGGCGGGTCGCGCTCTCGGGCGTCTGGTTGTCGAAGAACTCCCAGTTGACCATCATCACGGGGGCGAAGTCGCAGGCGGCGTTGCACTCGATGTGTTCGAGGGTGACCTTGCCGTCCTCGGTGGTCTCGCCGTTGCCGACGCCGAGGTGTTCCTTGAGCCGGTCGAAGATGGCGTCGCCGCCCATCACCGCGCACAGGGTGTTGGTGCACACGCCGACCTGGTAATCGCCGCCCGGCTTGCGCCGGTACATGGTGTAGAAGGTGGCGACCGCGGTGACCTCGGCGGTGGTGAGGCCGAGCATCTCGGCGCAGAAGGCCATGCCGGTACGGGAGACGTGGCCCTCCTCGGACTGCACCAGGTGCAGCAGCGGCAGCAGGGCGGACCGGCTGCCGGGGTAGCGGGCGATCACCTCCTTCGCGTCCGCCTCCAGCCGGGCGCGCACCTCGTCCGGGTAGGCGGGGGCGGGGAGCTGCGGCATCCCCAGACTGACTTCCTGTCGTGCTTCGGTCACCGGTCGACGCCTCCCATCACGGGGTCGATGGACGCGACGGCGACGATGACGTCGGCGACCTGGCCGCCTTCGCACATCGCCGCCATGGCCTGGAGGTTGGTGAAGGACGGGTCGCGGAAGTGGACCCGGTAGGGGCGGGTGCCGCCGTCGGAGACGACGTGCACGCCGAGTTCGCCCTTGGGGGATTCGACGGCGGTGTACACCTGTCCGGCGGGCACCCGGAACCCCTCGGTCACCAGCTTGAAGTGGTGGATCAGGGCCTCCATGGAGGTGCCCATGATCTTCTTGATGTGGTCGAGCGAGTTGCCGAGCCCGTCGGGGCCGAGGGCGAGCTGCGCGGGCCAGGCGATCTTCTTGTCGGCGACCATGACCGGGCCGGGTTCGAGCCGGTCGATGCACTGCTCGATGATCCGCAGCGACTGGCGCATCTCCTCCAGACGGATGAGGAAGCGGCCGTAGGCGTCGCAGCTGTCGGCGGTGGGGACGTCGAACTCGTACGTCTCGTATCCGCAGTACGGGTCCGTCTTGCGCAGGTCGTGCGGGAGCCCGGCGGAGCGCAGGATCGGCCCGGTGGCGCCGAGCGCCATGCAGCCGGTCAGGTCGAGGTAGCCGACGTCCTGCATGCGGGCCTTGAAGATGGGGTTGCCGGTGGCGAGCTTGTCGTACTCCGGCAGGTTCTTCTTCATGGTCTTCACGAACTCGCGGAGCTGGTCGATCGCGCCGGGCGGCAGGTCCTGGGCGAGTCCGCCGGGCCGGATGAACGCGTGGTTCATGCGCAGGCCGGTGATCAGCTCGAAGAGGTCGAGGACGAGTTCGCGGTCGCGGAACCCGTAGATCATGATCGTGGTGGCGCCGAGCTCCATGCCGCCGGTGGCGATGCACACCATGTGCGAGGAGATCCGGTTGAGCTCCATCAGCAGGACGCGCAGAACGGTGGCCCGGTCGGGCACCTGGTCCTCGATACCGAGGAGCTTCTCGACGCCGAGGGAGTACGCCGCCTCGTTGAAGAACGGCGTCAGGTAGTCCATGCGCGTCACGAACGTGGTGCCCTGGATCCAGGTCCGGTATTCGAGGTTCTTCTCGATGCCGGTGTGGAGGTAGCCGATGCCGCAGCGGGCCTCGGTGACGGTCTCGCCGTCGATCTCCAGGATCAGCCGCAGCACCCCGTGCGTGGACGGGTGCTGGGGCCCCATGTTGACGATGAGGCGCTCGTCGTCGGACTTGACCGCGGACTGGGCGACCTCGTCCCAGTCGCCGCCGGTGACCGTGTACACGGCCCCCTCGGTCGTGGCGCGGGGCGTTGCGCGGGGAGTAGACATCAGGAGTACGACCTCCGCTGGTCCGGAGCCGGGATCTGGGCGCCCTTGTACTCGACGGCGATACCGCCGAGCGGATAGTCCTTGCGCTGCGGATGGCCCTGCCAGTCGTCCGGCATCATGATCCGGGTGAGGGCGGGGTGCCCGTCGAAGACGAGCCCGAAGAAGTCGTACGCCTCGCGCTCGTGCCAGTCGTTGGTCGGGTAGACCTCGACGAGCGACGGGATGTGCGGGTCGCTGTCCGGCGCGGACACCTCCAGGCGGATCAGCCGGCCGTGGGTGATCGAGCGCAGGTGGTAGACGGCGTGCAGTTCGCGGCCCTTGTCACCGAGGAAGTGGACGCCGCTCACGCCGGTGCAGAGCTCGAAGCGGAGCGCCGGGTCGTCGCGCAGGGTGCGGGCCACCCGGACGAGGTGTTCGCGGGCGATGTGGAAGGTGAGTTCACCGCGGTCGACGACGGTCTTCTCGATGGCGTTGGCCGGGAGCAGGTCCTGTTCCTCCAGGGCGCCTTCGAGTTCGTCGGCGACCTCGTCGAACCAGCCGCCGTAGGGGCGGGACGAGGCCCCGGGCATGGCCACGGTGCGGACGAGGCCGCCGTAGCCCGAGGTGTCGCCGCCGTTGTTCGCGCCGAACATGCCCCTGCGCACGCCGACGACCTCGCCGTTCTCGTCGCGCGGGGCGGGGACGCCGTTGCCGTCGTGCTGCTCGCGGCCGTGGTTCTCGCTCATCGCAGCAGCCCCTTCATCTCGATCAGGGGCAGTTCCTTGAGCGCCGCGTCCTCCGCCTCGCGGGCGGCCTCCTGCGCGTTGACCCCGAGCTTGGTGCCCTGGATCTTCTGGTGGAGCTTGAGGATCGCGTCCATCAGCATCTCGGGCCGCGGCGGGCAGCCAGGCAAATAGATGTCAACCGGCACAATGTGATCAACACCTTGAACAATGGCGTAATTATTGAACATTCCGCCCGACGAGGCGCAAACCCCCATGGAGATCACCCACTTGGGGTTGGGCATCTGGTCGTAGACCTGCCGCAGGACGGGCGCCATCTTCTGACTGACACGTCCCGCCACGATCATCAGGTCCGCCTGCCGCGGCGATCCGCGGAAGACCTCCATCCCGAAACGGGCCAGGTCGTAGCGTCCCGCGCCGGTCGTCATCATCTCGATGGCGCAGCAGGCGAGGCCGAACGTGGCGGGGAAGACGGAGGCCTTCCGCACCCAGCCCGCGGCCTGCTCGACGGTGGTCAGCATGAAGCCGCTGGGCAGCTTCTCTTCGAGTCCCATGGTGTGCCCCTCAGCCCCTCAGTCCCATTCCAGGCCGCCGCGACGCCACACGTACGCATAGGCGACGAAGACGGTGAGCACGAAGAGCAGCATCTCCACGAGCCCGAAGATCCCCAGCGCGTCGAAGCTGACCGCCCAGGGATAGAGGAAGACGATCTCGATGTCGAAGACGATGAAGAGCATCGCCGTCAGGTAGTACTTGATGGGGAAGCGGCCGCCTCCGGCCGGAGTGGGGGTGGGTTCGATCCCGCACTCATACGCTTCGAGCTTCGCCCGGTTGTACCGCCTGGGGCCGATAAGCGTGGCCATGACCACGGAGAAGATCGCAAACCCTGCCCCAAGGGCGCCGAGCACGAGGATGGGTGCGTAGGCATTCACGCTCCTCGCTCCTTCCAGTCGTCCTTGACCGTTGGACCGCATCGGACGTTTTCGGCTCGCCGCCCCACCAAGATCGTGTACATGTGAGGCAGTTCACAAGCCCGACTGCCCCGCATCCTATGCCCGCCATCCTGTGATCTGCGACACGGGGTAGTGGACGGAGTTTGTGATCTTCACCACCCAGCGAACGATCATGAAGCCGGATGAGAGCCGATCTTTTCACTCAAAGCGGCAGAGCTGTTACGAGATGTGACATCTGGTGCTGTCGTCGCTGGTCAAAGCCTCGTTCCATTAACAATGGAACGCCTCTACACGCAAATTGGCAATGGACGGCAGTGCATGATATGCGCATCCGTCTCACTCCGGACTCACCCGCGCGAGGGGGGTCGCGTCGAGCGAAGTGGACGTGTGCACACATTCACGATCTTCTGGGTGCCAATACCCCCTCCACCCAGAGCCCTCCGGCGAACCCCGAACCGCTCGCGCGCACCACCGTGCACCCGTCGGCGCAACCGCCCGTACGGGCGATCCGCACGACCGCCCGGGAGGCCGGCGCGCGCGAGCGGCCCGCACCCCATCACGCGCACCCCCGCACCCGGCGATCAGGATGTGACCTGCACCACTCACCCACACTTCCGGGAAAAGCGGGCTTGGCCAACAGTGCCAACGGATGGTAAGTGACGGGCAATTCGGACGTATTGGCGAAAGTCCGTGATCACAGCGGTGATCATGCATGTCCGTTTTGCCCGTTACGGCGTCAATAAGGCTCATCAGGAAGCGGATTCAGAGATTCCGAACGTAACTGTGTCGCAACACACGTTTCTTGATGGGAGCCCCGACGCCCTGATAGCGCTAGTGCACATGTCCCACACCGCTCACATACCCAGCCACCGGAAGCCTCGCCGAAGCGCACCGAAGACGGCGCTACGCGCCGGAGTTGCCGGTGGCGTCCTCAGCACCATCGCGGTCGCCGGCGCAGCCGGGCCGGCCCAGGCCGAGCCGGTGACCCGGACGATCGAGATGCCCACCCTCACCGACGGCCTGTCCACCGCCGTCGCCGCCTCCGCCCAGGCGACCGAGCAGGTCGCCCAGGACCTGCGGACGCAGGCGCAGGAGGAAGCCGCCGCGGCCAGCGCCGCCAAGGCCGCCAAGAAGGCCAAGGCCGAGGCGGTCCGCAAGGCCGAGGCCAAGAAGAAGGCGGAGGCCGAGGCCAGGAAGAAGGCCGAGGCCGAGGCCGCGCTGCGTGCCTCGCGCACCCAGGCCCGTACGACGCTCAGCGCGACGACCTCCGGTTCCCCCGCGAGCACCACCGTCGCCACCACGTCCTCGTCCTCCTCCTCGTCCGCCCCCTCTTCCGCCTCGCAGTCGTCGAGCGCGACCGGCTCCGCCGCGTCCGTGATCTCCTTCGTGAAGGCCCAGGTCGGCGACGCGTACGTGTCGGGTGGCACCGGCCCCAACTCGTGGGACTGCTCCGGGCTGGTCCAGGCCGCGTTCCGTTCGGTGGGCGTCGACCTGCCGCGCGTCTCGCAGGCCCAGTCCACCGCGGGCACCCAGGTCTCCCTGAGCAACCTTCAGCCCGGCGACATCCTGTACTGGGGCGGCGCGGGCAGCGCGTACCACGTCGCGGTGTACGTCGGCGGCGGCCAGTTCGTCGGCGCGCAGAACTCCAGCACCGGTGTGGTGCAGCGTTCCCTCTCCTACGACCCGCCGTCGGGCGCGGTGCGCGTTCTCTGACACCCGTCGGCACTCGTCCCGCGATGCGCGTTCACTGATTCACAAGCGCGCGGAGCCGCGAAGGGCCGTCGCCCCCCTCCTTGCTCGGGGGCGACGGCCCTTCGCTCTTCCCGGAACGCGGCACCCGAGGCACAGGTCCTCACCGAGCAGCGCTCCCGCGACACGGAGTCCCAGACCCCGCCCATGGCTCCTGCTGTGGCATCGGACGTGACACCGGACCTGTGGCGCGGCATCCAACTCGCCTTCCCTGGGCTGCACTTCACGCCATGACGACCGCCGGGCACCGTTGAAAGCGCCCATGAGGGCACATGGGTACCCCGGAGCAAGATTGCCGTCAACGCTTCACACCAGCGGGTGGACCGGACCGTCCGCACCGCGCGAGACTGTGGGCGATCAGAGGAAGGTGACATGCCCCCGAGGGACAATCCCACAGCACGACAGGTCCGGCTGGGCTGCGAGTTGAGAAAGCTGCGCGAGCAGGCCGGCATGACCGCGCGCGAGGCCGCCGGGCTGATCTCCACCGATCAGGCGAAGATCAGCCATATTGAAGCGGGTCGCATCGGCGTCAGCGAAGAGCGGATCCGCCGCCTGTCGAGTTTCTACTCATGCGACGATTCCGCGTTGATCGATGCGCTGTGCGCCATATCGCGGGAGCACCGGGGCCAGTTCTGGTGGGACGAATACCGCGGTGTACTGGCACCCGGATTCCTGAACATCGCGGAGTTGGAGCACCACGCACGCTATATGCGTTGTCTCCAGCCCGTGATGGCACCCGGACTGCTCCAGATCCCGGAGTACGCCCGGGCCCTCTTCGAAGGCATCCTGCCCAAGCTGCCCGAGGAGGAGGTGGAGGCGCGGGTCGAGCACCGGATGCGCAGGCAGGCCGTGCTGGACCGCGAGAATCCGCCAAAGTTCGACGTCGTCCTCCACGAGGCCGGACTGCGCATGAGAATAGGCGGGCGCAAGGTCGCACGTGCCCAGTTGGAGCGTCTCCTGGAGGAGACGGAACGTCCCGGGGTGACCGTGCGCGTGATTCCTTTCGCCGGTGAGCAGTTCGTCGAGGCGACACAGACCGTGCTGTACGCGGGCGGAGTGACCCCGCAATTGGACACCGTCCACATCGACGCCCCGTTCGGGGGCGTATTCCTGAACTCCGTTGCCGACCTGCACCGATACCGCATGCAACTCGACTTTGCGGAACAGGTCAGCCTCGACCCCGACGAGTCACGGAGCTTCATTCACCACATCGCTCGCGACCTGTGATAATCCGCGACATGGACACTGAGATCAGCTGGCAGAAATCGTCGTTCTCCGGCGGTGGTGGGGAACAGTGTGTTGAGGTCGCACGGCGCGCCGAGGAGATTCTGTTGCGCGAGAGCGATGACCCGCGCGTGATCACTCGGACGAGCCGCGACACGTTCGCCGCATTCATCCAAGGCGTCAAGGCGGGCGAGTACGACCACTTCGTTCATTAGCACGCACCGGCGGTCACGCGCAGGGCCCCTGCCCCGGCTTCTTCCGGGCAGGGGTCCTTGTGCTCATACGCCAGAGACAATCATGCTCCGGAGCATGGTTACGCCGATCCGGCTCATGGTCCCCACACGAATGCCGCCTCCGCTCGCTCGCGCTCGTGGCCCTCGCCCCCGCGGCATTTCCGGACCACTCCCCCACTTCGCCCCGCCGGCCCGCCGAACCGGCCCGCCACCAGCGCGAACCCGCCCGGCACCCCGCAGTTCCGGAACACGCATGGGTTAGGCTCGGCGGGGCGCAGCGAAGGGCCTCGACCGGGATCCGCGGAGCCAGGATCCAGTGCCGACACCGCGTCGGACTCGCCGATCGGCCCGTCCCACCCTGAGCAGCAGCCCGGAGAAGCGGAACCGGAAAGAGCTGTTCAGGAATCGGCCCGTCGGGCCGGGATGTGGGGCTGCCCGTGCGGGATTACTTGCTCATGCTGTTCATCACGGCGGCGGTGACCCATCTGCTGACCGGGCCGGTCCGGAAGTTCGCCATCTCGATCGGGGCGATGCCGGAGATCCGGGCGCGCGACGTCCACCGCGAACCCACGCCGCGCCTGGGTGGGATCGCCATGTTCGGCGGGCTTCTGACGGGCTATCTGGTGGCCTCGCACCTGCCGCACCTCGAAGAGATCTTCACCCAGAGCTCGACGCCCCGGGCGCTGCTGTCCGGTGCCGCGCTGATCTGGCTGCTGGGGGTCCTCGACGACAAATGGGAGCTGGATTCGCTGGTCAAGCTGGGCGGGCAGGTGCTCGCCGCCGGGGTGATGGTGTTCCAGGGGCTGACGATCCTCTGGCTTCCGGTGCCGGGCACGGACGGGATCTACTTCTCCGACTGGCAGGGCACCCTGCTGACCGTGGGCCTGGTCCTGATCACCATCAACGCGGTCAACTTCGTCGACGGGCTCGACGGGCTGGCCGCCGGGACGGTCGGCATCGCGGCGACGGCGTTCTTCCTGTACGCGTACCGGCTCTGGTACGGCTACGGCATCGAGGCGGCCGCCTCCACCACGCTGGTCTCCGCGATCCTCGTGGGCATGTGCCTCGGGTTTCTGGTCCACAACTCGCACCCGGCCCGCGTCTTCATGGGCGACTCGGGCTCCATGCTGATGGGGCTGCTGATCGCCGGATGTGCGGTCTCGGTCACGGGCGACGTCGACCCGAGCATCTTCAACCAGCCCCTCGACGGCACGGCCGGTTCCGCGGCGATGGTGCCGATCTACATCCCGCTGCTGCTGCCCCTGTCCGTCATCGCGCTGCCCATCGCCGACCTCGTGCTCGCGGTCATCCGGCGTACCTGGAACGGGAAGTCGCCGTTCGCCGCCGACAAGGGCCACCTCCACCACCGGCTGCTCCAGCTCGGCCACTCGCACCGGCGGGCCGTGCTGCTCATGTACTTCTGGTCGGCGTTGTTCTCGTTCGGGATCGTGGCCTTCTCCGCCCGGGGCGCCAAGTCGTGGATCCTGTACGGCATCACAGGCGTCTGCGCGCTGGGCCTCTTCCTGCTGCTCCAGCCGCGTTACGAGATCGCCCTCACCGGACGGCTGCGCTCGCTCACGCCCCACTGGTACCGGCGGGGCCGCACGCACCTGGCTTCCAGGGACGCCGATGCCGACACCGACCGGGGCGTGGAAACGGGCGCCCAGGACCCGGAATCCCGCCAAGAAAGCCGGGTGCTCGGGTGAGACCGCGGAGGCGCCTTTCGACGGTTCCGGCCGTCACGGCACCACACGCCGAAACCAGGACGAGGCGCGGACGGACGGGGGCGGGAGGTGCTGCGGGTGTCCGTCGCCATCACGCGGCGAGCGGCGATCCCAGCCTGGGCCACTGCGACCGCAGCAATTCGGCGTGTTCGTCACCCAGCGGCACATAATGACGGCGGCACCGAATCCGACTGCGAGGTGCTCCTACGGAAGCACCAGCAAGGAGGTCACACGCGGAGCCCAAGACCCCGCCTCCACCAAGGTCACCCGGACGGCTCTGGGCCCTTCGCAGACCAGAAATCCGATCTGACGTCAGGATCGGGAATTTCCTTCCCGACATAGTCGGGACCTACTGACTTTTCCTTCGGTGGAGAAACCTCGGAAGCCTTCACGCACGGTGTCGCAACTTCAAAAAACGCCTGCCCATTACCTCCGATGAGCACTCGCACATTAAATTCATCGGACGTTCTGTAGTACATGGCCGGAGTCTTCGAATTATTCACTGCGAGTTTCTTGTACCCCTGACTCTTCCAATACCGTTCGATCACTCCGAGGAAACTCCCTCGACGCTCCTCGGAGATGATCGTCATCACCGCCCGCCGCCTCTGGACATCGCATTTACCTTCCGTCGACCGCCCGTGCGTCCAGTGCACCGCCGGCTTGATGGCAGCGAATGTTCCGTCAAGGATTTCGTCGGCACGTACGGCCGCCTCTTGCATGTTCATCTTCTCCCCCTGCCCGGTCGAGCTGCCCGATGAGCCGCATCCAGCCAGGAGCAATGCCCCAACCGCAAGCGCCACGGCTCCTGAAGTCCTCATCGAGGCCTCTCCAAGGTGATCTCGTCGGACCTGCCAACCACGATCTTGGCGATGTTGTCGGCTGACACCTGGTCCTTCGCGGGGTTGAAGTAATTAGAATGCGCCGACATCGTTCCACGATCCTCGATAATCGTGGCTCCGTCGTCCACCATGAATCGCGTAGCCCCGAAGTCTTTACTTGCCGGGTCGGTGCCGAACCAGCGCTCGCTCGGGTCAGTTTGGGCGTCTTGGGCCATGTATCCGCCAATGCCACCGACCAGGGCTCCGGCAGCACCACCAAAAAGTGCCCCCGGAGGGCCGGCAATGCCGCCACCGAGAACGAAGCCCGCCGAGCCACCTCCGACCGCACCCGTACCCATACCCAATGCTTCTGCATGATTCGGGAGTTTGGTGACGATGTCGTTCTCGGCTGCACCTACGAATACGTGACCTTTACCCATATTGAGGGCTTGTGCGTTGTCCGCACCAGTGCCCGGGCTTCCCACCAGGATGATGTCGTCGGCGCCGGGAATTCCCCCCTTCTCCTGAGCCGCGAGGCCGACCGTGAGGGAGCCGTATGAGTGCCCGATGGCGGTGACATGCGGGGCACCGCCCTCGTGCGTCGCGGAGATCCCCTCCATGAATGCGTTGTAGTCAGGCGCTCCGGCCCTGGCATCGTTGGTGAACATCACACTCCTGCCGCTTGCCAGGTCCTCCGGTGTCAACTGGGGCGCGTCGTAGCCGAGCCAGACGATCGACGAGGTCTTGCTGGACTTATCGACTTCTTGCGCACCGAGGGCTGTTTGCAGCGCACGGTTGACGGTTCCGTCGGCGAACTCCTCGTCCAGCTTGGTGGCGAGCCCGGGAACGTACGCCGAGACGTTGTCGGCGGTGTCGGGATTACCGTAGGCGATGACCGCGCGTCCGTTCCCCTTGTCGCCGATGCCCAGCAAATACATCGGTGGTTCGCTGCCTTTCTCTAGCTTCTCCTGAATCTTCTTCAGGCCACCCAGCATGTCCTGGGAAGCACCATCTTGTTCCCCTTCGAGTTTCCCGATAAGCATGCAGAGATTTTCCCGATTCGCCTCGTCACGCACCAGCGCCGGGATTCCATCCAAATTTCCGATCAGCTCCGGAAAGGCAGAGACGTACTCCTCGCGCTGCTCCTCGCTGAGGTTGTCCCACCACTCCTTGCGGTCCGAAGGCGGCTTGTCGAGCGGAAGCTGCTTCTCCAGGTAGCTGTATGCAGCTTGGCTCACCGCCTCGGCGTCCGAGGCCACATCTCCCCACGTCTTGTCGTCGACCGTTAGACCGGGTGCAGCCTTGAGCTTGCCGAGCGCGGTGCAGTACCGCTCATCAATTTCGCGCGCCTCGCACAGGGCATGGGCGATGCGGTCAGCAATGTCCTGGGCCTTGGCGCGGTGCGGATTGGGGCTATTCAGAACAGGCGCATTCGGGCCCTGAGTAAGGTCGTAATTACCCTTGCCGTCGCGGTACATAGCTGAGTTACCAGGACCGATCAGGCCATTGTTGCCCATTACAGAGCCGCCGGGCATCGTCTCGCCGCTGATCTTGTTCTTGCCGCCGGCCGGATAATCGATGCTGCCGTTTTCGTTGACTTCGTAGCCCAAGGAAGCGGCGTCGTCCAAAGCATCGCGTAATCGCCGCTGTGGGGCGCCGAGTTCGCTGGCGAGCGCATCGAGAGTGCCTCGGATGAAACCGGCCTCGGTATGGATGTAGTGGTAGTTCTCGCTCAGTCGCTTCAGCCGTTTGACAGCTGCTCGGGCAGCCTCACTGTCCTGGGTCTTGGTGAGTCTGCCACTCATGTCACCGTCGACGCGTTCGCGTGCAGCATCGGCGAACCTGGAAGCAGCACCCCAGCCGTCGGCGGCAACAGTGATCTCCGATAGCTTGAGGGAGCGGAGCTGTTGCCAGGTCAGCCCGATAGTAGTTGCCATCTCCTACTCGCCCCTCCTCGTGCCCGGCACCGTAACCGCCTTGACCTTGTCGCGGACCTGGGCATCCACTTCGCCGAGGTCCACGGCCACCTGCCGCAGTTTCGGCTCCAGAGAACTGCATTCTTCACGGACACACCCGAGTCGTTTGTCCCACGAGGCAAGAACCGACTTGAGTGTGCCGAGGCTGGACAGTCCGGTCAGACTGCTACCCGTGCCGTCGTGGGCACTACGCAGCTCAACCTTCGCAGTGATCGTGCTGGTCTGGAGATCATCTGCGGTACCGGCTGCCTTCGCCCATGGACCTCCCTTGTGCTTGAGCGTGCCGGTATCGCCCCCGCCGCCGGAAGGCTCGACGCCGCCGCCTTCCCCCTGCACGTTGTTGATCTGCACAGCGGCGGTGTACCGCCCGACGGCCTGCGCCTTCAGATGCTCCCACTCGTCCCACGCCATGCGCGTGCCCTCCCCGTGGCCCCAGGCATCGCCCGGGTGAGCATCCTGGTTGCCTCTGTGTGCTCGCTGAGGTTACCGATACAGACGTTACGGACCGGGTGCGCTGCGCCATGTCCGTACGATCACTTGGATCCGCGCTGAGTTTCCGTACCTACCCGCTCCGGCGTCGAGCCCGGCTCATCGGCAACTCGGAACACATGCCTCAGAGCCGTTGCCATAGGTTGCGTGCGTCGCTGCCGTACCGGCCTGCCGGCCAATGCGGGGCCTGCGGGGTGAACGGTGAATAGGGAAGTTGGCCGGATGTAGCTGGTGCGCTCTGCGGATGGGCCCTGCGACGGCGCCGAGCAGCGGGGCAGCCCGTGCCCACGCACCGCCACCGGAGTGCCCGCGGATGGGCCGGTCCGTGCACGACCTGATGGGGCACAGCCCGACGCAACTTCGGGCATAGGGCGCCCTCAGAGCAACATGCCTACGGAGCAACGGCCGTTGCTCCGTAGGCATACGTACATCAGGGTCAGCGAAGCGCGAGCCGACCGGTCAGAATCATCAGGCCCTCGGGGCGACCTTGGAGAGGCCGTTGATGATCCGGTCCATCGCGTCGCCGCCCGTCGGCTCGGTCAGGTTGGCGAGCATCTTGAGGGTGAACTTCATCAGCAGCGGGTGCGTCAGACCGCGCTGGGTCGCGACCTTCATCACCTTCGGGTTTCCGATCAGCTTCACGAAGGCGCGGCCCAGCGTGTAGTAGCCGCCGTAGGTCTCCTTGAGCACCTTCGGGTAGTTGGTGAGCGCCAGTTCGCGCTGGGCCGGGGTGGTGCGGGCGTGGGCCTGGACGATGACGTCCGCGGCGATCTGCCCCGACTCCATGGCGTACGCGATGCCCTCGCCGTTGAACGGGTTGACCATGCCGCCCGAATCACCGACGAGCAGCAGGCCCCGGGTGTAGTGCGGCTGGCGGTTGAACGCCATCGGCAGGGCGGCACCGCGGATCGGACCCGTCATGTTCTCCGGGGTGAATCCCCAGTCCTCCGGCATGGAGGCGCACCACGCCTTGAGGACCTCCCGCCAGTCCAGCTCCCGGAACGCGGAAGAGGAGTTGAGGATGCCGAGACCCACGTTGGACGTACCGTCACCCATGCCGAAGACCCAGCCATAGCCGGGCAGCAGCCGGTCCTGGGGGCCGCGCCGGTCCCACAGCTCCAGCCAGGACTCCAGGTAGTCGTCGTCGTGACGGGGCGAGGTGAAGTACGTGCGCACGGCCACGCCCATCGGGCGGTCCTCGCGCCGGTGCAGGCCCATGGCGAGCGACAGCCGGGAGGAGTTGCCGTCCGCGGCGACGACCAGCGGGGCACGGAAGGTGACCGGGGTCTTCTCCTCGCCGAGCTTCGCGTGGACGCCGGTGATGCGGCCGGTGCGGTCGTCGATGACCGGGGCGCCGACATTGCAGCGCTCGTACAGCCGCGCGCCCGCCTTCTGCGCCTGCCGGGCCAGTTGCTCGTCGAAGTCGTCGCGCTTGCGGACCAGTCCGTAGTCCGGGTAGGAGGCGAGCTCCGGCCAGTCGAGTTGGAGCCGGACGCCGCCGCCGATGATGCGCAGGCCCTTGTTGCGCAGCCAGCCGGCCTCTTCGGAGATGTCGATGCCCATGGCGGCGAGTTGCTTGGTGGCTCGCGGGGTGAGGCCGTCGCCGCAGACCTTCTCGCGGGGGAAGGCCGTCTTCTCCAGCAACAGGACGTCCAGTCCGGCCTTGGCGAGGTAGTACGCGGTGGTGGAACCGGCCGGGCCTGCCCCGACGACGATCACGTCCGCACTGTGCTCGGAGAGAGGCTCGGTCACGGTCGGATCTCCCGGAGGCTCGAAATCACGTGCCGCGCGGCACCTGTTCCGTTCAGTCTATGGGGGTCCGCCATCCGGCCTCCTGAAGGGCTCCCCGATGTCCGCTCCCCGTATACAGTTGCGCGTCCCCACGGATGAGGACGCGCTCGCCTGGCACCACGTCTTCGACGACCCCGAGGTGATGGAGTTCTTCGGCGGCACGTCCGCCGAACTCTCCGTCTACGAGGAACTGACCGCGCGACAGCGCAGGCACGACGCCGAACGTGGCTACTGCCTGTGGACGCTGCTCGGCGAGGACGGCGGGGTGGCGGGCTTCACCGGCGCCCAGCCCTGGCCGCACACCTCGTTCGGCCCGGTGGGCGAGATCGAGATCGGCTGGCGGCTGGCGCGTACGGCCTGGGGCCGGGGGTACGCCACTGCCGCCGCACACCTCACGCTGGATCGGCTGCGCACGGCCGGAGTGGACCGGGTGGTGGCGGTGATCGACTCATGCAACGAGCGGTCGATCGCCGTGGCCCGACGGCTGGGCATGGAGCGGGCGGAGGGCTTCACCAGACCGCGGTCGGGACGCCAGGGCCTCTGCTTCCGGCTGGAACTGACTCCATGAACTCCGGCTGGAGCTGACTTCGTGAACTCCGGCTGGAGCTGATCCCGTCGCACTCCGGCAGGAGCCGGGCGCCGTGACGCTCCGGGGTGCGGCCGGCCTCAGCGCCGGCGACGTACCGGGCGGGACCGGCGCCGTGACGCTCCGGACGGGCCTCGGCCCCGTGACGTTCCGGATGCGGTCGGCGCTCTGACGTTCCGGACGGGACCGGCGCCGTGGCGATTCCGGACGGGACCGGCCTCGTGACGTTCCGTCCGGATGGCGTCCCGAGACGCGGTCCCGGCTCCGCGGGGCCATCCGGACGGAAGCCCCCAGGGCCGGGGATCAGGGCCGTCCCCGGAGACGGTCCGCACCGAAGGACCCGGGCCGGAAGATCCGGAGGCGGAGAATCCGGGGTTGGAGAGCCCGGGGACGGAGGCGGGGCCCGTCGGCCGGGAGGACTACGCGCGCACGCCCCGGTGCAGGGCCACCACACCGCCGGTGAGGTCGCGCCAGGCGACCTTCGACCAGCCGGCCCGCTGGAGCTTCGCCGCGAGCCCCGGCTGGTCGGGCCAGGCGCGGATGGACTCGGCGAGGTACACGTACGCGTCCGGGTTGGAGGACACCGCGCGCGCGACCGGCGGCAGCGCGCGCATCAGGTACTCGGTGTACACCGTGCGGAACGGCGCCCACGTCGGCTGGGAGAACTCGCAGATCACCACCCGGCCGCCCGGCTTCGTCACCCGGTACAGCTCGCGCAGCGCCGCGTCCGTGTCCTGGACGTTGCGCAGTCCGAAGGAGATCGTCACGGCATCGAAGGTCTCGTCGCGGAACGGCAGCTTCGTGGCGTCGCCCGCGGTGAACGGCAGCCAGGAGTGGCGCCTCTTCCCCTCCCGCAGCATGCCGAGGGAGAAGTCGCAGGGCACGACGTAGGCGCCCGTCGCGGCGAACGGCAGCGAGGACGTCGCCGTGCCCGCCGCCAGGTCCAGGACCTTCTCCGCGGGCCGGGCGTGGACCGCCTTCGCGACCTCCTTGCGCCAGAGCCGGGCCTGGCCGAGGGACAGCACGTCGTTGGTGAGGTCGTAGTTGGCCGCCACGTCGTCGA
Source organism: Streptomyces sp. NPDC052042 (assembly GCF_044548345.1). Lineage (NCBI taxonomy): Bacteria > Bacillati > Actinomycetota > Actinomycetes > Kitasatosporales > Streptomycetaceae > Streptomyces > Streptomyces sp. NPDC052042. The sequence goes on along the minus strand of NZ_JBIUBU010000002.1, from coordinate 212,055 downwards.
ACATCGTGGCGACTTCGTGCGGCTGCTTGTCCAGGGAAGCTCGGATCACCCGTCCATTCAAGCAGTCCGGTCCGCGACACCTCGCGCCGGTCGCGCCCGGCTCGTGTCCGGCTCGCGTCCGGCGCACACCGTCGTTCGCCCGTAGGGCGGCGCGCGGCGCCCGGTGCGTGCGATCGCGAGGCGGAGGATCATCCGCGTATCCCGGACGCACGCGGGTGACTCCGGCAACGCGGCGAGGGCGGGCTACCGGGCGTCGCGCGCCCGGCGGGATGCGGCAGGCGCGGTGCGGGGTGTCTCCCTTCACTCGGGAAGCACCGGAGCACCTCGCCTCGAATGCACCGGAGCACCTCGCTCCGAAAGCGCCGGAGCGCCTTGCTCGGGAGGCGTCCGAGCAGCCACTTGATAGGCAAGTCGCTGCTTGCCTATGGTGGGGGTCATGGCGGAGGATGTCTTCAAGGCCCTGGCCGACCCGACCCGTCGGCGCATCCTTGACGAGTTGGTGGAACGGGACGGCCAGACCCTGTTCGAGATATGCACGCGACTGGTGACCAAACACGGTCTGGGGCTGTCTCGCCAGGCGGTCAGCCAGCACCTGGCCGTGCTCGAATCCGCGGGTCTGGTCCTTTCGCGGCGCCAGGGCCGCTACAAGTTCCACGATCTGAACACCGAGCCCCTTGAGCGGATCGCGACCCGATGGCTCAGGCCCGACGCACCGGAGAACACCCCATGAAGATCCACCTGTCCAGCGTCTTCGTCGACGACCAGGAAAAGGCCCTGCGCTTCTACACCGATGTGCTGGGCTTCGTGAAGAAGCACGATGTCCCGGTGGGCGAGGACAGGTGGCTGACCGTGGTCTCGCCGGAAGATCCCGACGGGACCCAACTGCTGCTCGAACCCTCCGGCCATCCCGCGGTGCGGCCGTACAAGACGGCGCTGGTCCAGGACGGCATCCCGGCCACCTCTTTCGTCGTGGACGACGTGCGGGCGGAGTTCGACCGGCTGCGCGGGCTCGGGGTGCGCTTCACCCAGGAGCCGCTGGAGATGGGCCAGGTCACCACTGCGGTCTTCGACGACACCTGCGGCAATCTGATCCAGATCGTGCACAGCGAGTAGAGCGCCCGCCGGGCCGTGCCAGGCCCGGTCACGGGCGGCGCCGCACGGACGGTGCGACGTGGCCCGAGAGGTCGTTCGACGTCGTCCAGCGTGGTGCGACGTGGTGTGAAGCATTGGGGTCCGCCGGCACCGGTGCCCCGTTCCCCCCCGGGCTCTCAGCCCCTGGGAAAGCCACCTCGGGCCCTCAGCTCCTGCCGGAAGCCGCGCTGGGTCTCAACCCCTGCGGAAGCCGCCCCGCCACCCTCAACCCCTGCGGAAGACCAGGCGCCCGCCGAGCACCGTCGCCACGCAACTCCCGGCACCCGCCGCGGCCAGCTCCGCCATGTCCGCTACGGCGAACACCGCCAGGTCGGCGGGGCCGCCGACGGTCAGGGGCACGGCGAACGCCTCGGCCGGATCCGGTACGGAGGCCAGCGGGTCGAGGCCGGTCGGTTCCGGCACGGCGGACAACGGGTCGGCGACGACCGGGCCCGCCGCCGGGGCCGGGGCGTGGACGTGCAGTCCCGAGCGGGCGACGGCCGTGCGCACGGCGGGGCGGGCGAACGGGCCCCGGACGGCGGTCGTGCCGTGCCGCAGCATGCGCTGCAGTCCCCGCCGGGCACTCGCGCCCCAGCGGGTCTCGTCCATGCCCAGCGCGGTGAGCGCGGCTCCGGTGAGCGGTTCCGTACCGAGTTCGTCCGCCTCGCGCGGGTCCGGGTGGTAGGCGGCCTCCAGCAGGGCCGGTGCCCTCGCGTTCAGCAGGCCCGGCGTGATCAGCCCGGACCACCGACGGACCCGGGCCGCGGGATGGGCGGCGGTCAGCTCCTCGTACGGGCCGATCGCCACGACCGCGGCGCCGTCCACGGCCACGGAGTCGGCCGCGGCGTCCGCGGCCCCGTGCACCGCGTCGGCGGTGTGCACCGTCAACACGTCGGTCTCTCCGGCCTCAGTCGTCGGACTGTCGTTGGTCAGTCGTCGGTCTTCGGGCTCAGTCGGCGTTCAGGAGCGTCAGCTCGGGGTGCGCCGTGCCGCCCTCGATCGCGGTGGACGAGATGTGCGAGACGACGCGGTCGTCGACCGGGTCGTTCGCCGGGTCGTCGTGGACAGCGAGGTGCTCGTACGTCGTGGAGCGCTGCGCCGGCACCCGGCCCGCCTTGCGGATCAGGTCGATGATCTCCAGGCGGTTGGAGCGGTGCTTGGCTCCGGCCGAGGAGACGACGTTCTCCTCCAGCATGATCGAGCCGAGGTCGTCGGCGCCGTAGTGCAGCGACAGCTGTCCAACCTCCTTGCCGGTGGTCAGCCAGGAGCCCTGGATGTGCGCGACGTTGTCGAGAAAGATGCGGGCGATGGCGATCATCCGCAGGTACTCGAAGAGCGTCGCCTGTGTCTGCCCCTTCAGGTGATTGTTCTCCGGCTGGTAGGTGTACGGGATGAACGCGCGGAAGCCACCCGTCCGGTCCTGCACGTCACGGATCATCCGCAGATGCTCGATGCGCTCGGCATTGGTCTCGCCGGTGCCCATCAGCATGGTGGAGGTGGACTCGACGCCGAGGCGGTGCGCGATCTCCATGATCTCCAGCCAGCGCTCGCCGGACTCCTTGAGCGGGGCGATCGCCTTGCGCGGGCGGGCGGGCAGCAGTTCGGCGCCCGCGCCGGCGAAGGAGTCGAGCCCGGCCGCGTGGATCCGCTGGATGGCCTCCTCGACGGAGACCTTGGAGATCCGGGCCATGTGCTCGACCTCGGAGGCGCCCAGCGAGTGGATGACCAGCTGCGGGAACGCCTCCTTGATCGCGGAGAAGTGCTTCTCGTAGTACTCCACGCCGTAGTCCGGGTGGTGCCCGCCCTGGAACATGATCTGGGTGCCGCCCAGCTCGACGGTCTCCGCGCAGCGGCGCAGGATGTCGTCCAGATCGCGGGTCCAGCCCTTGGCGGTGTCCTTGGGCGCGGCGTAGAAGGCGCAGAACCGGCAGGCCGTGACGCACACGTTGGTGTAGTTGATGTTGCGCTCGATGATGTACGTCGCGATGTGCTCCGTACCGGCGTAACGGCGGCGGCGCGCGGCGTCGGCGGCAGCCCCCAGCGCGTGCAGCGGCGCCGACCGGTAGAGGTCGAGGGCCTCCTCCGGAGTGATCCGGCCGCCCTCGGCGGCGCGGTCGAGGATGGGCTGGAGAGCGGCCTTCTCGGTCACCGGGCTGTCACCTTTCGGCGGGTTTTCAACGGGTCCACGGACCGGATCAGCGTACGCCAGCACCCGTCGGCGTCAGCCGCCGGACCGGGTGAGCGTGCCGTACGGGAGCCCGGCGACCCTCTCCTCCGACCGGAATCGGAGGGTGCCGTCCGCGTTCCGCGTGAAATGCACGTCGGTCTCGGTGGTGGTGCAGAAGGTGCGGTCGCCGGGGCGGTCCGGGTCGGCTCGTTCGTGGAGCGTGAGCTCCTCGTCGGTGCCGGAGGTGAGGGCGGCGACGCTGTTGCAGCGGACGGTCAGTCCGAGGGCGGTGACCTCCGTGGTCATGCGGACCACGTCCGTTCCCTTCGCGCCCTCGGTGAACACGGCGGTGAGCGTGCCGTGCGGCTGCCCGGTGGTCTTCTCGGTGAGCGGGCCGCGCCAGGTGCCGACGAACGCCTTGGGCACCTCGGCGACCTGGTCCGGGCCGCCCTGCGCCGGGTCCGGGTCCGACGCGGAGGGGCTTGAGGGCCGCGCGGTGGGTGCGGCGCCCGTTCCCTGTTCGGCGGCGTTCCGGCCGGCCCCGCCCGGCAACAGGTCGAAGAGGTACGCGCCGCCGACCGTGACCGCGGCGAGCGCGCCCGCCACGGCGAGGGCGACGGTGCAACTGAGCCGCCGACCGGGGCGAGTGTCCTGGCCGTCGCGCCGGGACGGCGGTTCAAAGTCCGCGCCGACGGTGACGGAGAACCGGGCGTCCTGCGTCCGCTGCCCCGGCAACTCCGCACCCTGGTGCCGCTCGCCGTCGGCGGCGGTCGCGGTCCAGTGGAGCGGCCGGGCCGGGTCGTACGACGGCGCCAACGGGGCGGGCGGGGTCGGTTCGGCCGGCGGACCGTACGCCCCGCCACCGCCGTTCGCGCCACCTCCTCCGAAGCTGCCCGCGCCGTGCCCGCCCTCGCCATTCGCGCCGTATCCACCGTCTGCGCCGTGCCCGCCGTCCGCGGCGACCGAGCCCCAGGACGCCGCGCTGAACGGCACCGGGCCCGACTGCACCGGCGCGTCCTGCGGCTCCAGGTCCAGCAGCGCGACCGCCGCGCGGCTGACCTGGCGCTCCAGCGGCCCGGGCAGCCAGCCCGCCGACACCAGTCCCGCCGCCCCGCCCGGCGCCAGCCGGCGGGCCAGCTCCATGGGGGTCGGCCGGTCCTCCGGGTACTTCTCCAGGCACCCGGCGACGATCTCCCGCAGCTCGCCCTCCAACTCCCCCAGCTCGGGCTCCTCGTGCACCACCTTGTAGAGCAGCACGGCGGACGAGTCGCCCAGGAAGGGGGCGCTGCCGGTCGCCGCGTACGCCAGCACCGAGCCGAGCGAGAAGACGTCGGCCGCCCCCGAGAGGTCCGTGCCCCTGATCTGTTCCGGAGCCATGTAGCCGGGCGAGCCGACGGACACCCCGGTGGAGGTGAGGGAGGAGGTGGCGCCGACGGCGTGGGCGATCCCGAAGTCGATCAGCCGGGGGCCGTCGAGGGCGAGCAGGACGTTGGACGGCTTGACGTCGCGGTGGACGAGCCCGAGTCCGTGGACCACGGCCAGCGCCTCCCCGAGTCCGGCGCCCAGGGCCCGCACCGCGTGTTCGGGCAGCAGCCCGTGCTCGGCGATCGCGGTGGACAGCGGTGGGCCGGCGACGTAGCCGGTGGCGACCCATGGGATCGGGGCATCCGGGTCGGCGTCCAGCACCGGCGCCGTCCACTGGGCGCCGATCCGCCGGGCCGCGTCGACCTCCCGCCGGAAGCGGGCCCGGAACTGCTCGTCGAGGGCGAAGTGGGGGTGCACGACCTTGACCGCGACGGTGCGGCCCCCCGCGCTGCGCCCGAGATACACCCGGCCCATGCCGCCCGCACCGAGCCTGCCGAGCAACCGGAAGGCGCCGATGGTCAGCGGTTCGCCGGCTTCCAGCGGCTGCATATGCGTGACTCCCCCTGTGTACCGGCCGGATCTCCGGTCGAAGCCTAGGCGGCGAAGGTCATCGCTTCCCAGAGGAAACCATCCGCCGATTTCGCTCCCAAGGGAACGAAGAACGGCATTCGACACAACAAAAGGCGTGAATGCGTCGTTCACGCGAGCGATTACGGCGCACAACCGGGACTGCGTCCGGACAGCTTCCGGGAATCGACTATTCGCCGCTTATTCACCCGAACCGTTAAGTCGGTGAGGAGAAGGAAGCGGAGAGGCACAGAGAAGCAACGGAGAAGCAAGGGAGAAGCACGGAAGGCGACGCCGAGAAGCGCGGCGTGACTTTTCTACCCCGAAAGTTCGAGTTTCACCCGTATCTCGAACCCATTACCGTGCCGTCGCACACGGCGCCCGCCCGCGGCGCCCATCCGAGGTGTCCATCCGGGGTGCTCTTCCGGGGTGTCCGCCCGTACCCGTACCCCGCCTTCCCGCGCCTCTTCCGCGTCCTCCCGTCCGGTCAGACGTCGAGCAGCTCGACCTTCACGTCCGCCGGGAACCCGGCCTCGGAACCGACCCGGCGGGCGAACTCCGCCACGCCCGCGAGCTGGTCGGGGCCGAAGCGGAAGTCCAGGGTCGTGAAGTACCGCTCCAGCGTCTGCGCGTCGAACGCCTCCCAGCGCGCCGCCTGCTCCGCGACCTTGGTGACCTCCTCCAGGGAGAGGTCCCGCGAGGCCAGGAACGCCTCGTGCACCTTGCGCACCTGGTCGGGCTCGGCCGCCAGGAAGTCCTTGCGCGCCGCCCAGACCGCGAAGACGAACGGCAGGCCGGTCCAGTCCTTCCACATCTGGCCCAGGTCATGGACCTGGAGGCCGAGACGGGGTGCGTCATGCAGGTTGGCCCGCAGCGCGGCGTCGCCGATCAGCACGGCGGCGTCCGCCTCCTGCATCATCACACCGAGGTCCGGCGGGCAGGTGTAGTAGTCCGGGCTGACCCCGTACCGCTCGGCGAGCAGCAGCCGGGCCAGCCGCACAGAGGTGCGCGAGGTCGAACCGAGCGCCACCCGGGCCCGGTCCAACTGCTCCAGCGGCACCTGCGACACGATTACGCAGGACATGACGGGCCCGTCGCAACCCACCGCGATGTCCGGGAAGGCGACCAGGTCATCGGCGTTGCGGAGGAACTCGACCAGCGTCACGGGACCGATGTCGAGATGCCCCTCGACCAGTTGCTCACTGAGTCTCTCGGGGGTGTCCTTCGAGAGCTCCAGATCGAGCAGGGTCCCGGTCCTCGCCAGCCCCCAGTAGAGCGGGAGGCAGTTCAGGAACTGAATGTGACCGACGCGCGGCCGGCTGCGACGTTCGTCGCCCACGGCGGTTGAAACGGTTGAATTGTCCACGTCGCGAGGCTAGACCCGCGGCGCCACTCGAAGGGAACCGGGTGCACACGACACCGCCGCCCCTCTGCCGGGACGCACCGCAACCGCCTCCGGGAAGGCAACGCGCCGCGGGCCCCTGCGGAGCGACGTCGCGCCCCTCCGGCGCGATCCCCTCACTCCCGGCCGCGCGCCCAGCCCTCGCGGCCCCTCGCAGCTCCTCGCAGCCCCTGCGTACGCTTCATCGCGGTCCCGCCCGAGTCTCCCTCGCGGCCCCGCGCCCGGGCTCTCCCGCCCGGCCCCTCCCGCCCGAGTTCCCACACGACCCCGTTCGCACCCCCGCGAAGTCGCCCCGCAAGACGTTCCCGAGACGCCCTGAAGACGCCCGGGAGACGCCCGCGCGTCACTCTCCCGGACTCGTACTTCATCAGCTCATCCGCACGGCAATGAAACATCCGAGTGAAGTGATCTTTCCCTCTACCCTTCCGCACACGCTGCGTGCTAGGCTCGACGCAAGTTGCAGTTTGGTTTCCCTTGCAGTACAGAGCCTGCGGAGCATGTGACCCGCAGGCTTTTGTAGTTTTCAGACTTCTTTGCAGGTTCTGGAGCAGGGCAACCCTTTGGCCCAAGGAGGGCTTATGGCTACCGGAACCGTCAAGTGGTTCAACGCTGAAAAGGGCTTCGGCTTCATCGCCCAGGACGGCGGCGGCCCGGATGTCTTCGTCCACTACTCCGCGATCAACGCGTCCGGGTTCCGCTCCCTCGAGGAGAACCAGGTCGTGAACTTCGACGTCACCCAGGGCCCCAAGGGTCCGCAGGCGGAGAACGTCACCCCGGCCTAAGTGGCCCGGGTCGGCCGATCGCGGCTGACGAGCAGTACCCAAGGAGCCCTGCTCCCCCTTCTCGCCGGGGAGCGGGGCTCCTGCCTTTTCGCGTCGGGAAGGTTCTTGACCCTGACACCGTGTGAAGCGCTGCACTGGGAATCATCATGTTCACCATCGGAGACTTCGCCAGGCACGGGCGTGTTTCGCCTCGGATGCTGCGCCATTACGACGCCATCGGACTGCTGCGCCCCGAGCGCACCGACCCCGCCACCGGATACCGCTTTTATACGGCGGCCCAACTCGCCCGTCTCAACCGCGTAATCGCGCTGAAGGATCTCGGTTTCACGCTCCAGCAGGTGCGCGCCATCCTCGACGAACGGGTGGGTCCGGAGGAACTGCGCGGAATGCTGCGGCTGCGGCGGGCGGAGCTGGAAGAGGTCATGGCGACGACCGCGGCACGGCTGGCGCGGGTCGAGGCGAGGCTCCGGTCGATCGAAAGCGAGGAATGCATGTCCGCGGAAGAAGTGGTGGTTCGGAAGGTTCCCGCGGTGCGGGTGGCCGAGCTGACCGGTGTCGCGGCGGGCTTCGAGCCGGAGGACATCGGTCCGGTGATCGGGCCACTGTACGACCGGCTCTTCCCACTGCTGGCGGCGGCGGGCGTCAGCCCCAGCGGCCCCGGGATCGCACGCTACGAGGATGCCCCTGAGGGCGGCGGCGCGGTCGTCGTCCACGCCGGGGTGACGGTCTGCGCCCGGCCGGGTCCGCTGGGCGACACCGGGATCACGGTGGTGGAACTGCCCCCGGTCGAGGCGGCGACCGTCGTCCACCGGGGCTCGATGGACGACGTGCTGCCGACGGCGCAGGCCCTGGCGCGCTGGATCGATGCCCATGACTTCCGCTCCGCCGGGTACGCCCGTGAGGTCAGCCTGGAGTGCCCCGAGGACCGGGACGCGTGGGTGACCGAACTCCAGGAGCCGGTCATCAGGGTCTGATCGTCATGGCCTGGCCGTCATGGCCTGGCCGTCATGGCCTGGCCGTCATGGCCTGGCCGTCATGGCCTGGCCGTCATGGCCTGGCCGTCATGGCCTGACGCCGTCGGAGCCTGTTGTCGTCGGAACCTGACGCCGTCGGAATCTGTTGCCGTCCGGGCCGGGACACAGTCGGTGTCCGTCACACGGCAGGGGTCCGTCACACGGCAGGGGTTCGGCCATGTGCCGGACCCCACGGGGCTCCCGCGCCACGGAACCTCGGAGCCACGGAAGAACGCACCCGCTCGCGCAGGACACGCCGTGCGTGAGGCTTCGCGTTCTTCCCGCGCCCCGCCGCCTTCCGGTCTCCGGCTTCCGCCCGCCGCCTTCCGGTCTCCGGTCCGCGCCCCCGGCCCCCCGGCCCCGCTACCGCCCGCCCGGGCCGGCCCACAGGCCGTCGTCCGTCAGACCCAGCAGCTCGATCGCGTTGCGGCGCACGATCCGCTCCACCACCTCGGCGTCCAGATGCCCCATCTGCGCCTCGCCGACCTCGCGCGACCGGGGCCAGGTGGAGTCGGAGTGCGGGTAGTCCGTCTCGTACAGCACGTTCCCGACGCCGATCGAGTCCAGGTTCCTGAGCCCGAAGGCGTCGTCGAAGAAGCAGCCGTAGACATGGTCCGCGAACAGTTCCGACGGCGGGCGGCGGACCTTGTCGGCGACACCGCCCCAGGCCCGGTTCTCCTCCCAGACCACGTCGGCGCGTTCCAGGATGTACGGGATCCACCCGATCTGCCCCTCCGCGTACATGATCCGGAGGTTCGGGAACCGTTCGAACTTGCCGCTCATCAGCCAGTCGACCATCGAGAAGCAGCAGTTGGCGAAGGTGATGGTGGAACCGACGGCGGGCGGGGCGTCGGCCGAGGTGGAGGGCATGCGCGAGGACGAGCCGATGTGCATCGCGATCACCGTCCCGGTCTCGTCACAGGCCCGCAGAAACGGATCCCACTCGTCCGTGTGAATAGAGGGCAGCCCGAGATGTGGAGGTATCTCGGAGAACGCCACCGCGCGCACCCCTCGTCCCGCGTTGCGCCGGACCTCGGCCGCGGCCAGTTCCGCGTCCCAGAGCGGGATCAGCGTGAGCGGGATGAGCCGGCCGTGCGCCTCGGGCCCGCACCACTCCTCCACCATCCAGTCGTTGTACGCGCGCACACCGAGCAACCCCAGCTCCCGGTCCTTCGCTTCGGTGAAGGTCTGACCGCAGAAGCGGGGAAATGTAGGGAAACAGAGGGCGGACTGGACGTGGTTGGCGTCCATGTCGGAGAGCCGATCGGGGACCGAGTACGACCCCGGGCGCATCTGCTCGTAGGTGATGATCTCCAGCTTGATCTCGTCCCGGTCGTATCCGACCGCGGTGTCCAGCCGAGTGAGCGGCCGGTGCAGGTCCTCGTACACCCACCAGTCGCCGATCGGGCCCTCGTCCCCCTCGGCACCCATCACAGGCGCGAATCTGCCCCCCATGAAGGTCATTTCCCTGAGCGGCGCGCGGACGATCCGGGGAGCACGGTCGAGGTACTTGGACGGGAGCCGGTCCCGCCAGACATGAGAGGGCTCCACCGTGTGGTCGTCCACCGAGATGATCCTGGGGAAGGTCTCCATGCCCTTCACGGTAGCGCGCATCTGACGAACCGTCAGCTCCATGTGCGGATCCTCGTTCCACGTCCGTTGTCGAGGGCTTGTGCAGAGCGTCACCCACTGCTGACGTCTTCGCCCGCGACAAGGCAGACTGTTGGGCGCGATACCAGCGGTACGGAGAAATCCGGATGCGCCCCTCCTGACCGGAGCGGGGGAGGCGGGTGATCCGGGACGAACAGCACAGAGGCACGATCGGCAGGACCGGCAAGGCGAGCAGAACAGGAGGCGGCCATGGACCGTGACAACGGACCGCGAACACGAGTTCCGGGGCAACGTGCTCCGCGACAGCGGTCCGCCGACGGCGACGGTCTGCGCTTCTCCGTCCTCGGTCCGGTACGGGCATGGCGGGGCGGCGAGGCCCTGCCGTCCGGTTCCCCTCAGCAGCGCGCCCTGTTGGCCGCGCTGCTGCTGCGCAACGGCCGTACCGCCACCGCCGCCGAACTCATCGACGGCATCTGGGGCGAGGGTCCGCCCTCGCAGGCACTCGCCGCCGTACGCACCTACGCCTCCCGGCTCCGCAAGGTCCTCGACCCGCAGACGCTCGTCAGCGACGCCGGCGGATACGCGATCCGCACCCGTCACGACGCCGTCGACCTGACCGTGGCCCAGGATCTGGCGGCCGAGGCGGAGAAGGCCCGCGTCGGCGGCGACCGCGCCCAGGCCCGCGCCCTGCTCGACCAGGTGCTCGGCCTGTGGGACGGCGAGGCGCTGGCCTCCGTGCCCGGCCCGTACGCCGAGAACCAGCGCACCCGCCTGAAGGAATGGCGGCTCCAGCTCACCGAGATCCATCTGGACCTGGACCTGGACCTCGGCTGCCACGCGGAGGCGATCTCCGAACTGACCGCGCTCACCGCCGCGCATCCACTGCGCGAGCGGCTGCGCGAACTCCTCATGGTCGCCCTGTACCGCAGCGGTCGGCAGGCGGAGGCGCTCGCGGTGTACGCGGACACCCGCCGGCTCCTCGCCGACGAACTGGGCGTCGACCCGCGCCCCGAACTCTCCCAGCTCCAGCAGCGCATCCTGCGGGCCGACGAGGAACTGGCCCGCCCCGCCGACCAGCCGGCCCCGGCCCACGTACCCGTGCGCCCCGCCCAGCTCCCGGCCACCGTGCCGGACTTCACCGGCCGCGCCGCCTTCGTCCGGGAGCTCGGCGACCGGCTGGCGACCGCCGAGGGCTCCGTCATGGCCGTCTCGGCACTCGCCGGCATCGGCGGCGTCGGCAAGACCACCCTCGCCGTGCACGTCGCCCACCAGGCACGCCAGCACTTCCCGGACGGCCAGCTCTACGTGGACCTCCAGGGCGCCGGCGCCCGCGCCGCCGAACCCGAGACGGTCCTCGGCGCTTTTCTGCGCGCCCTGGGCACGGCGGACTCGGCCATCCCCGACTCGCTCGACGAACGCGCCGCCCTCTACCGCTCGACGCTCGACGGCCGCCGCATCCTGGTCGTCCTCGACAACGCCCACGACGCGGCCCAGATCCGTCCCCTGCTCCCCGGCACGCCCGGCTGCGCCGCCCTGGTCACCAGCCGTGTCCGGCTCGTCGACCTGGCCGGCGCCCATCTGGTCGACCTGGACGTGATGTCCCCGGAGGAGGCGCTCCAGCTCTTCACCCGCATCGTCGGCGAGGACCGCGTCAAAGCCGAACGCGAGGCCGCCCTCGACGTGGTCGCCGCCTGCGGCTTCCTCCCTCTGGCCATCCGCATCGCCGCCTCCCGTCTCGCCGCCCGCCGCACCTGGACGGTCTCCGCCCTGGCCGCCCGGCTCGCCGACGAACGCCGCCGCCTCGACGAGCTCCAGGCCGGCGACCTCGCGGTGAAAGCCACCTTCGAACTCGGCTACGGCCAGCTCGAACCCGCCCAGGCCCGCGCCTTCCGCCTGCTCGGCCTGGCCGACGGCCCCGACATCTCCCTGGCCGCCGCGGCGGCGCTGCTCGACCTGGACGTGCACACCACCGAGGACGTCCTGGAGTCCCTCGTCGACACCAGCCTCCTGGAGTCCGCCGCCCCGGGCCGCTACCGCTACCACGACCTGGTGCGCCTCTACGCCCGCTCCTGCGCGGAACGGGACGAGCGGCCCCCGGAGGGACGTGAGGCGGCGCTGTCGCGGCTGCTGGACTTCTACCTCGCGACGGCGGCGGGGGTGTACGCCCTGGAGCGGCCGGGGGACCGGCTGGTGGACCACCTGGAGCCGACGCGGCATGCGGGACTGCGCTTCACCGACCGGCACTCGGCACTGGACTGGCTCTACGCCGAGGCGACCAACCTGCTGGCCTGCGTCTGCCAGTCCACCGGCCCCGCCACCCTGCGCCGCGCCGTCGATCTGCTGTACGCCGCCCTCGACCTGGGCGAGTCCGGGGCGAACTCGAAGCAGTACGAGGCATCCGCGATCACCCTGCGGGAAGCCACCCGTCGCTGCGGAGACCGGCGGGCCGAGGGCCGGGCCGTCATGTCGCTGGCCAATGTGCATCAGCTCGCGGGGCGGTTCGACCACGCCGATCGAGAAGCCCAGGAAGCGATCCGGCTCGCCGACACGGTTCGTGATCCCCTGCCGGCGTGCTGGGCCTCCAACGCTCGCGGCATCATCGCCCTGTACCAGAGCCGCCACGCAGACGGCGAAGCCTTCCTGACCCAGGCCATCGAGGCGTTCCGGGCGGACGAGAACCGCCCCGGAGAAGCCAGTGCCCTGTGCAATCTGTCCCGTATCCACCTGGCCACCGGCCGCACCGAGAGCGCCATCGCCCTCGCCCAGTCCGGCATCGAGATCTACGAGTCCATGGGACACGAGCTACGCAGCGCGAACGGCCGCTACGCGCTGGGGCTCGCCCTCACCCAGAGTGGGCAACTGTCCGCCGCGGCAGATGAGTTGAACGAGGCCCTCGGAGTCTTCCGCGACAGTCGACAGCGACTGTGGGAGGGCATGTCCCTCTTCCGGCTGGCCGAGGTCGAGATCGTCGCCGGTCGACCGGCCCAGGCCGCGCAGTTCGCCGAGTCGGCCCTCACCGTCCTGCGGGGCATCGGCGGCGAATGGCGTCGCGGAAACGTGCTGACCGTGCTCGGACGGGCCCTTGCCGGAATCGGTCAGACCGGGCGTGCACAGGTCTGCTGGCGTGAGGCACTGAATATCTACGAGGAACTCGGCTCCCCGGAAGCGGAGGCGGTCCGGTCGCTGCTGGAGCCTGCGACGGCCTCCTGAGCCCGAGACGTTCATCGTTCGTTTATCACCACCCTTCATGCTCATAGCAGTCGATCCGTCGCGTCGGGGGGCAGACGGGGGCGACAACGGCCACACCACTATGGTGAGCGGCCCGACAGGGGCCCGCCCGGCAGTCCACGGGGGAACAGCCGGGCGGGCCTTGCCAAGCCATTGCACTCAGTGCGCTCAGAGAGAGTTGACCACCATGGCCGACGCCAAGAAGCAGGACCCGATCTTCAAGCCTGCGGACCAGCACGCGACCAGCGAGCCGAAGGCTCCGACCACCACGCAGGACCAGCACGCGACCGGTGAAGAACTGACCACGCTGGACCAGCACGCCACGTCGGAGCCGCTCAAGCCGACCGCCTAGACCCGACTGGCACGGGGGGAACGGCCGCGGCGGCGCGGAGGGGGAGCCGTCGCGGCCGTGGCGCATCCACGGGCCTGAAGCCGTGCGGGGGAGCGCGAGTCAACGGCTCGCGCCCCCGCATCGGCACACGCGATGGCCATCCGGTGGCCACGCGCCGCACCGGCTCGCAGCGGGCACCCGCGCACCGCGGACGCGAGGCGGACCGTCAGACCGCCCGCCCCCGCAGCTCCCCCTTCAGCACCTTGCCGCCGGCGTTGCGCGGCAGACCGGGCACGAACTCCACCGACCTCGGGACCTTGTAGTTCGCCATCTCACGGCGCGACCACGCGATCAGGTCGTCGGCCGTGAGCGCGGCGCCCGGCCGGCGGACCACGTAGGCACGGCCGACCTCGCCCAGGCGAGGGTCGGGGACGCCGACGACCGCCACGTCGGCGACGTCCGGGTGCAGGCCGATGATCTGCTCTATCTCGGCTGGGTACGCGTTGAAGCCGCCGACGATGAACATGTCCTTGATCCGGTCGGTGATCCGGAGGTTGCCGTGCGCGTCGAGGACGCCCACGTCACCGGTGTGCAGCCAGCCGTCCGGGGTGATGGCCGCCGCCGTGGCCCCCGGGTCCTCGAAGTAGCCCCGCATCACGTTGAAGCCGCGGACGAGGATCTCGCCGGGACGGCCCGGTTCGGCCAGGACGCGGACTTCCGTGCCCGGGATCGCCCGGCCCGATGTCGAGGCGATGGTTTCCCCCGGATCGCCCCGGCGGCACATCGTGACGATGCCGCTCGCCTCGGAGAGACCGTACGCCGTGAGGACGGTCGCGATGCCCAGCTCCGTGCGCAGCCGCTCCACCAGCCGCAGCGGGACCACCGCCGCACCCGTCACCACCAGGCGCAGGGCGGAGAGGTCGTGGGCGCTCCGGGCCGGGTGGTCGAGCAGGGACTGGTGGAGGGTAGGCGGGCCGGGCAGCACCGAGATGCGTTCGGCGGCGACGTTGGCCAGGACCGTGTCCACGTCGAACACCGGCTGCGGCACCATGGTCGCGCCGCGCATCAGGCAGGCGAGCACCCCCGCCTTGTAGCCGAAGGTGTGGAAGAAGGGGTTCACGATCAGATAGCGGTCGCCCTCGCGCAAGTCCGCCAGTTCGCTCCAGACCGCGTAGCAGCGCAGGGTCTGGGCGTGGGTGATGACGGCTCCCTTGGGCCGGCCGGTGGTGCCCGAGGTGTAGATGATGTCGGAGGGGTCGGTGGGGGCGATCGCCTCGGCACGCGCCCGGACCGCCGCGGCGGGGACCCCCTCCCCCGCCGCCAGGAAGTCCTTCCAGGTGAGGTAGTCGTCGGGGGCGGCGTCCGCCAGCACCACCACCCGTTCCAGATCCGGGAGGGGTACGTCGGACCTGCGCAGCGATGCCACGTACGAGGTACCAAGGAAGGTTCCGGTGACGAAGAGCAGCCTCGCCCGGCTGCGCCGCAGGACGTACGCCGCCTCCGTGCCCTTGAAGCGGGTGTTGAGGGGGACGAGGGCCGCCCCGGCGGTGACGGCGCCGAGCGCGGAGACGATCCAGTCCAGGGTGTTCGGGGCCCACACCGCGACCCGGTCCCCCGGCTCGACGCCCGAGGCCATGCACGCGGCGGCAGCCCGTTCGACGCGTTCGCCGAGTTCGGCGTACGAGACCCGGGTCCGGCCCTCGACCACCGCCTCGCGGCTCCCGTACCGCCGCGCCGCCGCGCGCACCAGCCCCGGGACGCTGCCCCACTCCTCGTCGCCGCGCATCGCTCGTCCTCCTGACGCAGTAGCCGATTGACGCGGTAGCCGAGCCGATTGACGCAGTAGCTGATTGACGCGGTAGCCGACCACCAGTAGCTGACTATCCGTCAGATTAGCTGTAGCCTCTGCCGCTGTCAGCGGTCGGGACGGTCTCGGAGGTGGCGGTGGCGGCACTCAAGGACAGAACGGTGATAGCCGGCATAGGACAGACACGGTTCGCGAAACGACTGCCCGGTTCCGAGAAGGAGTTGGCCTGCCGGGCCATCGTCGCGGCCCTCGACGACGCCGGCATCGACGCCTCGGAGGTGGACGCCTTCGCCTCGTACACGATGGAGGAGACCGACGAGGTCGAGGTCGCCAAGGCGATCGGCGCGGGCGATGTGACCTTCTTCAGCAAGGTGGGCTACGGGGGCGGGGGTTCATGCGCCACGGTCGCGCATCTGGCCGCCGCCGTGGCGACCGGGCAGGCGAGCGTCGGGGTGGCCTGGCGGTCCCGGAAACGCGGCTCGGGGCCCCGCCCGTGGAAGAACACCACGGTCCAACTGCCCACCCCCGCCCAGTGGACCCGTCCGTATGGGCTGCTGCGGCCGGCCGATGAGATCGGGATGCTGGCCCGGCGCTATATGCACGAGTACGGGGCGACCCGCGACCACTTCTTCAACGTGGCCCTCGCCTGTCGCAACCGCGCCAACCAGAACCCGGACGCGATGATGTACGAACGCCCGCTGACGCGCGACATGTATATGACCTCGCGCTGGATCAGCGAACCTCTCTGCCTCTTCGACAACTGCCTGGAGACGGACGGTGCGCTGGCCTGCGTCGTCGTCTCCGCGGAACGGGCCCGGGACTGCCGGCAGCGCCCTGTCTACATCCACTCCGTCGCGCAGGGTCTGCCCTCCCAGCACCACGGGATGGTCAACTACTGGAACGACGATCCGCTCTCCGGCCCGGCGTGGACGGCCGCCCGGCAGCTGTGGAAGCAGGCCGACTTCGGCCCGGACGATGTGGACGTCGCACAGATCTACGACGCGTTCACCCCGCTCATCCCCCTGTCGCTGGAGGGCTACGGCTTCTGCGGGCGCGGCGAGGGCGCCGCGTTCACCGAGGGCGGGGCGCTGGAGACCGGCGGGCGGCTGCCCGTCAACACCGGGGGCGGCGGGCTCAGCGAGGCATATGTGCACGGCTTCAACCTGATCACCGAGGGAGTGAAGCAGTTGCGCGGCACCTCCACCGCCCAGGTCCCGAACGCTGGAACGTGCCTGGTCACGGCTGGTGAGGGCGTGCCCACGTCGGCCGTACTGCTGAGGAACTGAGGAACTGACGGGTTGAGGGTCCGAGGGGCCGAGGGTCCGAGGGTCCGAGTCTGAGCGAAAGGAGTGGAGGAGTGGAACAGTCGAACCAGAGAGACGCCGCCCTGCTGGCACCGGTCGTGGACGACGACGGCGCCCCCTTCTGGGAGTACGCGGCCCGCGGCGAACTCCGGGTCCAGGCGTGCGCCGCCCCGGAGTGCGGAAGGCTGCGTTTCCCGCCCCGGCCGTGCTGCCCGCACTGCCGGTCCTTCGCGAGCGAGTGGCGGCAGATGAGCGGACGCGGCCGGATCTGGTCGTACGTGCTGCCGCATCCGCCGCTGCTGCCCGCGTACGCCGCGCAGGCGCCGTACAACGCCGCCGTGGTCGAGTTGGCCGACGCGCCGGGGATCCGGCTGGTCGGGAACGTGGTCAGTGGACCGGATGCCCCACTGGACTCGGTCGATCCGGGGCGGCTGCGGATCGGGGCGCCGGTGCGGGCGGTGTTCTGCCCGGACGCCTCCGGGACCGCCCTGGTGCGCTGGCTGCTGGAGCGGTGAGGGAAAGGGAAGGGGAGGGCGTCGATGAGCCTGTGGACGGGTCGATGAGCCTGCGGACGGAGACGGACCACGGGTCCGGGGTCGCGCTCGTCACCCTGGACCGGCCGGAGAGACTGAACGCCATCGATCCGGAGACGGCCGCCGGACTGGCCGCCGCCTGGCGGGCGTTCCGGTACGACGACGAGGTGCGGGCAGTCGTCCTCACCGGCGCGGGCGGGCGGGCGTTCTGCACGGGCATCGACCGGTCGGCCGAGGTGCCGCAGCCCTCGTCCCCGTACACGATCGACGATCCGCTGCTCGCGATCGGACCGAAGGCGAACGACCTGTGGAAGCCCGTGATCGCGGCGGTGGAGGGGATGGCCTGCGGCGGGGCGTTCTATCTGCTGGGCGAGTCGGAGTTCGTCGTGGCGTCCGAGGCGGCGACGTTCTTCGACCCGCACACCACGTACGGCATGGTCAGCGCGTACGAGGCGATCGCCATGGCGCAGCGGATGCCGTTCGGGGAGGTGGCCCGGATGTCCCTGATGGGGACGGCGGAACGGATCACGGCCCGGCGGGCGTACGAGATCGGCCTGGTCGGCGAGGTGACGGCACCGGGCGACGCGGTGGCGGCGGCCCTGCGGTCGGCGGAGGTGATCGCCTCGTACCCGACGGAGGCGGTGCAGGGGACGGTGCGGGCGGTGTGGTCCGCGAAGGAGGCGGCCAGGGCGCAGGCCCTGGCCCACGCCCCGCACCTGATCGCGCTCGGCAACCTGCCGCCGGAACGGCAGACCGAACTCTTCCAGGGGCGGGGCGGTGGCGGCTTCCGGCTGCGATGAGCTTCCCGCCGCGGCTCAGTAGCTCAGTTCAGCCTCGACGCGGCACTTGCGGACCTTGGAGACCCTGCGCGGGTGGTCCATGCGCACGGACACCGTCGTGGTGTCTCCGCCCACGGCGTTCACCCGGGCCTCGCCGGTGTCGACGGTGTTGCCCAGCGCGTCGAGGAAGTCCACGTCGACCTCGTAGGTGCGCGAACCGGTGGCCTTCGCCGTGAGCCTGATGGTCGCGGTGGTGACGGCCTTGCTCTTGCCCTTCGGCGGCTGGGCGCAGCGGAACACATAGGCGTCGACCTCGTCCGAACCGGACGAGGTCGTGCCACCGGTACCGGTCGACGATCCATGGTGGTTGTCGTAGCGGTAGCCGCTGCGGCGGTAGTCGTTGTTGCTCTTCTCGGAACTGGAGCAGCCGCCACCGCTGCTGCTCGACCCCCTGCTGCCCTTGCTGGAGTGGCCTCGGCCGGTCGAGAACCCGGTGAGTGCGAGCACCGCCACCAGCAGTACCGCGGATAGCTTGACGTGCTGCCGCATCATCGATGCAGCCCCCCTTGTGTGGTTGTCCTTCGCGTGTCGTTGTCCTGTGCCACAGTCCTCGCGCGGTCGCCCCCACACGCTTGTTGTGCATGGGACAACCGCGTCACGGTAGCGCACGGTGGCGAGGGCCGTGGGGCGGGCGTAGCGTCGGGAGCGAGTGGT
Organism: Streptomyces sp. NPDC052042; assembly: GCF_044548345.1. NCBI lineage: Bacteria > Bacillati > Actinomycetota > Actinomycetes > Kitasatosporales > Streptomycetaceae > Streptomyces > Streptomyces sp. NPDC052042. The sequence continues at coordinate 193,321 of NZ_JBIUBU010000002.1, read as the reverse complement.
GCCGACCCGTGACACGGGGCCGTGACGGACACAGGACCTGTGAAGCGGCGCTCCGCACCGGTCTCTCTCACCGGTCCATGCGCAGGCACCCGTCGTAGCGTCCGTGCGCAGGCAGGAGGCGGACGATGATCCGCAATGTCCTCGGTTCGGTCTTCGCCCTCGTCGGTGCGGCGATCGCCGTGCTGAGCCCCTTCCGTCACTGGTACGGCGGCCGTCTCGGACGTCACTACGGGATTCTGGACCCGTTCACCGGCATCACGTCCGGCCGGCCGGGTCTGCTGGGTTCGATTCTGGCGTTCTTCCTCTTCACGGCGCTGCTGACGCTGATCGGGGTCGTACTGCGCTCCCGGTCGCTGGTGGCGGTGGCGGGTGTGCTGGTGCTGGGGTTCACCGTGCTGTGGATGGTGCGCCAGGGGCAGACAGCGGGCGGTCTGGGGATCACGACCAGTGGTTCCGGGCTGCGGTGGGGTGTGGCCGGCGCGGCGGTGGGCGGGGTGCTGACCCTGCTGGGCGCGGCCATGATGGCCGGGCGGCGCGGTGGACGAAGGCCCGTGCCTGAGGGGCAGGCCCGGCCGTACACGGCGCCCGGTTCGGAGCACCCGGACACCTGGCCGCCGACGCAGGAACCGGGACCGTCCGCGCAGACGAGCACCCTTCCGGAGCCGGAGGCGGACCCGTACACCGGACCGGACCGGGACCCGCGCGAAGGGCCCAGACCGGGCCCGCACACCGGCCCCCACGCCGGACCGAACCCGCACGCCGGAGAGGACCCGTACCCCTACACCGGACCGGACGAGGGCCCCGGTCCCGGACCAGGTGTCGGCCCGGGACGCTGACCCCTGACGTCCCGGCTGCCCCGAGACGGTCCCGGCTGCGCCGGGGTTCCGGCGCCTTCCCCGAAGTCCCGTGTCTTCCCCGAAGTCCCGTGTCCCCAGGCGCCCGCGCCAGGCCCGGACCCGGTCGTCGTACCCGGGCCGTTGGAACCCGTTTGCCACTGCCCGTTGCTGTGCCCGCGAGGCGTTGTTACGCCTGCGACCCGTTGTTGAGCCCGCGAGCCGTTGCTATCTGCGACCCGTTGCTATCTGCGACCCGTTGCTATGCACGGGCCCGATTCCCGGTAGCCGTTCCCTTCAGCGCGTCCAGCGCGTACACACAGCGGTCCTTGCTGCACGCGTACACGACACCGCCGCGCGCCACCGGGGATCCCGTGATCTCACCGCCGGTCGCCAGTTTCCAGCGGAGCTGACCGCCCGCCGCGTCCAGGGTGTACAGGACGTGGTCGGCGGAGCCGAAGTGCACCCGGCCGTCGGCGACCACGGGTGTGCCCACCACGTCGCCGCCCGCCGCGAACCGCCACTTCGGGGTACCGGTGACCGCGTCGAGCGTGTACAGCGCGCTACCGCTGCCGACATGGACGTGCCCTCCCGCCACCAGGACGGGCTCGATCGACTGCCGGGACTCCGTGGCGATCCGCCAGCGGTCCTTGCCGGTCGAGGCGTCGAGCGCGTACACCGTGCCGAGGTAGTCCGCGAGATACACGCCGCCCCCGGTGACGGCGGGGCCGGGCGCGAACGCGGGCGCGGAGAGGAACACCGCGGGCGACTCGAAGTGCCAGCGGACGTGACCGGACACGAGGTCGACGGCCAGCACCCGGGCCCCGGCGCTGATGTACACGAAACCGTCCGGCGCCGATGTCACCCGAACCGGCACACCACCGCAGGAGACCGCGTCACCGATGGGGTACGACCAGCGCTCGATGCCGGTGCGCGCGTCGACGGCGCGCAGCCGGGCGTCCTGCCAGAGAAAGACCGTGCCGTCGTGGAGGGCGGGCCCGGCGTCCTGCGACTCGAAGTCGGTCTGTACGCCGACGGCCTCCCACAGCTTCTCGCCCGTGGACGCCTCCCACGCCTGGACACCGCCGCCCCGGGTTCCGGTGACGACGGTGCCGCGCTCCGCCCTGAGGGAGTACACCCAGGCATCGGTCTGCAGCCGCCACTGCTCGGCACCGGTCATGGCGTCCAGGGCGTACAGCGATGGTCCGTCGGAGGCGTGGATACGGCCGCCGTCGACGGACATCACCCAGGCCACGTCCCGGGTCTTGAACTGGCGCCGCCCGTTGCCGATGTCCAGGGCGTGTACCTCGAACGAGGTGACGTAGAGGAGGTCCCCGACGACGACGGGGGTGCCCCAGAGGTCGTTGGACATCCGGAACCGCCAGGGCCGCCAGCGGTCGGGGTCCGCGGGCGAGGCGTCGGGGGTGTGCGTCGGCGCGGGCATCGGGGCGGGCGGGGCGCCGCCGTTCAACCCGGCACCGCCGTTCACTCCGGCACCGCCGTTCACTCCGGCGCCGCCGTTCAACCCCGCACCGCCGTTCGCTCCGGCGGGCGGACGCACCCAGCCGGTCGCGGGCCCGGCGTCCGGGGCGGCCGTGGCAGCGGCCCGCACGTCCTGGGCACGCGGGCCGGGCCCGATCGGCACCTGGGTACCGGGCAGCCGGACGGGGCCGCCGCCGTCGGGCAGCACTGCCGGGGCCACGGGGTGCGGGTCGGCGTCGCCGTGCCAGGCCGGGTGCGGGTCGGCGGCCGGTGGCTGCTGGGGCGGCGGGGGCATCGGGGCCGGGGCGGGAGGGGGTTCGGACGCGGGTACCGGCGCGGAGGGGACGGGCTTGCGGCCGCCGCGGCGCTGCTCGATCAGCGCGGTGGCGGTGGTCGGCAGCCAGGCCGAGGCCGTACCGCTGTCGTCGCCGGAGGCGAAGAGGTGCGGGGCGAGCTGAGCCTGGAGATCGGCAGGACTGGGCCGCAGGGTGGCGTCCATCTGCAGGCAGGACTCGATCAGCGGACGAAGCTCGTCCGGCAGTCCCTCCAGGTCGGGGCCCTCGCGCAACAGCATGAAGACCGTCTCGACGGGGTTGCCCCCGTGGAACGGTGCATGTCCGGTGGCGGCGAAGACCAGCGTCGAGCCGAGCGAGAAGATGTCGCTGGCGCCGGTGACGCTGCGGGAGTCCCTGGCCTGCTCGGGGGACATGTACGCGGGGGTGCCGACGGCGACGTTCGTCATGGTCAGGCGGGTGTTGGAGACCCCGGACGCGATGCCGAAGTCGATCACCCGGGGGCCGTCCTCGACGACGAGCACGTTCGAGGGCTTCATGTCGCGGTGGACGAGCCCGGCGCCGTGGATCGACTGGAGCGCCTCGGCGATCCCGGCGGCGAGCCAGCGCACCGCCTGCGCCGGCATGGGCCCGCACTCGTTCACGATCTCTTCCAGCGAGGGCGCGGGCACATAGGCGGTGGCGAGCCAGGGGACTGCCGCCCGCGGGTCGGCGTCCACCACCGCGGCCGTGTAGAACCCGCTGACGGCGCGGGCGGCCTCCACCTCACGCGTGAAGCGGACCCGGAACAGCTGGTCCTCGGCGAGCTCCGTACGCACGGTCTTGATCGCCACCCGTCGGCCCGAAGCCGAGCGGGCGAGATAGACCAGCCCCATGCCGCCGGCCCCGAGCCGTCCCAGCACCTCGAACGGGCCGATCCGCCTCGGGTCGTGCTGCGTCAGCTGCTCCACCACTTGCACTGCCACCTCCCCGTACGGACCTCCCGAAACGGAAGACCGCGAAAACCCGCCTCGTGCGGCGTCTCACCACTGGGCACCACCCGGCGGTGCGCACCCCGATTGTTCCTGGCTGAGCCCTCGGTTGCGAACCCGGGGGCGGACCGGGGTGTCACAGGTCACTCCGCCCGCTTCCCGGACACAGCGGGCTGAAGTACGGCGAACTCGGCGCCTTGATCGTCCTGGAGCACCGCCATCCGCCCGTACGGGATGTCGAAGGGCGGCGCGGTGATGCGCCCGCCGAGGCGTACGGCGTGCCCGGCGGTGGAGTTGCAGTCCTCGACGGCGAAGTAGACCAGGAAGTAACTGGGCAGTTCGGCGGGGAAGGCGTCGGTGATGACGCTCCGGCCGCCGATCGCCGTGTCGGGCCCCGGTTCGGCGTCTGCCGGGGACCACAGACGGAAGTCGGTGCCGGAGTCCGCGGCTCCGGAAGTAGCGGTGCCGGAGTCCGCGGCTCCGGAGGCAACGATGTCGGAGGCACCGGCACCGGCACCGGAGGAACCCGTACCGGAAACGTCGGCGCCGGAGGCGTCGAGGTCGGTGCCCTGGAAGCCGAACACCTCTTCGTAGAAGGGGTCCACGCGGCCCTTCTGCCGGGTGTGGACCTCGGTCCAGCAGAACGAGACGGGTTCGTTCTGCTTCTGGAAGCCCTCGCGCTCGTCGGCCTGCCAGAGCCCGAACACCGCTCCGCCGGGGTCGGCGGCCTGGGCGACCGCACCGGCCCGGCCGACCCGTACGGGATCGGTGATCACGGCGCCACCGGCCTCCCTGATCCGGGCGACGGACGCGACGATGTCGTCGGTGGCGAAGTAGACGCCCCAAGCGGTGGGCATCCGTCCGTCCTGTTTGGCGGCGAGGGCGGCGACCAGCCTGCCCCCGCTGAACGCGTCCGCGTACGGGCCGTCGCCGGGCCGGAAGGTCCAGCCGAACAGCTCACCGTAGAAGCGCTTGCCGGCTTCGAGATCGGGAAGCTGCACATCCACCCAGCACGGCGCGGATCGCGCGAATGCGGCCATGGCCCGGTCCTTCCGTGTTCACGCCGTTGCTCCCGACCGCTCTTGAACACCCCCGGCCGCTCGTGGTCGCGGTCGGCCGCCCATGGCGGTTCACGATTCGCATCGGTGACGCTCGTCACAGCCAAAGTAACCGCCAGTGGCGCGGAACGCGCCCCGGGTGACCACACCGGACTCACCCTTCGAAGAAACGTTCGACATTCACACCATCACAGAAAGTTATCCACTGAAGTTATCCACAGGCTGTTGATAGGACTTATCCCTGCGTAGGGCCCGTACGTCGGTTTTCGGCCACACCCCCCGAGGCACCTGCGGGGCTCCCCATTTGCAGTCGGCCGAATCGCGCTGGGATCACCCCTCGGTAAGCTGACGGCATGACAGGACAAGTACGCACCGTCGACGGCCGCGTGGCCGGTCGGCGTGGACAGGCAACGCGGCAGAAGCTGCTCGACTGCCTCAGCGAGATGCTCAGTTCCTCGCCGTACCGGGACGTCAAGGTCATCGACGTGGCCCGTAGGGCGGGGACTTCACCCGCGACCTTCTACCAGTACTTCCCCGATGTCGAGGGCGCCGTCCTTGAGATCGCCGAGGAAATGGCCAAAGAGGGCGCCGGATTGACCGAATTGGTCGCCGGCCGCTCCTGGGTCGGCAAAGCCGGCTGGCAGACCGCCGAAGAGCTCGTCGAAGGGTTCCTCGACTTCTGGCGACATCATGACGCGATCCTGCGCGTGGTCGACCTGGGGGCGGCGGAAGGCGACAAGCGCTTCTACAAGATCCGCATGAAGATCCTCAATTCGGTGACCAATTCCCTCACGGAGGCGGTGAAGGACCTCCAGGCCCGCGGCAAGGTCGACAAGGAGGTCAGCGCCGCCGCGATGGCCGGCTCGCTGGTCGCGATGCTGGCCGCGGTCGCCTCCCATCAGAAGGGCTTCACGACCTGGGGCGTGAAGCAGGCCGAACTCAAGCCGAACCTCGCTCTGTTGGTGCATCTGGGCATCACCGGCAAGAGGCCGACGAGGTAGTCGCGCCGGGTTCCCCCCTCACTTCCCGTACTGGGTACCGCCCGGCCGATCCGGGTGCCCCAGGTCCTGTCTCGCCGACGGCGGACCACACGTGTGGTCCGCCGTCGGCGTATCCGGGCCTCCAGATCCCGGTTCGCTCCGCTCGGCCCCACCGGCCCACCCCGCCTCACCCCACTGGCTCACCGCGGCCCGTCCGACCGATCCGCCCCACCGGATCACCACGTCCTGCCTGCTGGTTCGCCTCGGTCCGGTCCACCGGATCACCACGTCCTCCCTGCTGGTTCACCTCGGTCCGGCCCACCATGGAATCGCCCGTCGGGTCACCCCTCGGGGCGGCCGTCCGGCCACTCCCCCCGACCAACCCGTCCGGCCACTCAGCCCGAGCGCGGTCAGCGCCTCGCCTCACCCGACCGTTCCAGCCTGAAGAGCCGGAGCTCCCGCTCCACCCGCTCCTGGTAGGACGCGTACGGAGGCCAGAACCTCAGCGCCGCCTGCCACACCGCCTCCCGCTCCGCGCCCGTCAGAAGGGTGGCGCGCACCGGGATGTCGCGCCCGTTCCAGCTGATGACGGCCTTGTCGGGGCCCGCCAGCAGGTTCGCCGTCCAGGCCGGATGCCCCGGACGGCCGAAGTTGCTGCCGACCAGGATCCAGCTCCGCGGCGCCCCGTCCCCAGGCACGGCCGCCCCGCCCTCCGGCATGCAGGCCAGCGGAGTGGTCCTGGGCCGTCCGCTTCTGGCGCCCGGCACCGTGAGGACCAGCCCCGGCAGCATCCGGGCGCTGAGCAGCACCTTGCCGCGCGTGAGCCGGTGCACCGCCTGGTCCATGGCCGGGATGACGTGTGGGGCGATCTTCGCGAAGGCCCGGGTGGCGGAGACCCTCTGGACCAGCCGGACGCCCGCCGCCATCACACGACCACCCGCCCGCTCGCCGTCCCCGGAGCGGCTTCGCGCGGGGCGGCGGGCGGCGGGCCGGAAGGCGGCACGGCGGCGAGTGGCGGAGCAGCGGTCGGTATGCCGTGCGGCGAGGCGCCGTCGCACGGTGCGAACAACCCGGCCAGCCGTGCCGCACGGTCGCGGAGCGCGTGGACGGGGCCGAAGAGCAGTTCTCCGGCGGCGGCCCGCTTGAAGTAGAGGTGCGCATCGTGCTCCCAGGTGAAGCCGATCCCGCCGTGCAGTTGGACGGTCTCCGCCCCGGTGATCCGCAGCGTCTCCAGGGCCTGGGCGAGGGCGAGTCCCCCTGCGGCGGCCGGGTCCCAGGCCGCGTAGTACGCCGCGGAGCGCGCCGCCCGCACCCTTGCATACAGGTCCGCGAGACGGTGTTTCACTGCCTGGAAGGAGCCGATCGCCCGGCCGAACTGCTCGCGCACCTTGACGTACTCCACGGTCCGCTCCAGCGCGCTCGTCGCCGCCCCCACCGCCTCCGCCGCCAGCAGGGCGGCGACCGGGTGTCCGGCCGCGGCCAGCACGCCGGTCACATCGGCGGTGTCGTCCGCGCCCAGGATTTCGGCCGGGGCGTCGCGCAGCTCGACGCGGGCCAGCGGGCGGGTCTCGTCCAGCGAGGTGCGGCGCACGCGGACGACGCCGTCCGTCTCGTCCGGGCGGACCAGGAAGAGGAGCGTACGGCTGCGCGGGAAGCCGCCGGTATGGGCGGCGACCACGAGCAGCCCCGCGCTGTGTCCGTCGAGGACCTGCGCGGCCTCCCCGTACAACCGCCAGCCGCTCCCGTCGGCGGTCGGCGCGGCCTGGATGCCGCCCGCCCGGCCGCCACCCGCCCAGGCGCCGTCGGCCGGGTCACCGGTGAGGCCGAGCGCGAGGGGAAGCGAGGCACCCGGGACGGCCAGGGTCGCGGTCAGCCCCCCGGTGGCGAGCCGCGGCAGCAGCGCGGTGCGCTGGGCCTCGGTGCCGAGTACGGCGATCAAGGGCGCGGCGAGGGCGGCGGTGGCGATCAGTGGTGACGGGAGCAGGACCCGGCCGGTCTCCTCACAGGCGACGGCGAGTTCGGTGAGGCCGCAGCCGATGCCCCCGTACTCCTCCGGAAGAGCGAGACCGGGCAGCCCGAGGTCCCGGGCCAGCCTGCGCCACAGGGAGGTGTCGTAGCCGTCGGCGGTGCGTACGGCGCTCCGGATGTCGTCGGATCCGGCGTGCTCGGCGAGCAGTTCCCGCAGGGTGCGGCGGATCGCGTCCTGTTCCGCGGTGAAGGCGGCGTCCATCGTCGGGCTCCTTCCGCTCAGCGGCCCCGGTCTCTGGCCCCCGACCTCTGATCTGACGGTCCGTCATATTAGAGGCGACCCGGCAAGATGCCCAGAGCCGCGCGCCCGGGGGCCGACCCGGAGCACCTCCGCCCGCACTGACCCGCCCGCGTCGACCCACCCAGAGCTCCCCGTCCGAACCGACCCGCCCCGGGCAGCCCGCCCATAGCGCCGACCCGAAGCGATCCACCCGCGACGCCCCGCCCGAAGCAGCCCGCCGAAGCAACGCCCCGCGACGCCCCACCCGATCCGGTCCACCCACAAGAGTCATCCCCACCGGCCCCCCAGCGAGTGCCATCCGTGCCGGTCCACCAGGAGCGAATCTGATGTACCGTCAGATTCATGTCTGCCTCCCGTCGCAAGGTCGCCGTCGTCGGCATAGCGCTCGCGGACTGCGGACGCGTCGACGACACCACGCCGTACGCCCTGCACGCCCAGGCCGCTCGTCGGGCCCTGGCCGATTCGGGCCTGGACCGGTCCGCCGTGGACGGTTTCGCCTCCGCCGGCCTCGGTGCGCTCGCCCCGGTCGAGATCGCCGAGTACCTGGGGCTGAAGCCCACCTGGGTGGATTCCACCGCGGTCGGCGGCTCGACCTGGGAGGTGATGGCCGCCCATGCGGCGGACGCCATAGCCGCGGGGCACGCCCATGCCGTACTGCTGGTGTACGGGTCGACGGCGCGGGCGGATATCAAGGCAGGCCGGCGCACGTCCAACCTCTCCTTCGGGGCGCGCGGGCCGCTCCAGTTCGAGGTGCCGTACGGGCACTCGCTGATCGCGAAGTACGCGATGGCCGCCCGCCGCCACATGCACGAGTACGGGACGACTCTGGAGCAGCTCGCCGAGGTGGCGGTCCAGGCACGGGCGAACGCCGCGGCCAACCCGGACGCGATGTTCCGCGACCCGATCACCGTGGACGACGTGCTGTCGGGGCCGATGATCGCGGATCCGTTCACCAAGCTGCACTGCTGCATCCGCAGCGACGGCGGGTGCGCGGTGCTGCTGGCCGCCGAGGACCGGGTACCGGACACGGCGAAGGATCCCGTGTGGATCCTCGGCGCGGGCGAGCACGTCTCCCACTCCACCATGTCCGAGTGGGACGACTTCACCCTCTCCCCCGCGGCGGTCTCGGGTCGGCTGGCGTTCGAGCGGGCGGGGGTGCGACCGTCGGACATCGACTTCGCGGAGATCTACGACGCGTTCACCTATATGACGCTGGTGACGTTGGAGGACCTGGGATTCTGCGCGAAGGGCGAGGGCGGTGCGTTCGTGGAGAAGGGCCGGACCGGCCTGACGGGCGGGCTGCCGGTCAATACGGACGGTGGCGGGCTGTCCGCCTGCCACCCCGGGATGCGCGGGCTGTTCCTGCTGGTGGAGGCGGTACGGCAGTTGCGCGGGGAGGCGGGCGCGCGCCAAGTGCGCAGGAGGGACGGCGAGCCGCCGGAGTTGGCGGTGGCATCGGGGACGGGCGGCTGGTTCTGTTCGTCGGGGACGCTCGTGCTGGGGCGCGACTGAGAACCGAGGGGCTGAGAAGGCCGAGAGGAATGATGGGGCTGATGGGATTGATAGGGCCGAGGGGGCGAAGGGCGCGAGGGAAGAGTGTTGCCACGAGGGAACGGGGCACGGGGCAGGGCCTGGAAAGCGGCGGGCGGCGATGCGCTGCAATGGGGCCATGAGTGACGTACAGAAGTCCGACGCGCGGCAGCGCTTCCTCGACCTGCTCCACGCCCAGCGGGTCTGGGACACCAACCTTCCGGCCTTCGACCCGGACGGTGTCCCCGAAGCCCCGCTCCCGCTGTTCCACACATGGTTCTGCGAGGCCGTGGCGGCCGGGCAGACCGAGCCGCACACGATGTCGCTGGCCACGGTCGACGCCGAGGGCCGGCCCGATGTACGGACGCTGATGCTGCACGACGCGGATGAGCGCGGCTGGCACTTCGCCACGCACCGCACCAGCACGAAGGGCAGCCAGCTCGCCGCCCGCCCGTACGCCGCGCTCGGCTTCTACTGGCCCGTCCAGGGTCGGCAGGTACGGGTACGGGGGCCGGTCATCGCCTGCTCGCCCGCCGAGAGCCTGGCCGATCTGCACGCACGCTCGACCGGGGCCCTGGCGTCGGCGCTGGTCGGCCGGCAAAGCGAGGTGCTCGGCTCGTACCAGGAGCTGAACCACGCCTCGGACCTGGCCTGGGAGCGGGCTCGGGCAGAACCGGGCGCAGAGGTCGCGAGCTGGACGCGGTACGTGGTCGAGCCCCGGGAGGTCGAATTCTTCCAGGGCGACGCCGGACGCCGGCACGTACGGCTGCGCTACGTCAGGCGGGCGGATACCTGGGACCGGGAACTGCTCTGGCCCTGACCGGGCAGCCGCGCGCGACGGCCGTACGGCGTACGGAACGGCCGGACTCCACCGCAGGGGAATGGCCGGGCAGTCCGATCGGGGACGGTCGGGCAGTCCGATCGGGGACGGTCGGGCAGTCCGATCGGGGGCGCTCGCGCCACGCGACCGTTGCAGGACGCCTGAGCGCCCTGACATCGCGGGACATCCGGGCGCCATGGCTCCGGGGGATGTCCAGGCGCCGTGGCTCCGGGGGACGCCCAGGCGCCGTGACCGCCCGAAAGCGCCTGGGCGCCGTGTCCGTCCGAAAGCGCCCGGTGCCATGGCCGTCCGAAAGCGTTCGGGGGCCGCGGCCGTGCGCGGGCGCGAGCAGTCGCCGCCCACGCCCCGCACGGTCACGCGCCCCGGCACGGCCACGACCACGGCACAGTGGCGTCACCGCGCGCACGGTCATGCCACCGCTATGTCACGCCCCAGCGCGGTCGCCCGCCCACGGGTGCGAGCGGTGTACGCCCGATCCGGCCCGGTCAGGTGACGGTGATCGCCTGTACCGGGCAGGCACGGGCCGCCTCCTTGACCATGGGCCCTTCGAGGGCTTCCTCGTAGTCGGGCAGCAGTTCGCTGAATCCGTCGTCGTCCTGGGTGAACACCTTCGGTGCGGTGAGCGCGCACTGTCCCGCGCCGATGCACCGTTCCCTGTCGATACTGATCTGCATCTCGTCAAACCTTTCCGACTTTCCTGTCCGGTCGCTCCGGCCGGTCCGGTTGCTTCGACCGATCCGGCGGTCCCGGCCGATCCTGCCGATCCGGCGGTCCCGGTCGATCCGGCCGATCCGGCTGGTCCCGTCCGGACCACTCCCGTTCACCACGTCACAGGCAGTTCGAGCAGCCCCTGAATGGTGTCGCCCGGTTTGAACGGGACCTCGTCGGCGGGCACCGCCAGCCGCAGTCCCGGAAGCCGCCGGCACAGCTCACGCAGCGCGATCTGCATCTCGGCCCGAGCCAGGTTCTGCCCCAGACACTGATGCACCCCGAATCCGAACGCGAGGTGGTTGCGCGCGCTTCGGCCGATGTCCAGTTCGTCCGGCGCGGTGTAGACGTTCTCGTCGCGGTTGATCACCGAGGTGGACAGGATGACGCCGTCGCCCGCCTTGATGGTCACGCCGCCCGTGTCGATGTCCGCCACGGCCACCCGCGCGATCCCGTCGGCGATGGACAGAAATCGCATCAGCTCCTCGACCGCGGAGGCCATCAGATCGTCCGACTCACGCATCCGGGCCAGCTGGTCGGGATGCTGCAGCAGGGTGAACGTACCGAGCGAGATCATGTTGGCGGTCGTCTCGTGACCGGCCACGAGCAGGATCTCGGACAGTCGGACCAGTTGTTCGTGGTCCACGGCCCCGGTCTCCAGCTGCTTCGCGATGAGTTCGTCGAGCAGTCCGTCGCCCGGGGCGGTCCTCTTCTGCTCGATCAGCACACGGAAGTAGTCGTCGAGCGCCGCCCGTGCGGCCTCCACGTCGGTGGCCGCGGGGCCGCGCAGCAGCTTGCGCGACTGCGCCTCGAAGAACTCGTGGTCGGAGTAGGGCACACCGAGGAGCGAGCAGATGACCATGGAGGGCACGGGCAGCGCGAAGGCGCCGATCAGGTCCGTCGGCGGCCCCTGCTCGATCATCTGGTCGAGCAGCTGGTCCACGATCTGCTGGATCTGCGGCCGCAGGGCCTCCGTCCGCTTGACCGTGAAGCTCGGGATCAGCATCCGGCGCTGGGCGTTGTGTTCCGGGTCGTCGACGCCGATCAGCTCGACACGGCGCAGGGACGACTTGGCCACCCGTTCGGCGAAGATCGGGAACGAGGGGTTCTCCCGGTCGGACGACAGTCTCTGGTCCACGAGGAGTGAGCGTGCCTCGGCGTGCCCCGTCACCATCCACACCGTACGTCCGTCGAAGAGCCGAACGGGTGATACGGGCCGGTCACCGCGGTGTGCGCCGCGGTATTCGGTCGGCGGGTGATAGGGGCAGGTACGGTTCTGCGGGAATGGGATGGTCTCGGCAACTGCCATGGCGGACCTCGCAGGGGTGGAGGGAGTCCTACCGATCTGTGCCCACTAGATGCCCGAGGCATCTAAAGGGTCCAGTTGATGTTCGGCCAAATATCCTCCGGTGGTCCCTCGGCCCCTCCCGGCGATCCCTCGGTGCCCTCCCCGCTCCATTTTCTCTCCGCCGGCCACTCTTCCGCCGCCGCACCGAACGCGCACGTCGAGGCCCGCCTCTCCCCCTCCCCCACCTCGTCGCCCGTTTCCCGCGCACGTCGCCCTCCGCCGTTCCCCCGCCCTCCTCGCCGTTTACCCCCGCCCAACCACGCTTTTGCGACAAAGGGGGCAAGATGGAAGGCGACAGGGTGACTGGAGGCGACCATGAGCCGGACCCGTTCCCGTTACGCACCGGACAGCGGACTGACCACCCGGATGGTCAGCACCATGTTCCTGATCGGACTGCTGTACGTGGTCCTGGTCGGCGTGCTGCTCGCCGTGCTGCGTGGTGCCTGGCCGATCATCCTGATCCTGGTCGGCGGCATGTTCATCGCGCAGTTCTGGTTCAGCGACCGCATCGCGGCGTTCAGCATGGGCGCCCGCGAGGTCACCCCGGGGGAGGCGCCCGAACTGCACGGCGCGATCGACCGGATCTGCGCCCTGGCCGACATGCCGAAGCCTCGGGTGGCCATAGCACGGAGCGACGTACCGAACGCGTTCGCCACCGGTCGCAGCGAGAAGACAGCCTTGGTCTGCGCCACTACTGGGCTGCTGCGCAGACTGGATCCCCCGGAGCTGGAGGGTGTGCTGGCGCACGAGATGTCACACGTGGCCCACCGCGACGTGGCCGTGATGACGATCGCCTCGTTCCTCGGCGTGCTGGCCGGCATCATCACCCGCGTCGCCCTGTGGGGCGGCCTCTCCCGCAGCAGCCGCAGCAACGACCCCATCGGGATAGTGGTCCTGCTGATCCCGCTGATCAGCGCGCTCGTGTACGTGCTGAGCTTCCTGCTCACCCGGCTGCTCTCGCGCTACCGCGAGCTGTCCGCCGACCGGGCCGCCGCGCTGCTGACCGGACGCCCCTCGGCGCTGGCCTCCGCCCTCACGAAGGTGAGCGGCCAGATGGCGCGTATCCCGACCGAGGACCTGCGCAAGGCGGAGCCGTACAACGCCTTCTACTTCGTTCCCGCGTTCTCCTCCAAGGAGAGCCTGAGCCGACTGCTCTCCTCCCACCCGACCCTCGAACAGCGCCTCGACCAGCTGGCCCGCATCTCCGCCGACCTCGCCCGCCCGTAGGAACCCCGATCTCCTCGATCCACAGGGCCGCGATCGGCCCCGCTGCCCGCTTTCTTTCCCGCTCCCTCCCCAAGGAACGTGCATGGGTCTCCTCGACGTCATTCTGGGCCGCAGCAAACCGGTCCGCCCCGACCTCGACCAGCTGTTCGCCGTCCCGTCCGCGGCCCTCACCCTCCAGGCGGGTGCCGGCTTCGAGCCCACCGGGCTCGGTTCGGTCTGCTTCGCGGGCGTCGAGGGCGGCACCTTCGCCCGTATCCAGCAGGACGTACGCGAACTCCTCGACGCCGACACCGAGCGCGGCGGCGTCCCGGTGGAGTTCAGCCAGGACGCGTACGGATACACCTGGCTGCTCGCCCGCCAGTCCCCCGACGACGTGGCTTCGCTGGTCAACGACCTGCACGCGGTCAACACCCTGCTCCAGGACGGTGGCTTCGGACCGCAACTGCTCTGCTCGCTGATCGGCTTCCGGGACGCCCGAAACCGCCCGCTGGCGCTCGTCTACCTGTACAAGCGCGGCACGTTCTACCCGTTCGCGCCCGTTCCCGGCAGCGTGGAGAGGCGCGACAACCAGCTGGAGTTGCAGGTCAGAGCGGTCCTCGGAGACGATCTGCGGATGGAGAAGGACCTGGCACGGTGGTTCCCGGTATGGGGGGCGCCGGGGCTGTGAGGGCCGTCCGCCGGGGCCGTGCGCGCCGTCCGCCGGGGCTATGAGGGATGGCTGCTGACACTGCGAGGAGATGGCTGCCGGCGCTGTGAGGGATGGCCGGTGCCGGGCGTGAGCGGTGCCGGGCGTGAGCGGTGCCGGGCGTGAGCGGTGCCGGGCGTGAGCGGTGCCGGGCTCCTCATGACGCGCCCGTCCGTATCATCACTGCCATGACTGCTGAGCCCTCGCGTTCCGTCAAACCCCTGCGCGCTTCCGATGCCGACCGCGAGGCCGTGGTCGAACAGTTGCGGGAGGCGGCGGCCGAGGGACGCCTCGACCTGGACGAGCTGGACACCCGTCTCGGGCTGGCCCTGTCCGCCAAGACCTGCGCGGAACTGGCACCCCTCACCGAGGACCTGGTGCCCGTCACGGTGGCCGCGGGCGAGCCGCTGGTCCTCAACGGCGGCGTACACGGCGCGTCCCGCTCGGGCCGTTGGAAGGTACCCCCTTCGATACGCGCCCACGGCGGCGTCGGCGGTGTCAGGATCGACTTCACCCTCGCCGACTGCCGGTGGCGCGAGATCGAACTGGACGTACACGGGGACATGGGGGGCGTGAAGATCGTCGTTCCGCAGAGCTGGACCGTGCAGACCGAAGAACTGTCCCTCGGCCTCGGCGGACTGAGGAACAAGACCACGGACGACAGTGCTCCGGGTGCCCCGCTGCTCCGGCTGACGGGATCGTGCGGCATGGGGGGCGTGACCGTTCGCCACCCCAACTTCCGGGAACGCCGCAAGCTGCGCGACACCCGGGCGCACTGAGACACCGGCACGCCGGGCATGGCACCGCGACCGGCCCTTCCTCAGGGCCGGAAGACCGGAACGGCCTCCTGCCCCGGCTCGCGGCGGAACGTCACCCACAGCGGCATGCCGATCACCAGATCCGGCTCCGCACAGTCCACGATCTCCGTCATCATCCGAGGCCCCTCCGCCAGATCGACGACGGCGGCGGTGTACGGAACGCGGGCGCCGAACGGCGGCAGATCGTTGCGGTGGACGACCGACCATGTGTACAGCGTGGCCTCCCCGCTCGCCCGCTCCCAGACGACGTCATCGCTCCAGCAGTGCGGGCAGAACTCGCGCGGGTAGTGATGGGCACGCCCGCAGGCACCGCAGCGGCGCAGCAGCAGTAGCCCCCGGGCGGCGGCGTCCCAGTAGGGGCGGGTGAAGGCGTCGGGCTCGGGGAGGTCGAAGCGCGGGGCGGCGGAGGCTGCGGTCACGGGAAGAGCCCGATCGCGTCGTCCAGGGACCAGGTCTGCCAGGACATCGCGAACAGCGCCACGAGCGAGATGAGCCCCATCATCGCGTTCTGTCCCTGCTCGGCCCAGTCGTGGATCATCAGCGTCAGATAGAGCAGGTTGAGGAGCAGCCCGCCGACGAGCGCCACCGGAGTGAGGAAACCGGCGACCAGGCCCAGGCCGAGGGCGAGTTCGGCGTACACGACGACGTAGGCCATCAGTTTCGGGCGGGGGGCGACGATCCGCCGGAAGCCGGTGCGCACGACCGACCACCGGTGTTTCTCCGCCACGTCGGCGGCCCAGGCGATGCCCGTACCGCGTTCGAACCAGCCCTTCTTGTCCTTGTGCCGCCAGCTCTCCAGCCACCACAGCCCGAGACCCACCCGGAGAACGGCGAGCCACTCGGCCCCACCGAACCAGATCGTCTGCATGAGCCCTCCCACCGAAGGAATCTGACGGTACGTCAGTTCACCTGAAGTCGGCGGCGGGCGCAAGGGGCAGGCTCCGTGACCGATTCGCAATCGATTCCGGTCTTGACCGAGACCCATCAATCAACTCCGCGATTACGCTCCGAACCATGTCCCGCAGCACCTCTGTCGCCGGCGGTCCCGCCCCCGCCCTCACCGACCTCACCGAGGACCGGCCCGTGTACGTCATCGGCGGCGGTCCGGGCGGGCTGTCCGCCGCCGCGGCCCTGCGCGAACGCGGGATGCGAGCGGTGGTTCTGGAGAAGTCCGGAAGCGTGGGAGCGTCCTGGCGCGGCCACTACGACCGGCTGCGCCTGCACACCACGCGACGCCGGTCCGCGCTGCCGGGGCTGGCGATCCCGCGCCGATTCGGGCGCTGGGTGGACCGGGACGACATGGTGCGCTATCTGGAGAAGTACGCCGAGTACCACGAGTTGGAGGTCGTGACGGGCGTCGAGGTCTCCCGCGTCGACCGGTCCCCTGACGGCTCCGGCTGGCAGCTGGCCGCGAGCGGTGGCCGGATGCTGACCGGGCGCGCGGTCGTGGTCGCCACCGGCTTCAACCACACCCCACGCGTTCCCGACTGGCCGGGGCGCGACACCTTCACCGGTGAGCTCGCGCATGCCTCCGAGTACCGCGATGCCGCCCCGTACGCGGGCCGGGACGTCCTGGTCGTCGGCGTCGGCAACACGGGCGCGGAAATCGCCGTCGACCTGGTGGAGGGCGGGGCGTCGCGGGTGCGGATCGCGGTGCGCACGGCGCCGCACATCGTGCGCCGCTCCACGCTCGGCTGGCCGTCCCAGGCGACGGCCGTCCTGGTGCGCAGGCTGCCGGTGTGGCTGGTGGACCGCGCCGCGCGCCTGATGTCGCGGCTGGCCGTACCCGACCTCACCGCGTACGGGCTGCCGCGTCCGGACACCGGCCTGTACTCACGGGTCCGGGAAGGCGCCATTCCGGTGCAGGACGTGGGACTGATCGACGCGGTGAAGGGTGGCCGGGTGGTGCCGGTGGTGGCCGTCGAGTCGTTCGACGGGGATGCCGTGGTGCTGGCCGACGGGACTCGGATCACCCCGGACGCGGTGATCGCGGCGACCGGCTACCGAAGGGACCTGGAGGGATTGGTCGGCCACCTCGGCGTGCTGGACGCCCGTGGCCGCCCGGTGGTGCGCGGCGGCCGTACGCCCAGGCAGGCGCCTGGCCTGTACTTCACCGGGTTCACCAACCCGATCAGCGGCATGCTGCGCGAAATGGCCCTGGACGCCCGGAAGATAGCCAGGAGGATCGCCGGAAGGGCGGCACGCTCCCGCTGACCGCCCACCGGTCCCGCGCACACGGCGCACGAACGCGCACGCGGCTGCTGGACCGGGAAGGCCGGGCCCACGGGACGGGCGGGCCCACGTGCCCACACCCGCGCGGGGCACGGCCGGAGCGATGCCCGACCGCACCCCACCCGGTGAACCACCTTGCCAGGTCATAGAGTTGACGCCGACTGACTCAGCGTCCTCGGTCGCCGCAGAAGGCCCCCTCCGATCCCGAGGAGGCTCCCCTCAGATGCCGGGGCGGGCGCTCCTCACGCCCCGGAGGCGGTGTTCGAGGTGGCGTTCACCACGACCTGGGCGTTGTTGTTCCCGGGCTCCGGGTCGAACGGGAACGACGTGCTGCCGAAGCTCGGCCTGAGAACGATCTGCCCGGCGGCATCCGGGACGACCCGGTCGACGCGCAGCTTGAACGGGAAGGTCCGCGTCGTGTCCGGCAGCGTCCAGTACGGCAGTTCGCACGTGTAGCGCGGGGCGCCCGTCCGACCCGGGTAGGAGCCGCCGCTCAGAGTGCTCGGCTCGCAGGCTTCGGGCACGGAGGTCGCGGTGACGCCCTCGGGGACGGTGAAGACGAGGATCGCGACCGGGTCGCCGGAGCCGAGGTTGCCCAGCCAGGCCGGACCGTTGTTGTGGAAGCCGAGTTCGGCGGTCACGGTCTCACCGGCACCGCCCGCGACGCGGGCACCCCGCGCCTCGAAGTCGGCGGTGTTCACCGCGCCGAAGGAGGCCATGGTGTAGTTGTCCTCCTCCGCGAGGTCGGTGGCACCGTTGCCCGGCTCGACGCTGATATCGAGGCGCTCGGCGAGCGCGTGCGGGGCGAGGGCCACCTGCATCGGCTCGGGCAGAGCGAAGGAGTCACCCGGTTCGAGCACCTGGTCGAAAGCGCAGTTGACCTCGGTCATCGGAGCGTAGTCGTCGCCGCCGATCGTCTGGTACGCGCACTCGGGGTAGCGGGTGACGAAGTCGAGCCCGTAGGACCCGAAGAACCTGACGGTGAAGCCCTCGGACCGGGTGTCGCCCTTGTTGGTGAGCGCGAACGGAACGGTGTGCGTGCTGCCCGGCTGGGCGCCCTTCACCGGGGTGACGTTCCCGAGGGAGAGGTCCGGTCCGCCCGCGACGGTGAGCGCGGTGTCGAACGAGTCGAGCGGGGCCTCCAGGGAGCCGCCGGGCCCGCCGGTGGCCACGGCGGCATAGGTGATCCGCCCCTGTGCGCCCGCCGCCGCACCGTCGGCCGCCCGCACCGTGAGATGGACCTGCGGGCGGTAGGCGTCACCGATGACCGGGACCTCGGGAACGCCGCACACCGCGGTCGTCCCGCTCGGCGTGCAGTTGTCGGGCCAGGTCACATCGGCCACTCCCACGATCCCGGAGATGTCGACCGTGAGCCGGCCGTCCGTGACGGCGAAGTTGTCGTTGTCGTGGTAGAGCCCGATGTCCAGCGAACGACTCTGCGGCTCACCATCGGAGCCACCGCCGAGCGGGAGGCTCTGTTCGGTGGGCGCGCTGATCCACAGTTGGTCGGTCTGCTCCTCGGCGGACGCGGGTACCGCGGGTCCGACGGTCAGCAGCCCGGCGACGGCTGCGGCGGCGCAGGCCCCCAGGCGCGTCGTGCGGCGGGCGGCGGCAGGTCTCATTCTCTCCCCCAAAGGTGGGCCACGGACGGCGAATTGGGCCGGTGGAGCCGGCTCGCTCGTTGGACGTTCAAGATCTCCTGGAGGTTGTACACCTCCGTCGGGTCGCAGCACCGCGCGCCGGGCCGGGAAGGTCGGCCGGACTTGCCCGGGCCGGCGCGCGGCACGCTCGTCCGAGGAGTCCAACCGGCCTCGCCCCTGCCTCCCCTCCCCGTGCGCACCCCGCCCCACTCCCTCGTACGCCACATGGCGGTCACCCGAATGCGCCACGCCTTCCCGCCTCCGGCCCCCTTCCCGGACCCTCCGAGCCGACCCGCGCCGGCCTTTGCCCGCACACCCATTCCTGACAGGGCGTCAGTTCAGTAACCTGACAGAGTGTCAGCTATGACTGACCGGGCACGGTACCCCACGGACTTCGAGCAGGAGCGGGCGGAACGATGCTTGGATCGACTCACGGCACCTTCACCACCGACCTCCGCGCCAGGGTGGTGGCCTGCGGCGAGGAACCGCACGCCACCGTCCGCCGTATGACGACCGGCGCCATGGAAGACGAGCTCGACGTCAGCGGCCGGCCTCTGCACGCGCCCGTGCCGGACCTGGACCGGTTCTTCCGGCCCGCGTCCGTGGCCGTCGTCGGCGCCTCCGACGCCGAAGGGCGCCCCCATACGGGAATCACCCGGCAGCTGATCGCCTGGGCCGAACGGGTCGGCGCCCGGCTGCATCCTGTGCACCCCACCCGCGAGACCGTGTTCGGGCGGCCCTGCTTCCCCTCCGTCGCGGACCTGCCGGAACAGGTCGATCTGGCCGTGCTGCTGGTCGGCGACCCGCTCCCCGTGATCGAGGAACTCGCGCAGACCAAAGTGAAGTTCGCGGTCGCCTTCGCCTCGGGCTTCGCCGAGACCGGCGAGGAGGGCGCCGCCGCCCAGGCGCGGCTGGCCACGGCGGTGGAACGGTCCGGTCTGCGACTGCTCGGGCCGAACACCAACCTCAACGCCTTCGAGGAGTTCCGGGACGACCTGGACGGACCGGCGATCGCCCTGATCACCCAGTCGGGCCACCAGGGCCGCCCCGTCTACTCCCTCCAGGAGCTGGGGGTGCGGCTCTCCCACTGGGCTCCTACGGGCAATGAAGCGGATCTGGAGACAGCCGACTTCATCTCGTACTTCTCACAGCACCCGGAGGTCGGGGCCATCGCCTGCTACGTGGAGGGGCTCAAGGACGGGCGCTCCTTTCTGCTGGCGGCGGACCGGGCCGCGCGGGCCGGGGTGCCGGTGGTGGCCGTCAAGGTGGGGCGGACGGAGACGGGGGCCAGGACGGCCGCCTCGCACACCGGCAAGCTGACCGGAACCGACCAGGTGGTGGACGCGGCGATGCGGCAGTTCGGCGTGATCCGGGTGGACGGGCTCGACGAACTCCAGGACACCGCCACCCTGCTGGCCCGGGCCCGCAAGCCGCTGGCCGACGGCGTCGTCGTGTATTCGATCTCCGGCGGAACCGGGGCGCACTTCTCGGACCTGGCCACCGAGGCCGGTCTGAAGCTCCCCACCCTGTCCGAGGGGAAGCAGCGCGAGTTGTACCAGTGGATACCCGGCTATCTGAACGTCGCCAACCCGGTCGACAACGGTGGCCATCCGGTCGGCGACTGGCGGGGCCGGAAGATCATCGACGCGCTCCTCGCCGACCCCGACGTCGGGGTGCTGATCTGCCCGATCACCGGCCCCTTCCCGCCGATGAGCGACAAACTCGCCCAGGACCTGGTGGACGCGGCGGAGGCCACTGACAAGCTGGTGTGCGTGGTGTGGGGCTCGCCCGTCGGCACCGAGGACGCATACCGCAGAACGTTGCTCGGCTCGTCCCGCGTCGCCACCTTCCGTACGTTCCGCAACTGCGTCACCGCCGTAAAGGCGTACCTGGAACACCACCGGTTCACCGCCCGCTACCACTCCCCCTTCGACGAGGCACCGCGCACGCCGTCGCCGTCCTTCCGCAAGGCCCAGGGGCTCCTGCGTGCGGGCCGGCAGCTCAGCGAGCATGCCGCAAAGCAACTGCTGCGGGCATACGGGATCAGGGTCCCGCGCGAGCAGCTGGTGACCAGCGCGGCGGCGGCCGTCCGAGCGGCGGGGCTGGTCGGCTACCCGGTCGTCATGAAGGCGTCGGGTGCACAACTCGCCCACAAGACGGAACTGGGCCTCGTCAAGGTCGGGCTGACCTCCGCCAGCCAGGTGCGCGACGCGTACCGCGAGCTGACCGACATCGCGCGGTACGAGGACATCGAGCTGGACGGCATCCTGGTCTGCCAGATGGTCGAGCGGGGCGTCGAGATGATGGTCGGCGTCACGCAGGACGCGCTGTTCGGGCCGACGGTGACGGTCGGGTTGGGCGGTGTGCTCGTCGAGGTGCTGCACGACGCCGCCATACGGGTGCCCCCCTTCGGAGAGGACCAGGCGCGGGCGATGCTCGGCGAACTGCGCGGCCGGGCCCTGCTGGAAGGGGTGCGCGGCGGCCCGCCCGCGGACGTGGACGCGCTTGTCGAGGTCGTGCTGCGGGTGCAGCGGATGGCGCTGGAACTGGGCGACGACCTCGCCGAGCTGGACATCAACCCGCTGATGGTGCTGGGACGGGGGCAGGGCGCGGTGGCGCTGGACGCGCTCGCCGTCTGCCGCTGAGGGGGCACGGGACCGACGAACCCACCGGCCCCGGCCGGTCCGCCGAACCCGCCCTGCCCACCGGTCGCCCTCGACCGACCGGGCCGCCCCCGCCCGTCGCAACCGCCCGGCCCACCGGTCCGACCCAGGCCGCCGCGCACGACCCCACCACCTGCCAAGGAGCTGCCTCATGCCGTCCTCCCCCGAAGACACCGAAGACACCGCCCGGCGCACCGAAGCCACCGAGCACGCCGAACGAACCGGGCCGCCCCCGTCGGCCGACCCTCTCGATTCATTGGTACTCCACACCACTGACAACGGCGTCTCGTGGATCACGCTCAACCGCCCCGAGGCGATGAACGCCGTCACCTGGGACCAGCGGGAACGCGTCATCGCCCTGCTCACCGACGCCTCCGCCGACCCGGCGGTCCGGGCGGTCGTCCTCACGGCCACCGGCCGCGGCTTCTGCGCGGGCGCCGACCTGCGCGGCTCCCCGGCGACGGGCTCCTCCACCCCGGGCACCCGCGCTCCCGGTGACCGGATTCCGGGGGACGTGGCCCGGACGATCCGGCTCGGTGCGCAACGCCTGATCGCCGCGGTCCTGGACTGCGAGAAACCGGTGATCGCGGCGGTCAACGGCACGGCGGCGGGCATCGGCGCCCACCTCGCGTTCGCCTGCGATCTGGTGCTGGCCACCGAGTCGGCGAAGTTCATCGAGGTGTTCGTGCGCCGCGGGCTCGTACCGGACGGCGGTGGCGCCTATCTGCTGCCGCGCCTGATCGGACCGCAACGAGCAAAGGAGCTGATGTTCTTCGGCGATTCGCTCCCGGCGACGGACGCCGAACGCCTGGGTCTGGTCAACCGGGTCGTGCCCGACGGCGAGCTGGCGGCGACGGCCCGTGCCTGGGCCGAACGGCTGGCCGAGGGCCCGACCCGGTCCATCGCCCTCATGAAACAGCTGGTGAACGCCTCGCAGGAGTCCGACCGGGCAACGGCCTTCGCGGCGGAAGCCATGGCACAGGAGATCAACATGACCACCCACGACGCCAACCAGGGCGTGGCCGGCTTCGTGGAACGGAGAGCACCGCAGTTCCGGGGGCGGTAAGGCCCCCGGAAGAGCCCCTGCGTCCGACTACTTCCCGGCGAAGACGTCCTCGACGGAGGAGGCGGTGGGTGCACGCAGCAACCAACGGCTCAGCGTCTCGACATCGCCACAGCCCAGGATCCGGGCACGGGCCTCGTCCGAGACCTCCACACCGGCCTGCCCCAGCAGAAGCAGCACACTCCGCGCGATGCCCTCGGCACGGCCCTCGTCTCGGCCTTCGGCGCGGCCCTCGTCCCGGATCTCCTCCGAAAGGGCCGACTTGTAGAACGAAAGATCCACAGCCACCAGGTTCCTCCACTGTTGTGCGGCCGGACGATTGCCCAGGCCCTGTGCGGTGAGTTCGACAATCGGGTCGGCAACGGTTTCCGGCACATCCCGCAGAGCGGTCGACAGCGTTTTCAGTATGGCATCGATGTCCGGATCACCTGCATGTGTGATCGCCGCCAGAGTGGCCAGCGCGAGGTCCTTTCGCGCCTCGGCCACGTCCTTGATCACCGGCATGTTGTGCGGGCCCGCGACAAGGGGCCTCAGGGTGAGTACAGGCGCCTGCGGGTGCCCGACGGAGTACGGCTGAGCGGCCCATTCGGCGGTGGCCCGGTCCTGGCAGACGACCAGCAGCATGGGTGGCAGTTTGTACTTGGCCTGCAAGTAGGACAGGTAGTACATCCAGCTCACCGGCTTCTCCGGATCCTTCTTCCCCTGGGCCTCGATCGCCAGGAGGTACGACTGGCCGTCGTCCTCCATGTCGATCCGCAGCAGGGTGTCCACCCGGCGTTCGAGTGGCCGGTTCTCGGTGAGGTCCGTGGGCATGACAGTGGCCGAGGCCGGGGAGCCGATGGAGATCCCCAGCACCTCGGAGACACGGGAGAAGAGCCCGGGGTACTCCTGAAAGATGCGGTGCATCGCCTCGTGGGACGAGCTGACCATTCGGGTTCCTTGGAGTTGCTTGAAACGATCGGAGGGTTTGGCCTAGTGAGGGGCAGAGCACGGTCCGCCGACGGACGTACTGGTCCATGCATCGAGGGCAGAAAACGGCGAATGACGACCTGTCCGGCGGTATGTCGCGAACAGCCCCGGGCCGCATATGCCTGGAACGGGAAAACGGTGTTGCGTTCTGTCGGAGAAGTCGCGTCCCCGAAGCTGTGCACCTGGCGAGCATATGCCCGACAACCGAGCCTATTTCCAGCTCAGTTGGCTTATGTCAGCCATGTGAGTGAGGGGACAGCAAGGGTGCGACCGCACGAACATTCGCCCATGCACTCTTCGACGGTCGGACGGCCGATCCGGAAGATCCCGTTCGCCGAGACCGACCCCCCATCACGGCACGAAAGCGAAGGTGCGCGGTAGCTGCCCGTTGCCTGCCCGGACTCTTCCCACCTGACATACCGTCAGCTCTAATGGGGGTGTGATGGGACACGCAGGAATGGCCGCCACCGCCGTCCGGTACCTCAGGTCCGTCGGCGCCGCCACCAGTGCTGGGCCGACACCGGTCGATCCGCTGCCGCGCCCGTCTCTGCGGGCCGTCGCCGACGGCGAACGGGCCCCCGTCGATCCGGCGGAATTCCGCCGCGTGCTGGGACACTTCGCGAGCGGGGTCACCATCGTCACCGCACACGACCCGGGCGACGGCATCTCGGTGGGGCCCACGGGGCAGCAGGGCACGGCAGGGCAGGAGGGGCCGGCCGGCTTCGCCTGCCAGTCGTTCGCGTCGCTCTCCCTCGATCCGCCCCTGGTCGCGTTCATGGTCGCCCGTACGTCAACGACCTGGCCGCGCATCGCCCGCGCCGGGGCCTTCTGCGTCAACGTGCTCGGGGCAAGCCAGGAGGCGTTGTGCCGGGGCTTCGCGGTGAGCGGGGCCGACAAGTTCGCGGGGGTGGCCTACGAGGGGGCCCCGGCGACCGGTTCACCGCTGCTGGACGGCGTACCGGCCTGGATCGACTGCCGCATCCACGCCGTCCACACCGGGGGCGATCATCTGATCGTGGTCGGCCGGGTGGAGGCGCTGGGGACGACGGACACGGCGGACACGGACACGGACGGGGCAGACAGGGACGGTCCACTGCTGTTCCACCGGGGGCGGTTCGGGCGGTTCGGGCGATTCAGCCGATGACGGGTTCTCCGGCCGCCTGCTCGCCCTGGCGGCGCCGGATGACCAGGGCCATCAGGGCGGCCGTCGCGCACAGCGCTCCCGACGCGTACCAGACCACGTCGTAGGAGCCGAACACATCGCGCGCCACGCCGCCCAGGAACGCCACCAGCGCCGCGCCCACCTGGTGGGAGGCGAGGACCCAGCCGAAGACGATGGCGCTGTCCTCCCCGTACTGCTCGCGGCACAGGGCGAGCGTCGGAGGCACGGTGGCGACCCAGTCCAGGCCGTAGAAGACGATGAAGAAGATCATGGGCGGGTGCACCGTCGGCGCCATCAGCATCGGCAGGAAGAGCAGTGAGATGCCGCGCAGCGCGTAGGAGACGGCGAGGAGGCGGCGGGCATCGAAGCGGTCGGTGAGCCAGCCGGAGAAGACCGTGCCGATGATGTCGAAGACCCCGATGACGGCGAGCAGCGAGGCGGCGGCGGTGATGGGCATGCCGTGGTCGTGGGCCGAGGGCACGAAGTGTGTGCGGATCAGGCCGTTGGTCGAGGCCCCGCAGATCGCGAACGTACCGGCGAGCAGCCAGAACGGTCCGGTGCGTGCCGCGTCGAACAGCACGCGCACGGTTCGCCGTGCCGCCCCGCGCGGGCGCGGGCTTGGGTGCGTAGTCACCGCCGTACGGGGCGAGGCCGGCGTCGGCTTCCGGCCGGTCGGGCCACGGCCAAGACGGTCACGGCGTGGGCGGAGTACGAGGGCGAGCAGAAGGCGCTGCGGCCGAAGGCGTCGAACCTTCAGTCGGCGAAGAACGGCAAGCCGCACAAGGCGGGCTTGCGAACATTCGGATACGCCGATGACTACGTGACCGTGGTCGAAGCCGAGGCTGAAGCGATCCGCAAGGGTGCCGAGATGGTCCTTCAAGGCGAGACCCTGGCGGCTGTCGCTCGCTACTGGTCCGGCCTCGGTCTGCTCGCTCCCCGCTCGTCGTCCGGCAAGGCGAAGGGTGAGGCAGATGGCGAGGCGAAGGGGTGGGGCGTAGGCGGCGTGAAGAAGGTGCTCATCTCCCCTCGGTACATCGCTCAGGCCACCTACCGGGGTGAGGTGATGGGAGCGGGCCAGTGGCCCGCGATCCTGGATGAGGCGACGCACTACGCTCTCGTGTGGGCACTGACGAACCCGAAGCGCTTCACGGGCGGTGCGCGCACCGGCTCGGCCCCTCAGACCTTGCTCGCCGGACTGGCTACGTGTGAACGTTGCGGGGAGACCGTGCGAGGCGGCATGTACCGAGGGACCCCGGTCCACCGCTGCGGACAGACGCACGTACGCGTACCCCGAGAGTTGGCCGACAAGCGAGCCGGTAACGCCGTCCTGGCGCGGATCGTCTTCCCCGACTTCCTGCCCTGGGTCCTCGCCTCTCGGCAGGAGCAGGGAGACGACTCGGCCCACCTTCACCAGGAAGCGCAGACCCTGCGGGAACGGCTCGACGGGTTGGCTAATGTCCTACGCCTCCGGGACCATCACCCTGTCGCAGATGTCGGCCGGTGCCGAGGCGATCCGAGCCAGGCTCGACGAGATCGACGAGAAGCTGTCCGGTATCACCGGCCTGCCCCCGATCGACCCTGTGTCGGGCATCGCTGGCCTGATCCAGGACTGGCCGAACACTCCGCTCCCCGTCCGCCGGGCGTCGACGACGCTCCTCTTGCTTGACCGTCTTCAGGTCTACGAAGGACAAGGAGGGGGCCGAAGGCCCCCCAAGGGAGCCAGCCCCTTCGTCTTCCTGCTGAGGGCCGCTTACGCGGCCCACCTTCGCCAGCTGCTTGCGCTCTTCGTCTTCACCCTGTCGGCCCCCTACCGGGGGCCGCTCTTCGCCTACCGGCTTGCTCTCCGCCGCTGGCTCCTCACTCCTACCGCCGTCGCTCTTGACCGGTTGGCCCGTGCGCTCACGGTGCAGGAAGCCACGCTTGCCGTGGTCTGGCGTGACGGGGGAAGGTCTTCACCGCCGATGGCGGAGAGCTCCACCAGGACGACCCTGACGACCCGATGCGCACGGCCATGCGGCAGGTCATCGGCGTGTTCGCCGAACTCGATCGGCGCATGGTGGTCAAGCGTCTCCGGAACGGACGTGCGGCCAAGGCGGCATCCGGACGAAAGACCGTCGGGGCGTACGCCTATGGCTTCCACGGGGACGGGGAGGGGCGAGAGCGCGACGCGGCGCCCAACCCCGCGGAGCAGACCGCGCAGGCCCGCATACTCGAATTGAGGGCGGAGGGGATGAGTTACCGGGCCATCGGCGCGCAGCTCGACACTGAGGGCCTGACGCCGCGCAGAGCCGCGAAGTGGAGCGCCCTGACGGTTCGCTCTGTCTGCCAGAAGGCCGGGATCTGCTGAGACAGGCGCACAGCCGCGTGGTCAGGTCGCCAAGGCACGGACAAGCATCGTGCCCACGGCCCTGCCTTCCGGCGGATCGATCAGAGACACGCGCACGTCAGAGAAGCCGTGTCCAGTCAGGATGCGCCCCCACTCATCCGGGGTGCGGTCGTGCCGCAGTCCTGCTTTGGCGGGCTTGGGTCCCTGACTGCCCGGAGGTAGATGCGAGAAGGCCAGGATTCCGTCCGGCGCCATACGCGAGCGGATCAGCGGGAGCAGGGTGTCCGGATCGACGAACCACACGGCACCAAAGATCGAGAGCACGACATCGAATGTCTCGTCCGTCTGGTTCAGGAACGCCATCGCCTCCGCCGTACGGAACTCAAGGCCCGGCAGATTCCCCCAGCGCTTCCGCGCTGCCGTCTCGCGGGCAGGGGCGACGTCCACCCCTTGACCGGTCGCGCCAAGTGTCACGAGGTGCGCGAGGTTGCTACCGCTCCCCGAGCCGAGTTCCAGCACCCGACGTCCGACCACGGGACCCAGAACGCTCTCGTCCGGCCCATGATCGGCGTACTGGGTCCAGTTCAGCCAGGTCGTCTCTCCCTTGGCGTTCACGGTCCTGCGTGGCTCGCTTCCGACCGCGTACCTGTTCCAGGACTCAGCCAATGACATGCGGTGATCCTTTCCGGCATGAGGGGCCCACCCCCAACGTACGGCGGTAGGCCCCAACTCATCTGCTGCTCACTACTACTTGGGCGAGTCGTGGCACCCGGCGTGGCACTGGTTGCAGTCGGCCGCGTCCTCCATGCCCCACAGGTCGGGGTCGATCTCGAACCCGGCCGCCTTGATGGCCTTGATCGTCTGTTCCAGTACGAGCGGGCCGCCGGTCTGGGGGTCGTGCCCGTCCCGCGTCACCTCGTCGTCGGTGACGCACAGGACTCCGGCCGCCGTCCCCGGAAGCTCCGGGACGTGGTGGATGTACCGGCCGAAGTGCCGGCTGGTGAAGTGGTGGTACGGGATCGAGTCGAGCATGAACGAGTGCCATGGCTCGTCCACCTGCTCAGACGGACCCATGAGAAGGTCCGGGTTCTCACCGCATGTGACCAGGTAGGCGATGGCCTGCCCGAACTTGGTCTCTGCCAGTTCGCGCGTGTTCTCCGGGTTGCGGAGGAGAAGGGCTACCTCCCGCTCCCAGACGTCCGGGGTGACGTACGCCTTCGGGTCGCGGATCACTACTGCCGTGCTCATGCTGGCTTGCCTCCACGTAATTGAGGGTCCGTGGTGCTCCGGTCATGTCGCCCACCCCTGCACTTGGGGCACAGGCACGGCGGCATCAGGCCAGTAGCGAGGGGTTCCCCGCCCTCACCGTCGTACAGGGTTCGTGGCTTGGTCTGAGTGCCGTCGGCTCTCACCGTGTAAGCGCTGATGCGGATGGACATGACGTCCATGTTCCGGACAGGTCGTGACCATTGCGGCGACGTTCAAGGCGTCCCTCGGGCGTCATGTCGGCGTCACCCCGAGGGCGTCAAACCGGTGTCATTGGAGGCGTGGCGTGGCTACTCTCGGATCATGACGACTACGGCAGAGCGTGAGCGAATCCCCAACAACGTGCTGACCTCCGTACGCAAGTCGATGAACCTCAGCCAAGACGAGTTCGCCCGGGGCTTACGTGACGCAGGCGAGGAGCTGGGGGAACCGAACGACGCCTCCAAGCGACTCGTGCAACGCTGGGAGTCCGGGGAGACCAGGACATGCCGCCCGCTGTATGCGCGGGCACTGAAGCGGTTCACCGGCCGTACCCCAGAGTCGCTGGGGTTCGCGATCCCGATGGCACGCGTCCACTCGGACGGGGCAGGAGGCCACGACATGGAGGCTGGGGAAGTCGGCACGGCTGACGCTGTCACAAGCCCGGAGGCAGAGCCGCAGAGCGAGTACGCGGGCGTCTGGCTGTCCCAGTACGAGTTCTACTCGTCCAGCCGTGACGAGACGTTCGGCTGTAAGCACCACGTCGTGATCGTCCAGCACGGCAACCGGCTGACAGCCCAGAGCCTGCCCGGAGCGTCCACCAACCCGGACAGCCCGCTGTCTCTGGATCTCACCGTTGATCGGAACGTCGTCACTGGTACGTGGACCGAGCAGACGGCGGCTGACGGGTACTACCAGGGCGCCCGGTACCACGGTTCGATTCAGCTACTCATCGAGCCGACGGGCCGACGTATGGCGGGCAAGTGGGTCGGGTTCGGCAAGGACTTCGATGTGAACACTGGCCCGTGGGAGCTGCGCCTACTCGACCGATCGACAGGCCGCGCGAGCATCGAGCGGTACTCGACTACACCGGAGTGAGGGATCGGGGCACTCCCCTGTGGGACCGCCCCGTACGGGCGCCTTGCCGCCGAATCCGCGCCGACCGGTTGGAAACCGGCAGAGAGCGCAAGACCCGATTTCAAGTGCCCCAAAGCGTCACCATGCGAACTCCGTGTGCAGCGGGTCGATGAGGAGCCCCGGGAGGGAGTTGAAGGCGGCGCCGCCGGTGATCGTCACAAAGGTGACGGCGGCGACGATCCAGGCGTGGTGGACGCGGCGAGCGGGTCGGTCGGGGGCTGAGGGCCCGGCCTTCCGGCCGTCGTCTTCGGCCTCGGCCCTGCTGTCGGTTGTCTGGGTCACGTCGGCCAGCATCGGGGCAGGTCCGCGCCCGGACCACTGGCTGGAGAGAAGTGGTTCGCAAGGATCGGGCCAAGCGGTTCGTAAGGACCGGGTCACATCACGGCCTTATTCCGCCCTCTCCCGCTCCCCTGTGGACATCTGCCGGACAGATGCGGTCGGGGCATAGGATCATCGGCTCGTCCGTCGTGTCCACGGATCCGCCATGTGCGCAGAGAAAGCAGAGAAAGAGGACCTCCATGCAGTGGCCCGCCCGCCAGGAGTTCAACAACCGCTCGGGAGGCCTCATCGGCTGGGGCCTGGCGCTGCTGGCGGTCGCGTCCGGGCTGCTGATCTGGCTGGGCTACCTGCTGCTGGCCCCCTACACCGTGGACTCCCCCTACTCCTCGGGCACCATGGACTGCGAGTCCCCGATCGCGGACCCCTACTTCCAGAAGGACCGGTCGCCGTGCGGTCCCGAGCGCGACTGGCCCGGGCTGATGCTCATTCTCGCGTCGTCCGTGCCTCCGGCCGTCGCCGGTACGGCGCTCTGTGTCACCGGCAGCACCCGCAGACAGGTCAGCGCGCACGTCTTCTCGATCATCGAGATGCAGAAGGTCGAGGAGCGCCGCCAGAAGAAGCAGGACGAGCAGAACAAACAGAACAAGCAGAATGGGCAGGGTAGCCCGAGCTAGCCCGAGCTAATCCGAGCTAGCCCGAGCTGGTGCGAGCTAATCCGAGCTGGTGCGAGCTGGTGCCGGTCCCGGCGCCAGCGGGCGGGCAGGGCGGTCCGGGCCAGGGTCTTGGCCTCGGGAACCTTCTGCCGTGCGGTCCAGGTCGGCCAGGGGCCGCGGCGTGAACGACTCCGTGTCAGCGGAGTGCTTCAACGCTCGGCCCCCGGCCGGACCTCGTACGACGGCATGTTGCACTCATCGCGCCAAAACCGGTCTCACCGGGCGGCGGATGTGGCGATGCTGGTCAGAACCGCCAGGACGGGCTGTTCGCGATGTCCAGCAGCGCGGCGGCGTCCAGCGGCACCCGCTTCGTCGGCCGATCCGTCCACTGCTGAAGGGCCACGCTCCGGCCGTCCTTGCGCTCCACCCTTACGTACTGGGACTCACGGCCGTCTTCGGGGAACCACAGTGTCACCGATTCCGCCCGGGCGCCGTCGGCGAGTTCGACCGTCTCGCAGACCTCCCGCTCCCTGACGTCCTGCGGCTTCGGCGCCCCGGCCCTGGGCGTGATCTTCGGCAGCGCGCTCTTCGCGCAGAACGGCACGCGGGGCTCCTTGGCCGTGTACCCCGCGCTGCCGATGAACGTGACTTCTTCGCCACCGTTGGCCCAGTCCACGTGGAAGGTCCGGCCCTTGAACTCACCGTCCTTGGTGGCCGTCCGACCCTCGGGGAGCAGAGTGACGAGGGTGTCGGCAAGCCGCTTGCTGCTCCAGCCCGTCGTGTGCTCGATCCCGGGACCGAAGCTGTCGGGCCGCAGCGGGCGAGCCTCGTCGATGCCGACACCGGCTGGCACCAGCGGGCCGACCAGCAGGTCGGCGGCGGACGCGCTCGGGGCCGGACCGGCACCGGGTGCGACCAGGGCCAGTACGGCTACCGCCGCCGCGGAGGTGACGCCCGCGCCGGTGAACGCGAGACGTCGCCGGGTCCGGCTGCGCCGTCCGGCTGTGACCACGGCGTCCACGGTGGTCCGCACCGGTGGCTCCTCGCCGATCCCGGCCTCCAGCAGATTCCTGACGTCCTGGTTGCTCATGACAGAGTGGCCTTCTCTCGGGTGTGGTGGGTGGACTGGGCGAGCGTCCCGAGTGCGTCGGGACTGTGGTCGTCGCCCAGGAGGGCCCGCAGACGGGCCAGTGCCCGCGCGGTGTGACTCTTCACGGTGCCGATGGAGCAACCCATGGCCGCGGCCGTCGCGGCGATGTCCAGGTCGGCCCAGTAGCGCAGGACCACCACGGCACGCTGACGCGTCGGCAGGCCGTTCAGTGCCGCGCGTACCTGGAGCTCAAGTGCCAGGTCCGCGGTGGGCTCGACGTGGTCGGGAAGGTCCCGGGCGGGGTGCTCCCGCCGCCAGCGCCGCCGTGAGTGGTCGATGCAGGCCCGGGTCAGCACGCGGTGGGCGTACGCCTCCAGGTTCCGTATCCGTCGCCGACGTCCCCACACGGAATAGAGCTTCATCAATGCCGTCTGCGTGATGTCCTCGGCGTGGTGCCAGTCCCCGCACATCAGGTATGCGGTGCGCCGCAGATACGGCAACCGCTCCTCGGCGAAACCGCGGAATTCCTCCAGGTCCCCGGTACGCAACACATGCCCTCCTTTCGCCTCTGACCACACCGACGGAGCGGACCGGCCGGAGGGATGTCACGGGGCACCGGAAACTTTTCGCGGGAATTCCGCGCGCCCGGTGACACCGCACGGCCACACGCCGCCGCCGTCCGGCCGAGGCATGGGAGCAAGCGGCCCCGCGCCACCGGACGGGGGTCCGTACGGCGCGGGGCCGAGGAGCGTTCACATGAGCCACTAGTGCCGGTCACGGCACGAGCAGCGCGGGCCAGCCGAGCAAGCAGAGCGGCCGCCGGAGCCGTCATGGCCCACGCGGCCCCCACCCCGGCTACGTACCAGAACGGCCCAGGCGGCCCCCACCTCGACCCCGTACCAGAACAGCCCAGACGGCCCCTGCCCCGACCGCGTACCAGAGCAGATCCGGCGCGTTGAAGGTCGAGCCGAGCACCAGCCGCGCCATCGTGCTGTGCCGGGAGAGGTCGGCCGGCAGACCGGTCAGTTGCAGGAACTCGACCGCCCAGCTCAGCACCAGCCCGGTCCCGGCCACGGCGAGCGGCCGGGTACGGGGTGCGGCCACGAGCACCAGGGCGCAGATCAGCACGGTGTAGAGCGCGTCCCCGGCGTACTTGGCGATGTCGCCTTCGGACACCGCCCTGACCCCGAGCCCGGCGGCGACGGTCAGCACTGCCGCGCCCCCGGCCACCAACCGCGACGCCATCGCCCCGGTCCTTCTCATCTCCTCACCGGGCATCACCTCACCCCGCATCACCTCACCCCGCATCTCCTCACCAGGCATCTCCTCACCAGGCATCACCTCACCCCGCATCTCCTCACCAGGCATCTCCTCACCCGATCCGTTCCAGCCGCCGGATCGGCCGGGCCAGCAACAGGACCGCCACCACCACCATGTTGATCACCGCCCCGGCCAGCAGCACCTCCGGGGCGCCCACGCGTTCGGCGACCGGTCCCGCCAGGGCCCGGCCCGCCGCCACCATCAGCAACGAGCCCGCCACGTCGTATGCGTGCAGGCGGTTCAGGGCCTCCGGCGGCACATGGGTCTGGACCGTCGTCGACCACATGACCAGCCAGAACGCGAACGCCGCCCCCGCCACGAGCTGCCCCGCGGCGAGTGCGCCGACCGGCGCGCCCAGGCCCAGCACCACCAGGTTCACGCAGACCGCGATCAGCGCGACGGCTCCCGCGGCCAGCGGGCGTCGCGGTCTCAGCCGAAGAGCGAGCAGCCCTCCGACGACGCTGCCCGCCCCGTTCACCGCCATCAACACGCCGTACGTCCCCGAGCCGTGCGCCTCGGTGACCTGGACGGCGGTGAGCGGCAGCATCGGGCCGAGCACCGTGAAGCCGTACAGCGTCCAGATCGCGATCACCCCCCACAGCCAGCTACGGGCCCGGAACTCCCGCCACCCGTCGGCGAGTTCGGAGACCATGGTGCCGCGCCGCACGTCGTCGGCGGGGGCCGGGGCCAGGCGCATCAGGAAGAGGCAGACCCCCGAGACCAGGAAGGTGGCCGCGTTCGCCATGTAGACCGCACCGGCGTCGGCGAGTCCGACGAGCACGCCCGCGAAGGCCGGACCCGCCATGGTCATCAGCGCCTCGGAGACCCGCAGCACCGCGTTGGCGCGCTGCACGTCGTCGGCGACCCGGGGCACCGTCGACGCGACGCCCGGCTGGAACAGCGCGGCGCCCAAACCGGCCACCGCGCTGAGCCCGTACACCACCCACAGCGGCGGGTCGCCGGTGGCGAAGGAGACCGCCAGTACCGAGGCCCCGACCAGACGCAGCACGTCCGCGACGATCATCATCCGGCGCGGGGTGAACCGGTCCGCCAGTACACCCCCGAAGAGCACGAAGAGCGCCAGCGGGCCCATCCAGGCGGCCAGCGCGTACCCGACCGACGCGGGCGGCCGACCTCCGCCCAGCAGACCGGCGGCGAGTGCCACCGGGATCATGCCGTCGCCGAAGAGCGCGGCGGTACGGGCGACGAAGAACATCCGGAAGTTGCGGTTCCAGAGCCCGGCCGGCCGTCCGCCGTCCGGAACACCGGGCCCGGAACCGCTCGCCGCACCGGGCCGGGAGCCGCTCGCCGCATCAGGCTCGGTCCCGTCCGCCGCACCGCGCCCGGAACCACCCGGGGCACCGGACCGGGGACCATCCGAGGTGCCGTGCCGGGAACCGCCCCGCGCACCGTGCTGGGGACCGACCGGCCGATCGCCGTCCACGAGACCGTCCGCGCCTGCGCCCTGCGCGGCGGGAATGTGCGGGTGCTCCGCTGACTTTTCCTTCACGGGAGTGACATGTATCAGCTTGTGGTCTATACCAGCTAGGGTCGAAGGGAGTCAGTCCATGCCGCACCGAGTCGTCGTCCTGGCCCTCGACGGGCTGCTCCCCTTCGAACTGGGCATCCCCCAGCGGATTTTCGGCCGTTCGATCGGTTCCGAGCCACTCAACAGGGGCCGCAAACTCTATGAAGTCGTGACCTGCTCCATCCGCCCGCCGGGCCCGGTCCGGACGGACGCGGACTTCACGATCACCGTCGAGCACGGCCCGGAGGCCCTGGCCACCGCCGACACGGTAGTGGTTCCGGCCAGTTACGAGCTGGGCCCCGTGTACACGCAGGGCAGGCTCACCGACGAGCTGACCGCCGCGTTCGCGCACATCAGGCCGGGTACGCGGATGGTCTCGATCTGCACGGGCAGCTACGTACTGGCGGCGGCCGGTTACCTGGACGGGCGGCCGGCCACCACCCACTGGTCGTCGGCCGACCACTTCCAGCAGCTCTTTCCGGACGTCCGGGTCGATCCGGACGTCCTGTTCATCGACGACGGGGACGTCCTGACCTCCGCCGGGGTCGCCGCCGGAATCGACCTCTGCCTGCACATCGTGCGCCGCGACCACGGTGCCGAGGTCGCCAACGACGTCGCCCGCCGCACCGTCGTACCCCCGCACCGGGACGGCGGGCAGGCGCAGTACATCCCACGGCCCGTTCCGGAGGCCCGGTTGGCGACCACCACCACCGCCCGCGCCTGGGCGCTCGGCCGGCTGGAGCACCCGATACAGCTCCGCGACATGGCACGGCAGGAGTCGATGAGCGTACGGACGTTCACCCGCCGGTTCCGGGAGGAGGTCGGGGTCAGCCCGGTGCAGTGGCTGACCCGGCAACGGGTCGAACGGGCACGGCAGTTGCTGGAGTCGACGGATCTGTCGATCGACCAGGTGGCGCGCGACGCGGGCTTCGGGACGGCCACCTCGCTGCGACAGCACCTCCAGGCGACGCTGGGGGTGACCCCCAGCGCGTACCGTCGCACGTTCCGGGCCCGTGCCACACGCGGCTGAGGTGTCCGGACCGTCCGTGACCGGCAGGGCTCGTAGGCACGCGGCCCGCGGTGCCGCCCCAGGCCCCGGCCCCGCCCCAAGTCCCAACCTCCGGATCGGCCCCGGCCCTGGTCCCGGCCCTGGTCAGAAGAGCAGCACTCCCCGGGCCACCCTGCTGTGGTGTGCGTCCTCCACCGCCTTGGCGAAGTCCTCCACCGGGTAGGTCTCGCTGACGAGTTCGTCCAGCAGCAGCCTGCCCTCCCTGTACAGCCGCGCATACAGCGCGATGTCCCGCTGCGGGCGCGAGGAGCCGTAGCGGCAGCCCAGGATCGACTTGTCCAGGTACATCGACGAGACGAGGAACGACGCCTCCGCCGTCGCCGCGGGGACGCCCAGCAGAACGGCCTGCCCGTGCCGGTCCAGCAGGTCGATCGCGGTACGGATCAGTTCCGTGCGGCCCACGCATTCGAAGGCGTGGTCGGCGCCGTGCGGCAGGATCTCCCGTACGGCCTGGACCGAGGCCGAGGTCAGGAAGTGGGTGGCGCCGAATCGCCGGGCCACCGCCTCCTTCGCCGGGTTGGTGTCGATCGCGACGATCGTCAGGGCGCCCGCGACCCTGGCCCCCTGGATCACGTTGAGGCCGATGCCTCCGGTGCCGATCACCACCACCGTGTCGCCGTGGTCGACCTTCGCCCGGTTGAGCACGGCCCCGACGCCGGTCAGCACCCCGCAGCCGATCAGCGCGGCCGAGGGGAGCGGCAGATCGGTCGGGATCTTCACCGCCTGCACGGCCTTGACCAAGGTGTGTTCCGCGAAGGCGGAGTTGGAGGCGAACTGGTACAGCGGCTTCCCCCGCCAGGAGAACGGCCGTCCCGGCATGCCGATCGCCTTGCGGCACATCGTCGGCCGCCCCCGGTCGCACTGGGCGCACGCCCCGCAGTTGGCCAGGGTCGACAGCGCCACGTGGTCGCCGGGTGCCACATGGCCGACACCCGCGCCGACCGCCTCGACCACGCCCGCGCCCTCGTGCCCCAGCACCACCGGCGACGGGAACGGGATCGTCCCGTCGATCACCGACAGA
Organism: Streptomyces sp. NPDC052042; assembly: GCF_044548345.1. NCBI lineage: Bacteria > Bacillati > Actinomycetota > Actinomycetes > Kitasatosporales > Streptomycetaceae > Streptomyces > Streptomyces sp. NPDC052042. Next base: position 156,881 of record NZ_JBIUBU010000002.1, on the reverse strand, counting down.
TCGCTGTGGCAGAGTCCGGCCGCGGCCACCGCCACCAGCACCTCGCCGGGCCCGGGGTCGCGTATCTCCAGGTCGTCGACGACCTCGGTCCGACCGCCGTCGAAAACGACGCCTCTCATCCCGCCTCCCTCGGCAGGCCGAGCACCCGCTCGGCGATGATGTTCCGCTGGATCTCGTCCGAGCCGCCGTAGAGGGTGTCGGACCGGGTGAACAGGAACAGCCGTTGCGTCTCGTCGAGCGTGTACGGGGCGCCCGGCGCCCAGTCGTCCGGGCCGACGGCACCGGCCGCTCCCCTGATCCGCACGGCCAGTTCGCCCAGGCGCTGGTGCCAGCCGCCCCAGAGCAGCTTCGCCACGCTGGGGGCGCCGGGGTCACCGTGCGCACCGGGGCGGCCGGACGACGGGGCGGGGGCTCCGGCGGAACCGAGCGTGCACAGGGCGTTCCAGCGCATGACCTTGAGCTCCGCCCACTGCCGGACGAGGCGTTCGCGCAGCACCGGGTCGGTGACGGCGCCGCCGACGACGGCGGCCCGGATCACCCGGTCGAGTTCGGCGGCGAACCCGATCTGCTGGACCAGGGTGGAGACGCCGCGCTCCAGCGCCAGCAGCCCCATGGCGACCGCCCAGCCGTTGCCCTCGCCGCCCACACACTCCTCGGCGTGCGCCCCGTCGAAGAAGACCTCGTTGAACTCGCTGGTGCCCGACATCTGGCGGATCGGCCGCACCTCGATCCTGCCCGGCTGGTCCATCGGCACCAACAGGAACGACAGCCCGCGGTGGCGCCGGGAGCCTGGCTCGGTACGGGCCAGGACGAAGCACCAGTCGGCCTCCCGGGCGAGCGACGTCCAGATCTTCTGGCCGGTCACGCGGTGGCCGCCGTGTGAGGTGTCGGGGACGGCGCCGGTCCGTACGGCGGCGAGGTCGGATCCGGCGCCGGGCTCGCTGTAGCCCTGGCACCACAGCTCCTCACCGCGCGCGATGGCGGGCAGGAAGCGCCGCCGCTGCTCCGGGGTGCCGTGCGCGATCAGCGTCGGGGCCAGGAGGTTCTCGCCGATGTGGCCGACCCGGGCGGGGGCGGCGGCGCGGGCGTACTCCTCGGCCCAGACGACCTGCTGTGTGAGGCTCGCCCGCCGGTTGCCGTACCCGCCGCCGCCACCGTTCCCGTCGCCGCGTCCAGCACCGTACGCAGCACCACATCCACATCCATCGTCGTGTTCGCCATCGGGGTCCGGCCAGCCGAGGCCGATCCAACCGCCCCTCCCCAGTTCGCGTTCCCAGGCGCGGCGGACCGCGACGCTCTCGTGCTCGCTGCCCGGGCCGCCGGCGCCGGCCGCCGCCGCGTACGCGCCGACGAGGTGTTCTTCCAGCCAGGCACGGGCCGTTGCGCGGAAGGCGGTGTCGTTCGGGCCGAAGGTGAAGTCCACTTTGCCTCCTGCGTACGGGAACGGAGCGGGGAGCCCACCAGACGCCCGCGCACCGGGGCCGGACCGGACTCGGAGAGGTCCCCGTCGCAGATGTCCGTGCCGGAGACGTCAGCGTCGGGGATGTCAGCGGGGGGCGTTCGCGTGGGGACGCCCGTGTCAGGACGTCCATGTCAGAACGTTCACGTCAGGTGTTCGCATCAGGACGTTCGCGTCAGGTGTTCGGCCGGGCCTTGGCGGCCGCCGCCGCGGCCATCTCCTCCAGCCGCTCCAACATCGGCATGGGGTCGGTGCCGACCGTCCCCGGCAGGAAGTCGGCGATCCGCTCCGGAGTCCACGGCCCCTCCGCGTACCCCGCGCGCAGTTCCCTCGGCTGGGCCCAGACCGCGATCTTCGGCCCGGCGACCGTGTACACCTGGCCGGTGATCCGCTCCTTGCGGGCCCGGTCGCTGAGCAGGTAGACGACGAGCGCCGCCACGTCCTCCGGCTCGCCGATCTCCTTGAGCTCCATGGGCACGTTGGCGGACATCCGGGTGCGGGCGACCGGGGCGACGGCGTTCGCCGTGACGCCGTACTTGTGCAGCCCGAGCGCGGCGCTCCGCACCAGCGAGATGATCCCGCCCTTCGCGGCGCTGTAGTTGGCCTGGGCGACGCTTCCCTGGTGGTTTCCGCTGGTGAAGCCGATGAGCGTGCCGCCGCCGTCCTGCTTGCGCATGACCGCCGACGCGGCCCTGAAGACGGTGAAAGTGCCCTTCAGGTGGGTGGCGACGACCGGGTCCCACTCCTCCTCGGCCATGTTGAACAGCATGCGCTCGCGCAGGATGCCGGCCACGCACACGACCCCGTCGATCCGCCCGTAGCGCGCGAGCGCCGTGTCCACGATCCGCTGCCCGCCCGCCATCGTGGAGATGTCGTCGGCGACGGCCACCGCCTGCCCGCCCGCCGCCTCGATCTCCTCGACGACGGACTCGGCCACCTCGCTGCTCGGTTCGCCTCCCTCGATGGAGACGCCGTAGTCGTTGACGACGACCCGGGCGCCCTCGGCCGCCGCCGCGATCGCGACCGCCCGTCCGATCCCGCGTCCGGCACCGGTCACGGCCACCACCTTGCCTGCCAAGAAGTTCCCCATGCCCGGCCCCTTTCCGCAGTTTCTGACGGACCGTTAGATTTTATGGGCCATCAGGTCCACGAACACAAGCCCCCGGGAGGCGCCGTGTCACTGCCGGCCGAGTTCCATGACATCGCCACACGCGTGAACAACTGGGGCCGTTGGGGAGCCGAAGACGAGATCGGCACCCTCAACCTGATCACCGACGCCGTGGTACGGGACGCCGTCGCCACGGTCCGCTCCGGGCTTCGCGTCCCGCTCGCGCTCCCCCTCCAGCAGGACGGCGTGCAGAGCGGGCTGATCCCCGGAAGGATCAACCCGCTGCACACCATGGTCCAGATCAACCAGGAGCTCTTCGGCCCCGGCACGGTCGCCACCAGTGACGATGCGGCGGTGCTGAGCCTGCAGACGGCCACCCACTGGGACGCCCTCACCCACGCCTCGCACTCGGGGAGGATCTACAACGGCCGCCCCGCCGACACCATCACCGCGCACGAGGGCGCGCGGTTCAGCGGCATCGACAAGGTGCCGCACCTCGTCTCGCGCGGGATCCTCCTCGACGTGGCGCGCGCGCACGGCGCGGACCGGCTGCCCGGCGACCACGCCGTCACCCCCGAGGACCTGGACGCGGCGGAGGACCTGGCCGGGGTCCGGGTCCGCTCCGGCGACATCGTCCTCGTACGGACGGGGCAGATGCGGGTCTATCTGTCGGGCGACAGGCCCGCGTACGCCCACCCCTCGCCCGGCCTCTCGATACGCACACCCGAGTGGTTCCGCGCGCGCGATGTGGCGGCGGTCGCCAACGACACCCTGACCTTCGAGATCTTCCCGCCCGAGATCGAGGACCTGTGGCTCGGTGTGCACGCGCTGGACCTGGTCGAGATGGGCATGCTCCAGGGCCAGAACTGGAACCTGGAGGCGCTGTCCACGGCGTGCGCCGAGGAGAAACGTTACGCCTTCCTACTGTCGGCCATGCCCGAACCGTTCGTCGGCGCCACCGGCACCCCGGTCGCCCCGGTCGCCGTGCTGTGAGAGCCCGGACCGGGCGGACGAGCCCGCCATGGAGGCGCTGCCCAGGCGGCTCGACGCGTTCGACGCGGTGTCGCCGTCCGTACCCGGACCTGCCGGGGCACCGCTGGAACGCCCCGCCCCCGGCTCCCGAAGGCCCGACCTTCCGCAACTGCCCCTTGGGGTCACTGCTTTAACCTTTATGCACGAAGATGCACGAACCTTTATGCGCGGCGCGTGGTGGCGCGCGAGGGCTCGTACACCTCATGGTTCACGCCGCTCACCCCACCCGCACGCGGCGCACTACGGACGCCTGGCGCGCTGTTGTGCACGCCCCGCGCACCTACCGCGCCCGGCGCGGCGTGGGTGTCCGTCGCCCCCGGCAGGGTCCGCAGGCCCTGGCCACCCGGACGCAGGGGGACGACCTGGACCAGCGGGGGCTTCCGGTCGACCTCGCACCAGATCCGCTTGCCCGCGCCCTCCGGCTGCCAGCCCCAGCGGTCGGCGAGGCCGTCGACGAGTCCCAGCCCCCGGCCGCCGGTGTCCTCGCCCTCGGCGTGACGCTGCAGCGGCGGGCGACAGCTTGCGTCGGCCACCTCGACCCGCACCGTCCCGACCCCGGACCCGCCCGCCGAGCCGAACAACATGCGCAGCACGGCCGGGCAGCCGGTGTGGACCACCGCGTTCGTGACCAGTTCCGAGATCAGCAGGATGAGGGTCTCGGCCAGCGGCTCGTCACTCCTCATCCCCGACCCGATCAGTCTCGACCGCGCCCATCTGCGTGCCCGCCCGACCTCTGCGGGATCCGGACCGACCTTCAGCTGAACCTGAAGCACCTGCACCGCTCACACCATCCGAACCGGCGGACACATCGCCTCGCGCCTCCTCGGGGTCACGGAACGTGATCCCCCTACGCGACAGCATGGTTGACGTACAGTCACCGCAACAAGCACTTCGGGCATATTCCAGCGCGAAGGAGTACGCGTGGTACATACTGTGCGACGCGCATTGCGGAGAGTCGAACAGAATCGCGCGGAGGCCTCGGAACCCGTCTCCCGGGCAGGTCCGGCGTCACCGCACGGAACCCGAGCCCGGCGTCCCTTCCGGTCCGGAGCCGCCACGTGGGCAACATCCGGATCATCCGGCACACCCGGTTCCAGAACCTCTCGCACCCCACGGAGCGTACCCGAGGTAGCGGCCGACTCCACCCCGTGACGAATCACTCCTGGGGCACACCCCCCGCCCCGAGGCGGCCGTACGCACCGTGTGACTCCGCTCTGTGAGGCCCTGAGGGCCGTCCGTCATCTGCCCGCGGCCCGCGTTCGCACATTCCCGCGAGCGGAAGTCTTCACGGAACCCGACCGGCCCGAACACGGATCCGAACCGCCCGACACGAGTCCCGGCCGGACCGCGCACAGATCCGGACCGGTCTCACCACAGATCCGATGCGAGCCGTTCCTCGGCCACCGCCGCCCTGATCCATCGCCCGGACCGCGACCAGGCCCGCTTGAGGTGCAGATGGACATCCGCCTCCCAGGTGAAGCCCATGCCCCCGTGCACCTGGAGGCAGTCGCGGGCGTTGCGGACCGCCGCTTCGTCGGCGAGCAGCTTGGCCCCGGCGATCTCCACGGGGTCCGCGGTCACGGCCGCCGCGTAGACCGCGCAGCGTGCCAGCTCGGTACGGACCAGCATGTCGGCGCACAGGTGCTTGACCGCCTGGAAGGATCCGATCGGGGCGCCGAACTGTTCGCGCGCTCGGGCGTGTTGGACGGCCATTCCGGTCGTGCGGGCGGAGCTGCCGAGCTGTTCGGCCGCGGCGAGCAGGGCGCCCTCGTCACGCCACCGGGCCGTCTCGCCGGGCAGCCGCTCACCGGGCGTCCCGGTGGGATCGGTGACCCGCCACAGCGGGGTGAACGGGTCGAGCGACCGTACGGGCTCGGCGGCCTCGCGTACGAGGTCCCGAAGTTCCCCGCCCGTCAGGGCGTACGCCCCCTTCGGCGCCCTCCCGCCCCCCGGGCCCGGCACCGGTGGTCCGTCCGCGTCCGCCGTCCCCGGCACCAGCAGGGCGTCCGCGTCCGCCAGGTGTTCCACCGGCCGGCCCGGCTCCAGCACGGTGACCACCGCCGTCCCCTCCGCCGCGCCCTTCACGACCCCCGCGGCGAGGTGGGTGGCGATCAGCGGTCCGGGCAGCAGCGACCGCCCCGCCTCCTCGAAGAGCAGGACCGCCTCGGGCAGCCCGAGCCCGGCGCCGCCCTCCTTCTCCGGCTGTCGCAGCGCGAAGAACCCGGCCTCGCCGAGTTCCCGCCACAGCCCCCGGTCCACCGCCGCGCCCGCGTCGAGGGCGGCCCGCATCCGGTCCCTGTCGAAGCGCCCGGCGAGGATGTCCCGTATCCCCGCGCGCAGTGCCCGCTGGTCGTCCGAGAGTTGGAAGTCCATGGCCGGTTCAGCGCCCCTTCGGCAGGCCGAGTATCCGCTCGGCGACGATGTTCCGCTGAATCTGCGAGGTGCCCGCGGCGATCGTGTACGAGAGCGAGGAGAGCCGGTCCAGGACCCATTCCCGGTCCAGATCGGCGGCGTCCGCGCCGAGCACCTCGGCGGCCGTCTCGTACAGCTCCTGGCGGGCGTGCGAGTAGCGCAGCTTGAAGACCGATCCCCCGGTGCCGGGCACGCCGCCCGTGCGGGACACACCCTCGCCGCGCCTGGCGGGGCCCGTCCTCGACGCCTCGCTCACGTTCCACTGGGTGAGCCGCCACAGCGCCCGGAACTCGGCGTTCAGCCTGCCCAGCCGCCGGCGCAGCACCGGGTCGTCCCAGCGGCCGTTGGCCCGCGCCTCGGTGGCCAGCGCGGCCAGGGTGCGGCGGCAGGCGACGACCTCGCCGACGAAGGCCGTGCCGCGCTCGAAGGAGAGCGTGACCATGGTGACCCGCCAGCCGTCGTTCTCCGCGCCGACCCGGTGCGAAACCGGCACCCGCACCTCGTCGAGGAACACCTCCGCGAACTCGGTGGACCCGGCGAGGGTGCGCAGCGGGCGGACGGTGACACCGGGGCTGTCCATCGCCATGGCGAGCCAGGTGATGCCGCGGTGCCGGGGGGCCGCCGGGTCGGTGCGCACCAGCAGTTCGCACCAGTCGGCGACCTCGGCGTGCGAGGTCCAGATCTTCTGCCCGCTGACCACGTAGTGGTCGCCGTCGCGCACGGCCCGGGTGCGCAGCGCGGCGAGGTCCGATCCGGCGTCGGGCTCGCTGAAGCCCTGGCACCAGATCTCGTCGCCGCGCAGGACGGGGGGCAGCCAGCGCGCCCGTTGTTCGGCGGTGCCCTCGGCGGCGACGGTCGGCCCGGCGTGCAGCAGTCCGACGAAGTTGGCACCGACGTAGGGGGCGCCCGCCCGTTCCGTCTCCTCCAGAAAGATCAGGTGCTGGGTCGGGGTGGCGCCCTGTCCGCCCGCGTCGACGGGCCAGTGCAGGCCCGCGTAGCCGGCCTCGTACAGCATCCGCTGCCAGGCGGTGTCGTACGCGCGCCGCCCCGGCCAGTCGGCGGGGGCGGGCTTCGGGGGCAGCTTGGGGAGTACGGCGGTCAGCCACGCGCGCAGCCGCGCCCGGAACTCCTCCTCGGCCTCGGTGTACGCGAGATCCATCGCGGGCCCCTACCCGGCCGCCCGGTCCAGGTGTCCGGCCGTCCCCGGGCGGCGGTCGCGGTCGAGGTCGAGGCCGAGCATCCGGATGGCGTTTCCGCGCATCAGTTTGTAGACGGTCTCGTCGTCCAGTCCCTCGACGTGGGCGAGCGCGACCTCCTTGGTGTGCGGGAAGGTCGAGTCGACGTGCGGGTAGTCGGTCTCGAAGGTGGCGTTGTCCCGGCCGACGACGTCGAGCGAGGCGACGCCGTGCTTGTCGCGGAAGAAGCAGCAGAAGATCTGCCGGTAGTAGTACGTGGACGGCGGCTCGGGAACGAGGTCGCGCACCCCGCCCCAGGCCCGGTGCTCCTCCCAGACGTCGTCGGCGCGTTCCAGGGCGTACGGGATCCAGCCCATCTGGCCTTCGCTGTAGGCGAGTTTCAGCCGGGGGAAGCGCACCAGGACCCCGCTGAACAGGAAGTCCATCATCGAGGCCATGGCGTTGTTGAAGGAGAGGCTGGCCTGGACGGCGGGCGGGGCGTCCGGGGAGGCGGCGGGCATCTGCGAACTGGACCCGATGTGCATGTTGACGACCGTGCCGGTCTCCTGGCAGGCGGCGAAGAACGGGTCCCAGTAGCCGGTGTGGATCGACGGCAGGCCGAGGTGGGTGGGGATCTCGGAGAACGTGACGGCGCGCACCCCGCGCGCCGCGTTGCGGTGGATCTCCGCGACCGCCAGGTCGATGTCCCAGAGCGGGATGATGCAGAGCGGGACGAGCCGTCCGCCGCTGTCGCCGCACCACTCCTCGACCATCCAGTCGTTGTAGGCGCGGACGCAGGCGAGGGCGACCTCCTTGTCGTGCGCCTCGGCGAAGGTCTGACCGCAGAAGCGCGGGAAGGTGGGGAAGCACAGGCTCGCCTCGACGTGGTTGAGGTCCATGTCCTTGAGGCGCTCGGCGGGGTCCCAGCAGCCGGGCCGCATCTCGGCGCGGGTGATGCCCTCCAGCGTCATGTCGTCGCGGTCGAAGCCGACAGCGGCGATGTTCCGCTTGTACGGGAACTTCAGGTCCTCGTAGATCCACCAGTCGGTGGGCGGCCCGTCCGGGTCCATGGTGATCACGTACTTGCCGCCGACGTACGCCAGTTCCCCGATGCCCGCGGTGAGCGGCTGCGGGCCGCGCTCGCGGTACTTGGCGGGCAGCCAGGTGGAGAAGAGGTGCGGCGGCTCGATCACATGGTCGTCGACGCTGACGATCCGAGGCAGTTCCGTCATCGTGTCCCCTTCTCCTTCACGGTGTCCCCTGTCCGCACCCGGTGGCGCTTTCCCGATATTCATTTCTGATGACCCGTCAGATTCGATGCCGGCACTCAGGCTAGCCCCGCACCCCTGGACCGACAAGGCGCGGCGCCCTACGCTCTCGGCACGATCTGACTAACCGTCAGTTTTGGGGGGTTCGTCGTGGACGAGACCGCACACGCGCTGGGCACGTCGGGCACCTTCTGGGAGCTGGTCGAACGACGGGCCGCCCTGACACCGCACCGGCCGTTCCTGTTCCAGGGGGACCGCACCCTGACCTTCGGGGAACTGCGGGACCGCGGCGAAAGGGTGGCGGCAGGGCTCTGGGCGATGGGGGTGCGCCCCGGCGGCGTGGTCCTCTGGCAGCTGCCGACCCGGATCGAGACGGTGCTGCTGTCGTTCGCGCTGACCCGGATCGGGGCCGTGCAGTCGCCCGTGATCCCGTTCCACCGGGACCGCGAGACGGGGTTCGCGCTGCGCGAGTCGAAGGCCGCCTTCTTCGCCGTACCGGGCACCTGGCGCGGCTTCGACCACACGGCGATGGCACACCGACTGGCCTCGGCCCCGGAGCCGGTCGCACCGCCGGGGCCGGCCTCACCACCGGGCCCGGAGCCGGTCGCCGCGACACCGGCCGCGGCGGCCGAGCGCGGGCCGCAGGTCTTCGAGGCGTACGCGTCGCTGCCGGACGGCGACCCGGCCGTGCTGCCGCCGCCGCCCGCCGACGGGACCGCGGTGCGCTGGATCTACTGGACCTCCGGCACCACCTCCGATCCCAAGGGCGTGCTGCACACCGACCGCAGCCTGATCGCGGGCGGCTCGTGCCTGGCCCACGCACTGCGCCTGTCGGACGACGACATCGGCTCGATCGCGTTCCCGTTCGCCCATGTCGGCGGGCCGGACTACGCGGTGATGCTGCTGTTGTACGGAGTGCCGGCGGTGCTCTTCGAGCACTTCGCGATGCCGGACGCGCTGGTGGAGTACCGGCGCCACGGGGTGACCGTCGCGGGCGGCTCCACGGCGTTCTACTCGATGTTCCTGGCCGAGCAGCGCCGGAGCCCGGACCGCAGACCGGTCCCCACGCTGCGACTGCTGGCGGGCGGCGGGGCGCCGAAGCCGCCGGAGCTGTACCACGCGGTGGTGCGGGAGATGGGGGTCCAGCTCACCCACGGGTACGGCATGACCGAGGTCCCCATGATCACGATGGGCGCCCCCGACGACACGGCGGAGCGCCTCGCCGGAACGGAGGGGCGCCCGCCCGCGGGCATGGAGATCCGGATCACCGACGAGGACGGCGGGCCGTTGCCGTACGGCGCGGAGGGCGAGGTGCGGTTGCGCGGGGAGGCCGTCTGCACGGGCTATCTGGACCCCGCGGCGACGGCCGCCGCCTTCGACGCCGACGGCTTCCTGATCACCGGGGACGTCGGTCGCGTCGAGCCGAGCGGCCATCTGGTCCTCACGGGGCGGCTGAAGGACATCATCATCCGCAAGGGCGAGAACGTCTCCGCCAAGGAGATAGAGGACCTGCTGCACGGGCATCCGGACGTCGGGGAGGTGGCGGTGATCGGGCTCCCGGACGCGGAGCGCGGCGAACGGGTCTGCGCGGTCGTCGAGCAGCCCTCGGGGGCGGCTCCGCTGACCCTGCCCGATGTCACCGGCTATCTGCGGGAACGGGGGCTGTCCGTGCACAAGCTTCCGGAACAGTTGGAGGTGGTCGCGGAGCTGCCGCGCAACGAGACCCTGCGGAAGGTGCTGAAATACCGGCTGCGGGAGCGGTTCTCCTGACGGCGGCGGCCGGTGTCCCGTTCCCGGCACTCGCGACCGCCACAGCTTTCCGCTCCCCCGGCTGCCACGGCCTTCCCGGGCCTCCCGGCCTCCCAGCCCGACTGGTCCGCCCGGCCTTCCCGGCCCTCAGGCCGGAAGCGGGCGGGCCACGTCGTCGACGGCCGCGCACGGATCGGGGTAGACGTCGAAGAGCCGGCGCACGCCGAGGGCGCCGATGACCCGGTTGACGTGCGAGCCGTCCTCCGCGCCGCGCGCCGGGAGGATCAGCCGCAGCCGGCCCCCGCACGAACGCATCAGGCGACGGGCGGCGATCAGCACGCCGACTCCGCTGGAATCGCAGAACTGGACCTCGGAGAGGTCGAGCACCACGTCGTGGCGTCCTTCGGCGACCGCCTCGTGGACGGACCGGCGTACCGCGGGCGACGACACCAGATCCAGTTCGCCGCACATACGCAGCACGGTCCAGTCGCCGTGCACGGTCTCGGCCACTTTCAGTGTCACGCGACTGGGCCTCTCGTTCCGTGTCTTCCGACGTTGTTCCGTGATTTCGACTTCCATCCGGGTCCGACCGGGTCCGATCGTTCCTCACCGGGTCCGACCGACTCGAACGGGCCTGATCAGGTCCGCCCCGATCCTGCGAGGTCCCGGAAGTCTCCGCTCCTTTCCCGGCTGCCCCACCGCAGACCCATGAAACACCGGCCCCTGCGAAAGGCCATAGTCGTTTTCGAATCGAAATGATTGCTTCAGGTACGATTTCGCCACCGCAGAAGGGCGGCGCTTTCCTTATCATGCTCGGCCCCTTCAGGGGCGCACTTGCCACAAAGGGTCGTCCGTGGTCGGCATCGCCGACTACATTCGGTGTGACGAGGGGAACAGAGGGCTGGGGGTCGCATGGCGAGAAACGCACCACCCCGCTGGGACCGCAAGATGCAGCAGCGGCTGGCACGCGGTGAGGCGGCCGCCCTCGGCGAACTCTACGACCGGTTCGCCTCGCTGGTGCACAGCCAGGCCCTCCGGATGCTCGACGACGAGGCCGCCGCGAACCAGGTGACCCGCGAGGTCTTCGGCTACGTGTGGGAGAACCCGGACGCCTACGACCCGCTGCAGGGCTCCATGCGTTCCTGGGTGGCGCGGCTCTCGCACCGGCATTCCGTGCGGCGGCTGCGCCAGTCGTACCGCCCCGCCGAGGACGCGGACGGGCGGACCGGTGCCGAGTTGGAGGAGCGGGTACGCCGGGCCACGGCCTCGGCCCGCGCCGACTACATCGTGACGTCCATGCCCGCCCCGTTGCGAGCCGCGCTGGAGCTCGCCTACGTCCAGCGCAGGGACTACCGGCAGGCCGCCGCCGACCTCGGGGTCACCGAGGACGAGGCTCGTCGCCGGCTGCGGCTCGGGCTGCAACTGCTGTCCACCGCCCACACCCACCCCCTGGAGGGGGCGTCGCCGCCCGGATACGGACGGACGCTGTGACCACCGGCGGCAGCGCGCACGGGCATGACGACGAGAGCGAGGGACGCGACGACGAGGTACGGGGAGCACCGCGCATCCCCGGGCCGCGGGCAGCCGCCGACGACTACGACCTCGGTGCCCTGCCACTGCCGCCCTCACCACTCGTACGCCCGTCACCACCCGAGGAGCGGGGACGGACATCCGGCGAACGGCGATGGGCGCCCGAGGAACCACCGTGCGCGCCCGACGAAGGGCCATGGCCACCCGACGAGCCGCTGACGACGACAACGGAACGGGAATCCGCCGTGGCACCATCCGGCCCGCTGACGCCACCGAGGCCACAGAACCCGCTGGCCCCGCTGTTCCCTCGGAAGCCGGTGGGCCCGCCGGCCCCATCGGCCCCGCGGCTGCCCCACAGCGTGCTCAAGGCGCTGCTCGGCGCCTGGGCGCTTGCCGCGTGTTCGGCGGAGGAGATGGAGGCCGTGGAGGCGCATCTGACCGGGTGCGCCGCCTGCGCGGACGAGGCGTTGCGGCTGCGCGACGCCGTCGGACTGCTGCAGACCGACCGCAGCCTGGACCTCGATCCGACGCTGCGTTCCCGGGTGATCGAATCCTGCCTGAGCCGTCGTCCGGCCACCGTCCCGGTACCGGACTGGGCCGCTCCGTACGAGGCGGAGACCGCCCGACTCGACGCGCTGCTGCATGACATCGGCGGCTCCGAGTGGCACGCCCCGGTGCGGCTGAAGTGGTTCGAAAACGAGGAGCAGGTCCGCCGCAAGACGACGGTCGCGGGTGTCGTCAGCCACCTCATGACCGTTGACGGGCTGATCGCCACGGCTCTCGGCCTGGACGTGCCTCTGGGCGACGGCACCACCGGCCGGGTCGACGACTGGCCGCTGTCGCCCACCGCCCGCACGGAGCGGTACTGGTCCGCGGCCCGTCTACCGCCCACCCGCTCGATCCACGAGCCGTGGCGCGCCCAGAGCCACACCCTCATCCGCACGGTGTCGTTCGCCGGACGCCGGGTCTCCGAGCTCTCCGTCTCGTACGGCGACTTCGCGATGCCGATGCATGACGCGCTGCTGGAGCGCGCCTTCGAATGCTGGGTGCACGGCGGTGACATCGCGGACGCGGTGGACTACCCGTACGATGCGCCGTCCGCCCCGCATCTGAACCGGATGGTCGACCTGGCGGCCCGGGTCCTGCCCGCGGCCCTCGCCGAGCGTCGCAGGACGGGGCTGGCCGGGCCCGTCCGCCATCTGGTGACCGCCGGTTCACCGGGCCGTTCGCTGCATCTGGAGATCGAGGGCTCGGGCGGCGGCGACTGGTACATCCCGCTGGACTCGCCCGCTGCGGCCGGATCGCCCGTGCACACGGTGGCGCAGATCGCACTGGACACCGTCGAGTTCTGCCAGCTGATCGCCGGGCGCGTGCCACCGGCGGACGCGGCGGCCGGCCAGCAGGGCGACCGCGAGGCGATCCGCGACGTCCTGTTCACCGCGGCCTCACTGAGCCGGCTCTAAGGGCGCCGGTGGCCCGCAGCAGGTTGTAGGTCACGGCCCACGGGGTGAGCCAGGCCGCGTTGGCGTGGAAAGTGGCCGGAGCGCAGGTGGGCGAAGGCTCCGGCCGTGCTGTCGTGCCGGCGGTCACCGAATTGCATGACCGCCGATGCGCCTGGCCGACAGTACAGAGCGAGACGGCCGTCTCGGCCGTCTCGCTCTGTGCTGTCTCCCCTGGTTCAGGGCGCCGCTTGGCCGCGAGATCGGCGGCGCGTGGGTTACCAGCCGTGCCAGGGCCACTCCAGAGCACCGGGGCTGGGGACGAGGTCTCCTTTGAACGCTATCCCCAGCCATTGAGAGCCCGGGGACGCTCTGTGCAGACCGAGCCGATGCCCACTGACGCACGTCGCCCCGCCGCCGTGGGCCGGGCCGGACGGACTAGGGAACGTTGGGGCTGATCTGGGAGAACCCAGGAGAACACGCCGACTGCAGGTCTGCCGCGGTGACGATACTCCCGGGGGCGCCGCTGGCAAGGCAGTTCGCAATGTAAGTTGTGCCGTCGGTGAACCGAACGTAGATGTCGAAGTTTCGACCTCCGCCCACCTGCGACAACTCGGTGTCCGCAGCTGTCTTGCCCGCGGGGTATCCCGCGACGCCTCCACCCGGCGACGTCGGGTTCATGTCGATCCAGTTGTTGCACGACGGGGGTGTGCTGGTAACGCTTGCACAGCTCTGGAAGTAGGCGTCGCTTGTGGCCCCGGCGTTGCCCTGGGGTGAACCAGTGGCAGTCCGGAAGGCTTCGTTTCCATTTCTGATTGCGACGATGTCCGGGCCGGAGGCCCCCGTCGCGCCGGTGGCTCCGGTGGCTCCGGTGGCCCCGGTGGCTCCGGTGGCTCCGGTCACCCCGGCGGGCCCTTGGGAACCGGTGGCCCCGGTGGCTCCCGTCAGTCCCTGCGGTCCCCGCGGGCCAGTGGCCCCGGTCACCCCGGCAGGTCCTTGGGAACCGGTCGCCCCGGTGGCTCCCGTCAGTCCCTGCGGTCCCCGCGGGCCAGTGGCCCCGGTGGCTCCGGTCACCCCGGCAGGTCCTTGGGAACCGGTCGCCCCGGTGGCTCCGGTCGCGCCCTTCGGACCGGTTGGTCCTGTGGGGCCCGTTGCTCCGCGGCAATGATCCTTGTCCTTGCCGTCGCCACCGCCGAATGAGCTCGCGCGGTGATCTGGCTTGCCCTTACGGTCCGTGCACTTGTCCTTGTCACCGCCGTACGCCACGGCAGAGTGATCCGTGATGCTCTGCACCGCTGCGGCGGCCGGGCTGGCCACACCAGCCGTCAGAACCAGCGCGAGCGAGGCCAGCATGCCCGCCTTCCTGAAGCCGTCGCGCGCCAGCGGTCCGAGCCCCAGTCGTCTCGTGCTCTCAGGTCTCATCCAAGTACTCCCTTGTGTCAATGGTGCGAGAAAGGGTTCGGCGTCCCCGACTGGGAGCTTGACCTGTGATCACCTGAGCCAGCGGCGTATCCGACCGTGGCGCACTCATACTCATCACATTGGCCCATACGGAATGTCCTAACAGAGCAATTCCCTGGAGAAGGAAGCATTGCTGCGATTAATTACGGATAGCCCATGCCTCTGTGTGGATGCCGTGTCCCGGAACCAGAATGTGCCACAGTAGTGCCCGCTCCTGTACGAAAAGGCCAGCCAGCATCCAGGACCGGTGAAGGGTGACGAAGCAAACCATCTGCCTGTGCATGATTGTCAAGAATGAATCACGCGTGATCGAACGGTGCCTTTCCTCCGTACGCCCGCTGATCGACACTTGGATGATCTCCGACACCGGCTCGAGCGACGGTACCCAGGACCTGATCCGCAAAACGCTCGACGGAATCCCCGGCGAACTGTGTGAGGAGCCGTGGACCGACTTCGGCCACAACCGCACGCAGAACATCCAACGGGCCCGCGGTAAGGCCGACTACCTGCTCACCATCGACGCCGACCACGTCCTGCGCCAGGACCGCCCACTGCCGCACCTGACCGCGACCTCGTACATGCTGCGGTACGACACCCCAGGAACCCAGCACCGCTTCAAACACCTGATGCGCGGCGACGTGACATGGCGCTACGAAGGCGTCACCCACGAATACCCGTGCACGGATGAGCCCGACATCCAGGAGAACCTGGACGCACTGGTCATCGAGGACCACGCCGACGGCGGCTGCCGCAGCGAGAAGTTCGAGCGTGACGCGCGTCTGTTGCGGCGTGAACTCGAACGCGATCCCTCCAATCCGCGGACGGTCTTCTACCTGGCCAACACCGAACGCGACCTGGGCCACGCGGAAGAAGCGATCTCGTTGTACGAGCGGCGTGCCGCGATCGGCGGCTGGGCGGAAGAGGTCTACTGCTCACTGCTGGAGGCCGGCATCCTCAAAGCCGACAAGACCGACGACTGGGCCGGGGCGATGGACACCTTCTCCCGCGCCTGGGAGACCCGCCCCCAGCGGCTGGAAGCCGTCTACGAACTCGCCTCACGCCTGCGCCTCCAAGGCCGCCACCACACCGCGCACGCTGTCCTCAGGGCAGTCGTCGGCCGAAAGGAACCGGACGACTTGCTCTTCACCAAGTCCTGGGTGTACCGGTGGGGCCTGCTCTTCGAGTACGCGATCACCGCATACTCGGTGGGCGACCATTCCGCCTCGCTCCAGGCATGCGACACGCTCCTGAAAATCCCCGACCTACCCGATTCCATCCGCTGGCAGACCGAGGCCACTCGGCAATTCGCAGCCCAGTACGCCGCCACTATCCCGCAGCCATCCTCACGGTCCCGCAAAGCGAGTTCCAGCCAGGCCGGCAAAGCCGCAAAAAACTCAAAGACGCAAAAGGCGGCCAGAGCCCGCAGAAAGTAGAAACGAAGCGTCCAGCCACAATGCTGGTGACTTGGCGCCCGCCGCCGCACCCGCGCCGTTTGACGCACTCAGCTCGACCTTCTGCGCCACCGGATCCGGAAGGCCGCACCGCTCGGCCGGCCGCATGACCGGGACCAGCCCGGCATGTGCGATCGGATTCGGGTCGTCGAACGCGGCAGAGACCGGTGCCGGCGTAAGGGAAACTTGCATCTCCGAAGTGCCTTGCTGATCGTGCGTACTGGAAGTCTGAAGAACTCCCATCATCGCCAGGTCACAAGGCACTTCCTCGTTTTCCCGAAAGTTACCCACCGATCTCACATCGGTGGATCGAGGCCGAGGGCTGTCCCGTAATCCCTGGCGGGCGCGCGACGACAGCTGCGGCACCTCGCTGCACTGTCGGAGCGTCCGCATACATCCAGCATGCGGACGCCCTTCCGCCTTGCGATGCACCACACCCGACGCCGCGCGCGCTGGTCCACCACGGATTACGGGACAGCCCTCAGGCGAAGATCACCGTGCGGTGGCCGTTGAGCAGGATGCGGCGCTCGGCATGCCACTTCACCGCCCGCGCGAGCGCCTGGCACTCCACATCGCGGCCGACGGCGACCAACTGGTCCGGGGTGAGGTCGTGGCCCACCCGCTCGACCTCCTGCTCGATGATCGGGCCCTCGTCGAGATCGGCCGTCACGTAGTGCGCCGTCGCACCGATCAGCTTCACACCGCGTGCGTGCGCTTGGTGGTACGGCTTCGCGCCCTTGAAGCTCGGCAGGAAGGAGTGGTGGATGTTGATGATCCGGCCGCTCAGCCGCTTGCACAGGTCGTCCGAGAGGACCTGCATATAGCGGGCGAGGACGACCAGCTCGACATTCTCCGTCTCGACCAGTTCCAGCAGCTCCGCCTCCGCCGCCACCTTCGTGTCCTTCGTCACCGGGATGTGCCGGAACGGGATGTCGTACGAGGCGACGAGCTCCGCGAAGTCGGTGTGGTTGGAGACGACGGCGGCGATCTCGACCGGCAGCGCCCCGATCCGGGAACGGAACAGCAGATCGTTGAGGCAGTGGCCGAACTTGCTGACCATCAGCACGACCCGCATCCGCTCCGAGGTGCGGTGGATCTGCCAGTCCATCCGGAAGGAGTCGCCGATGGCGGCGAAACTGGCCCGCAGCTTCTCCACGGTCACCGGGTGGTCCGCCGAGAAGTGGACCCGCATGAAGAACAGACCCGTGTCGTGGTCGCCGAACTGCTGACTGTCCTCGATGTTGCAGCCCGTCATGAAGAGATAGCTCGACACGGCGTGCACGATCCCCTGCTTGTCGGGGCAGGAGAGCGTGAGGACGTACTGATCGGGGGCGGTATCGGCCGGTTCGGCGGGATGTGGCACGGTCATTCCCGTAGGGTGCCACATCGGGCCGGGCTCAGGCCGGTCCGATCAGGATGCGGACCGGTCGGGACGGAGGCCGGTCAGGCCACGGCCCCGGCCGGAACATGCCCGTTCAGGCCACGGATCCGGTCATGACGCGGCCCCTATCATGACGCGGAGCACGTCCAGGGAACGTGGCGGGGTGTCCGGGTCCTCGCCGTCGTTGGAGGCGAGCAGCACATGGGCCTCCCGGGCGGCCACCACGGCCTCCGGCCAGCCCGGGTGCTCCAGATAAGCCGACACGGGGGCGTCTGCGCCGATCTGGTGCATGATGCGCAGCACCCGCAGCACGGCGGCGTCGACGAGGGCGGCCTCGTCGGCGTCGCGGAAGATCGTGCCGACGTACTTGTCGCCGGACCAGTTGTCCAGCCACGTGTCCTCGACCAGGCGGTACACGGCGTCGGTGACGTCGCCGTACCCTTCCCGCCCGGCCACCCAGCACTCCTGGTGGAAGACGGGGTCGGAGAGCATGTGCAGCGCCGAGCGCACGTTGCTGCGCCAGCGCCACCACGGCATGTCGTTCAGCGGCATGCCGCCCATGGTGGAGGAGCGACGGCCGCGACGGGAAGTGTTCTGCGAACCTTGCTGCACGGTAGTCGATCGTACGTTCCTTTTTTCGCCAACCCGACGGGCCCCCGTAATTCACCTGGACGTCACCGAGCGTTGCGCGAAGCACACAGCGCCGTTACCCCGGGGGCGGCATCCTCCTTGCCCATGACCGGACGGCGACGCCTCACCTCCCCCCGCCCCCTCAAGCTCCTCATGAGCACGGTGGCGGCCGGGGCGTTGCTGGTCACGGGCTGCGGGGCGCTCCCTGGAACCACGGGGGGTTCCAGGGAGCCCATCACCGTCGTGACCTGGGCCCCCAGCGGCACCACCGGGCCCGACGCGCTGAACATGTCCGGCATGACCGCCATGGCGGTCGCGTACGGCCGCTGGGCCAACGAGAACGGCGGGCTCGACGGTCACGAGCTGCGCGTCGTCACCTGTGACGAGGCGGACACCACCACCGGCGCGGCCAACTGCGCCCGGCTGGCCGTCGAGAACAAGGCGGTGGCGGTCGTCGGCTCCTACAGCCGGCACGGCTCGTCGTTCATGGCACCGCTGGAGACCTCCGGCATCCCCTACATCGGCGGCTACGGGGCCTCCGAGGAGGAGTTCAGCAGCTACGCCTCCTACCCCGTCAACGGCGGGCAGTCGGCACTCCTGGCGGGCAACGCCCAGCAGCTGGCCCACCGCTGCGACCGGGTGTCCGTGGTGCGGCCCGACACCCTGGGCGGCGACGGCCAGGCGTGGCTCCTGAAGACCGGTCTCACCCGCACCGGGCGGCCCGCCCCCGCCGACATCCGGGCGGCGGAGGCGGCGACGTCGTACGACGAGGCCGCCGGGCACGCGCTCCAGGCGGCGGGCCGCGGCGAGGGCTGCGTGACGGCCGTGCTCGGCAGCCGTACGGAGACCTTCTTCGACTCCTTCCGACGGCTGGAACCGTCGTACGGGCAGGTCCGGGTCTCGTCCGTCCTCGGCAGTGTCGGGCAGCAGATGATCGACAGCACCGGTGGCCGGAAGTCCCCGTTCGAGGGGGCGTACGTCACCGGCTGGTACCCGGCGCCGGGCGATGCCCGCTGGGACGGGATGCGGGCGGTGGTCCGCAAACACGCCTTCGGCGACAACCGGATCGACCCGGACGACCCCGGCGTCCAGACCACATGGATCGCCTATACGGTGCTGCACGAGCTCGTGAAGTCGCTCCACACCTCCCGGATCACCGCCGGAAAGGTCGTCAGCGCGCTCAACCACGGTCCGCGGTTCGACACCGGCGGGCTCACACCGGCACTGCGCTGGCGCTTCTCGGACACGCTCGGGTCATCCGCGTATCCGCGCATCGTCAACAGCAAGGTGACGTTCCAGGTAGTGCGCGACGGGCGGCTCGTCGCGGACCAGAAGGGCTTCGTGGACGTCGCCGAGACGCTGTCCGACGCGAGCGCCCTGGGGTGAGTGCGGCGGGGGCGGTCCTTCCTCGCCCTCGCCCTCACCGCGCGCACGGAACCTCTGCCGCACACGCGGCCCCCGGCCCGCGTACAGAACCTCCGCACAAGTCCGCACGGGTACGGCCCCTGCCGGGCCCCTGCCGCGGTGCCCCTCGTCACGCACGGCCCCCGTCGCGTCGACACTCGGGAATCCCGTGGCGTACCCGACGGGGCCGGGGCGCCCCGGCCCGCCCGCCGTCCGGGGCCGACCGGCACGCGCACCGACCGCATGGGTCAGGGGCCGACCGTGTGGGTCAGGGGCCGACCGTGTGGGTCAGGGGCCGACCGTGTGGGTCAGGGGCCGACCGTGTGGGTCAGGGGCCGACGGTATGGGTCAGAGATCGACCGCTTCCCGCCGGGTCAGTCCGTACTTCGACGCGATCGCGTTCCACAGCTCCGACGCCTCCTGCTTCGCCTTGCTGGCCTCGCCGCTGCGCACGGTGGCCTGCTGCGTCTGATAGGTCGTGCGGGCCTTGCCGTGCTTGCAGACCTTCTTGCCCTGCTTGGCCTGCTCGGCCCATGCGGCGTAGTGGTCGTCGGCGGAGGCGGACGCCTGCCACGCCTTGGTGAGGGCGGCGGTCAGCCGTTCCTGGTCGGGCAGTTGGTCGACGCTCAGTTCCTGGAGCCGGGTCACCAGATCGCGGCGCTGCTGGGCGGCGCCCTTCAGATCCGTCACGGCCTGGTCCAGGTCCTGGCAGTTCTTGGTCTTCTCGACGGCGCCGATGACCGCGGAACGGCTGTTGTTGCTGTCCGCCAGCAGCTTGTCCAACGCCTCGGCCTGCGTCTTCACCGGGTCCTCCGTCGGCTGCGGGGAGGGCTCGCTCGACGGTGAACCGGCGGCCGCCACGGGCTGCTTGTCGTCGGCGCCCTTGTTGTCGCCACCACTCATCAGTGCCCCCGCGCCCAGGCCCACGGCGGCGCAGCCGGCGACCACCGCGGCGATGAGCGTGACGTGTGCGCGCTTCTTGCGCTGTCCGGTGCGCCGCTGCGGGCCCTCGTCCGCCGATTGGTACCGCGGCTGCGGGGGCCTGGGCGCCGGGGGCCCGCCCCGGTGCTGCGGCGCGGGGTCGAGGCGGGGCATCTGCTGGGTGGCGCCGGCCACCCCGTCCTCGCGGAACAGGTTGTCGAACTCGGCCGGCGGCTGGCGGTCGCCGGGGGCGCCGGGTCTGATGCCGTACGGGGCGCCTCCGGGGACCGGCGGGATGTACTGGGTCGCCTCGGTGTCGCCGCCGTACGCGGGCGGCTGCTGCGGCGGCGTCCCGTGGTCGAGGAACTGGGTGGCCTCCGCGGGGTTCTCCGGCGGGAGCCCGCCCGGTACCGGTCCGCCGGGCACCGGGGCGATGTACTGCGTGGCGTCCGCGTCTCCGCCCGCGGCGGGCACCGGGCCGGGCGCGGCGCCGCCCGGCACCGCCTCCGGGGGCAGGGGCTGCGCGAACGTCTGCGGCTGGTGATGCGGCTGGTGCTGCTGGGCCGGGGGCAGCAGCTGTCCGTATCCCTGTCCCGGTGGCATCTGCCCGTACGGATCGTGCCCCGGAGCGGCCTGCTGCGGCGGCGACGAGGCATCCGGGTGCGCCGCCTGCGGCCCCCAGGGCTGCCCCCACGGCTGACCGCCCGCCGGGGCGCCCTGATCCGCGGGCCCTCCTGGTATCCAGGGCTCGCCGCCACCCGCGGGCAGCACGACACCTTCGTGCGCGGGCGGTGCAGCAGGCAGCTGCCGCTCGTCACCCTGTCCGCTCTGCGTCACCGGGACTCCTACATGTGAACCTACGGAATCGTCGGCTCACGCTATCGGGTGGTCGCCCCTGTCCGCCAAGGGTGTCCGGTCGCTCACCAGCCCTTCACAGATCCGGGCAGGACCCGGCGCCGTGGAAAGGCGTTCGCATGACCGCGAGACGCGTGCGACGGACCGCCGGGGAACGCCGGGCGAGGGCGGACCGGCGGCGCCGCTCAGGCCGCCTGGAGTTCCAGACGCGCCCCGAACTCCCGCACCGCCGCCTCGTCCCCGTACGGGACCAGGCGCTGCTGCAGATCGTCCAGATACTCCGCGCCCCGGCTGGAACGCACCGACGCCAGCAGCTCCATGGCCCGGGTGCCGGTGTGGCACGCCTGCTCCACCTCGCGCAACTGGACCTGGGCGGTGGCCAGGAGCACGAGGCCGATGCCCCGGCGGCGGGCCCGGGACTCCGGGTGGCCGTCCAGCGCCTCCTTCGCCCGGCGCGCGCCGGCCTCCGCCTGGCCGAGGTCGCGGTGGCAGTGCGCCAACTCGTCGGCCAGGTAGGCCGGGTCGAAGTGGGCGATCCAGTCGGGGTCGTCCCCCGTGTCCGGTTCGGCGTGCTCCAGGGCGGCCAACGCGCGGCCCGCCGCCGCCTGGCAGGTGCGGGCGTCGCCGAGCAGGGCGTGGCCACGGGCCTCCGCCGCGTGGAACATCGACTGCGCGCGCGGGGTGATGTGCCCGCGCGCGCCCTCCTGCGCGGCCCGCGCCAACTGCGCGATCTCCCTGGGGTTGCCGAGCTGCGCGGCGAGATGGCTCATCGACGCGGCCAGCACGTAGCCGCCGTACGCCCGGTCCCCCGCCGCCTGGGCCAGCCGCAGCGCCTGGATGTAGTAGCGCTGGGCGAGCCCCGGTTGCCCCGTGTCGACCGCCATGTACCCGCCGAGTTCGGTGAGTCGGGCGACGGCGGCGAACAACTGCCGTCCGACCGACTCCCGGTACGCGCCCGAAAGCAGCCCGGACACCACGCTGTTCAGATAGTGCACGAGTACCGGCCGCACATGGCCGCTGCCGAACCGGTGGTCGAGGTCGGCCAGCGCGGATGTCATCGCCCGGACCGCCGCCACGTCCGACATCCCGACCCGGGCCCCGGCCGACCGCGCCACCTGTGGGTCGGCGCCGGTGATCAGCCAGTCCCGGCTGGGTTCGACCAGGGCCGACGAGGCGACCGTGGAACCCGTCAGGAAGTCGCGGCGGCCGACATCGCTCCGCCACAGCTCGCAGACCTGCTCGATCGCGCCCATGACGGTGGGGGCGAACTGGAGACCGACGCCGGACGCCAGGTTCTTGCCGTTGGCCATGCCGATCTCGTCGATCGTGACCGTACGGCCGAGCTTGCGGCCGAGCGCTTCGGCGATGACGCCCGACGCCCGGCCTCGCGGCTGCTGCCCGCGCAGCCACCGGGCCACGGAGGTCTTGTCGTACCGCAGGTCGAGCCCGCGCTCCGCGCCGACCATGTTGACGCGGCGGGCGAGGCCGGCGTTGGAACATCCGGCTTCCTGAATGAGCGCCTGGAGCCGTTCGTTCGGCTGGCGGGCGACGAGAGGCCTGGCTGCCATGTTTCCCCCAGATGCCGCAGAGATCGATTGAGCGGATCAATGCCCTTAGATTGCGCGGAAAATGCGCACATTCACCGTGTTCACCATGTCCGTCTTCTTCCTTGCTGTTCCTTGTCATTCCTGTCGGTATGTGACGGAGGCCGATCGTTCCGACCGTGCTGCGGGTGCCCCCTCCGGCATGGCCGCAGGCGGGTGCTCCCCGTGCCGCGGACGACCGCCACGACGTCGCCCGTACATGGGGCTACCCGCCCCGCCGGACACCGCCCCGCGCGCGCCCCCGCCGATGCATCCATGCGCCCCGTGGGCCGGACCGGCACACCGCCGACGCCTCCGGTACACCCGTAACCCCGCGTGGCGCCGACGGTTTCGCCGTTCATGGAAAAGCCCATCGGAGTCGATCTCGCCGGTCGCGGCGAGGGCCGTTCCGTGACCGCCCGCCGCCCCGGACCCGCGGACGCGGCGCGGTCCGATGGGCCCGCCGCCCGGCCGCCGCCAACCGCCGACTGCCGGACTCGGGGAGGTCATCGGCCCGCTCGCCCGCATCAGAGAGGCGGCCGGCGTCCCGGCGGTCCGCTCCCGGCCAACGCCTGATCCCTTCCTTGACGGCCGACACCCGGATAAGTGTTTCGTAAGCTGTCCGAACAAACGGGGCAACGAAAGGCAAGAAAATATGCAGGACCGGGCACAGAACGACAGGGAAGTCCGGGCCGGAGAGACGGGAACAGCGAGTGGAGTGCCAACGACACCGCCCGCCGTTCGCGTACAGGGGCTCTGGAAGCGGTTCGGGGAGCAGACCGCGGTCGCCGGGGTCGACCTGGAGCTGCCCGCGGGCAAGTTCATCGGCCTGGTGGGACCGAACGGTGCGGGCAAGACCACCACGCTGTCGATGATCACCGGGCTGCTCCGCCCCGACGAGGGACGCATAGAGATCGGCGGCCACGACGTGTGGCGCGACCCGGTCGCCGTGAAGTCCAGAATCGGCGTGCTTCCGGAGGGGCTGCGGCTCTTCGAGCGCCTCTCGGGGCGCGAACTCCTCGCGTACACCGGCAGGCTGCGCGGTCTGCCGGGCGCCGAGGTCGACAAGCGGGCCACCCAACTCCTCGACGTCCTCGGCCTGGCGGGCTCCCAGCACAAGCTGGTCGTCGACTACTCGACCGGTATGCGGAAGAAGATCGGGCTGGCCGCCGCGCTGCTGCACAACCCCGAAGTGCTCTTCCTGGACGAGCCGTTCGAGGGCGTCGACCCGGTGTCGGCCCAGACCATCCGCGAAGTCCTGGTGCGCTACACGCACTCGGGCGCGACCGTCATCTTCTCCAGCCATGTGATGGAGCTGGTGGAGTCCCTCTGCGACTGGGTGGCCGTCATGGCCGCCGGACAGATCAGGGCCCAGGGCCCCCTGGCCGAGGTGCGCGGCGACGCGTCCTCGCTGCAGGACGCCTTCCTCGAACTGGTCGGTGCGGGTTCCCGGGCCGCCGACGAGTCCCTGGACTGGCTGGGCGGCGACCGATGAGCGCGCTCGACACCCCCGTGGGGGCCGCCTCCGTCCGGCCCGCCGCGTCCGGGCGAACGGCGCTCGTCCCCGTCTTCGTACAGCTCAAGCTGGCCCTGCTGCGCAACGGGCTGCGCCAGTCGGCGGGCCGACGCGCCGCGTACATCACCTCCATCGTCTTCGCCGCGCTGTTCGCCGCGAGCCAGCTGCTGGGACTGATCCTGCTGCGCGGGAACGCCCATGTCGCGTCCATGGTCGTACTGACGGCCGTGGTGCTGGCGGTCGCCTGGGCGGTGATGCCGCTGTTCTTCGCCGCCGGCGACGAGACGCTCGACCCGAGTCGGCTGGTGATGCTGCCGCTGCGGCCACGCCCGCTGATCACGGCGCTGCTGGTGGCGTCGCTGGTCGGGATCGGCCCGCTGTTCACCCTGTGTCTGACGGTGGGCTCGGTGATCGCGGTGGCGCACGGGGCGGCCGGTGCCGTGTTCGCGGTGGTCGCCGCGCCGCTCACACTGCTGGTCTGCGTGACCCTGGCCCGGACCGTGGCCACGGCCAACACCCGGCTGCTGACCTCGCGCAAGGGCCGCGACCTGGCGGTGCTCAGCGGGCTGGTGATCGCGGTGGGCTTCCAGTTCGTCAACTTCGGCATGCAGCGGCTGGGCGAGGCGGGCGGCCTGTCCGCGCTGGCCCCGGCGGCGAACGTGGTGCGCTGGCTGCCGCCCGCCTCGGCGATCGGTTCCGTGGACGCGGCGTCGCGGGGGCTCTACGGACAGGCTCTCGCGCAACTGCTGCTGTCCGTGGCGGCGTTGGTGCTGCTGCTGTGGCTGTGGCAGCGGAGTCTGGTGAAGCTGATGACGGCCCCGGACGGTTCGACCCTGGCCGCCGCCGCACCGACCCGTGAGAAGGCCGGCCGGAGCGGATCCGGCCTTGCCGCGCTGCTGCCCGCCGGACGGACGGGCACGGTGATGGAGCGCAGCCTGCGGTACGTCGCGCGCGACCCGAAGACCAAGGCGGCCTGGGTCACCGCGCTGGCGATCGGGCTGATCGTGCCGGTCATCAACGCGCTGCAGGGCCACGGTTCGGTCTACTTCGCCTGCCTGGCGGCCGGGATGCTTGGTGTCCAGATGTACAACCAGTTCGGCCAGGACACCTCCGCGTTCTGGATGGTGGCGCTGACGATCTCCTCCACTCGGGACGCGTACGTCGAACTGCGGGCGCGGGCGCTGGCCCTGTTGCTGATCACCCTGCCGTACACGGCCGTGGTGACGCTGGTGACGGCGGCGATGGTCGGCGACTGGGTGGCCCTGCCCGGGGCTCTGGGACTGTCGTTCGCCCTGCTGGGCGGGATGCTGGGAACGGGCGCGGTGGCCTCCGCACTGTTCCCATACTCGATTCCGCAGGACGGGGCGTTCAAGAACGTCGCGCCGGGACAGGCCGGACTCGCCTGGATCTCGATCTTCGGCGGCATGATCTCCGCGCTGGTGCTCGGTGCGCCCATGGTCGCGACGACGATCTGGCTGAGCGTCACGGACCGGCACGAGTGGCTGTGGCCGCTGCTGCCCGCGGGCCTGGCGTACGGGGCGCTGCTCGTCTGGGCGGGGCTGCGGATCGCCGCGCCGCGCACGGCGAAGCGGCTGCCGGAGATCCTGGCGGCGGTCAGCAAGGGCTGACACGGGCGGGTCGTGACGGATCCCGCTCGGGTCCGTCACGGTCCGGTCGGCCATGCCGGGGCCACCCGCTCGGCACACCTCACTCGTCACACCGCGGACCGCGTGGGGCCCTTACGGTCCGGCCGGCGCCCGCCGCCCCGGACCGCTCACGGGGAGGGGGCAGGGCCCGCGGTCCTCACCGGGCTGCTCACCGGAAGGCGGGACCAGGCTCACGGCCCTCGCCCCAGGGGCCCTCGGCGAACCGTTCCAGAAACGGTCTGACCGCCGCGAGCCAGCCATCCGGCTGGTCGTAGTGGACGAGGTGACCCGCTTCGGCCACCTCCGCGTACTGCCCGCGTGGCAGCACCCGAACCATCTCCTGGGCCTCCGCCCGGCCGAGCGCCCCGTCGATCCCCCGGAGCACCAGGGCCGGGCAGCGGACCAGGGCCAGCTCCTCCCAGTGCGCGTCGAACACCCAGGTCGCACGGGACCGGAGCATCTGGCGGCGGGAGAAGACGGGGCGCCAGCCGTCCGCCCGTTCGGCCATCACCTCGGCGAAGAAGTCGCCGCGTGCCGGGTTCGGCCGCTCCACCCGGGGGTCGTGCTCACCGAACCACTTCCGTACATCGGCGAGCGTCGCGAACGGCACCGGCCAGGACCCGAACCACTCCTCCCACTCCCGTTGCGAGGCCGCGCCGAGCGCGGAGGCCCGCATGTCGCAGATGACCAGGGCACGGACCAGATCCGGGCGCTTCGCGGCGACCTGCCACGCGGTGAGAGCCCCCATCGCGTGTCCGACGAGGGTGACGGGGGCGAGGCCGAGCTGCTCGATCGCCGCCTCGACATCGGCCACATACGCGTCCCGGGTGTACGCGTGCTCGGCCGGCTTCTCGCTGCGGCCGTGGCCGCGCTGGTCGAGGCCCACGGCGCGATACCGTCCGGCGAGCCGACGGCAGGTCGAGGCCCAGTGGGAGGCCCGGCCCATCAGGCCGTGGAGCAGGAGGACGCCGGGGGCGCGCTCGCCCTCCGGGCCGCCTCCCTTGGGCGGTTCGGCGAACTCCCAGGCCGCGAGACGTACGCCCTCGGCCCCGGTCACATCGATGCGTCGCGCCATGGATTCCGGCACCCCCTTCTCGTCCTCGATCACCGATCGGTCCCATTCGTTCAACGCACGGTCACACACCACGCAGACTATCGAACCTTTATTCGAATCAAGCTTCCGCCGACCAACACCCCTCGTATGAGTGACCGGCCCCGAGGGTTGGCGGCGTTGGCGGAGGGGAGACCTTTTCCCGGGAGGCGGGCCGCTCGGGGATGAGGGCCCGTGGGGACCGACCCTGAGAGCTCGGGGCTCCGGGTCGAAACAGGGGGAGGGCAGGCCCCGGCGCCCGCAGGCGCCGGGGCCCTCTGCTGCTCGGGGGCCTTTCGCCGACCGGAGTACCCGCCGGTCGGCGAAGAATCGGCCGGGCGGGGCGGACGGGGGGCGAGCCCGCGGCGGCAGGCGGGCGGGATGGGGTGAAGGGGCCCGCCGGGGCTGCCGGGGCTGCCGGGGCTGCCGGGGCTGCCGGGGCTGCCGGGGCTGCCGGGATCAACGGGGCTGCCGGGCTCAACGGGGCTGCCGGGCTCAACGGTGCGGCCGACGTTGATGGGGCGGCCGAGGCGTAAGCGTCCGGCGATAGGGACAACCCAGGTGGGGCGGACAGACCTGATGGGCCGGGCGGGCGGATGAGGCCGGCGGGGTGGATGGGCCAGTTCGATGGGCGCATACACCTGCTCCCTCCCGACCGCGCGGCCGCGGGCCGACGCTCTCAGGCACGCCTGGAGCCACAGCCTGGCACGTGATCGGTCCAAGCGCTGCGGTCCGGGCAGAAAAACAAAAAAGCGAACGCCGAAACACCAAGGCCGGACAGACAGCGAATGCCGCTCTCCGCTTCGGCACCCCCGCCGGCGTCCGTGGATGTCCTACCGACGTCCGCCGATGTCGCGTCGACGCGTCAAGGTGCGGGGCCCGGTACGGCCGAGGGCGCCCCCCGGCCGTACCGGAGGCGACTCAGCGCTTGCCCACGAACACGTGCGAGGCGACCTCGGTGTCCAGCTCAGCGGCCTCGCCACCGCTGCCGACCAGCACCCCGCCCGGCGACTGGGTCACGCTGACCACCGAACCGGGTTGCACGCCCGCCCGCCGCAGCGTGTACATCAGCTGGGCGTCCGTCTGGATCGGCTCACCGATCCGGCGCACGACCACCGTCTTGCCCTCGGCACCGGGGTCGAGCTCGGACAGGCTCACCATGCCCTCGTCGAGGAAGGGATCGACCTCGGCCTTCTCCCCCAGCTCCTCCAGTCCCGGGATCGGGTTCCCGTACGGGGACTCCGTGGGGTGGCGCAGCAGCTCCAGGACCCGCCGCTCCACCGCCTCGCTCATCACGTGCTCCCATCGGCACGCCTCCGCGTGGACCTGCTCCCACTCCAGGCCGATGACGTCGACGAGCAGGCATTCGGCGAGCCGGTGCTTGCGCATGACACGGGTCGCGAGGCGGCGTCCCTCGCTGGTCAGCTCCAGATGGCGGTCGCCCGCCACCTGGACCAGACCGTCGCGCTCCATCCGCGCCACGGTCTGGCTGACGGTCGGACCACTCTGGTCCAGCCGCTCCGCGATCCGGGCGCGCATGGGCACCACGCCTTCCTCTTCGAGTTCGAGGATGGTGCGGAGATACATCTCCGTGGTGTCGATCAGTCCGGACATTCGTGCCCCTCGGTGCTGTGACAGGAATACGTCGTGCGCTGGCCCTCCACCAATTCTGACGCATACCGCTGACAACCGTGCCGAGCCGGTCGAACGTCCCGCGCCGGAACGGTGGAAGCGGTATTGACAGGCAACTGGTCCAGACCGCAACGTGATCCGCGACACGACACCTCATGGACATCCCGTGAACACTCCTTCCCGGCGGAAAGGGCCTCCTCGATGAGCGACAGCAAGCTGGCCGGTCAGTTCTTCGGCGCAGCGATCGGCCTGCTGGAGCGCGTACGCGACGAGGAGGCCGAGAACATCGCGGCCGCGGGCACCGCGATCGCCGACACCGTCGCCGCGGGCGGCAGGCTCTTCGCCTTCGGAGCCGGGCATTCCTCGCTGCCCGCGCAGGACGTCGTCTACCGGGCGGGCGGGCTCGCCCTGATGAACCTGCTGGCGGTGCCGGGCACGGTCGGCGTCGACGTCATGCCGGCGACCCTAGGCTCGGCGCTGGAGCGGGTCGACGGCCTGGCGGGCGCGGTACTCGACTCCGGCCCCACCAGGGCGGGCGACCTCCTCGTGATCATCTCGCTCTCCGGGCGCAACGCGCTCCCGGTGGAGATGGCGATGAACGCGCGAGCCCTCGGCCTGAAGGTCATCGGCGTCACCTCCGTCGCATACACGGAGGGCACGCGGTCCCGGCACTCCTCGGGCGGTTTTCTGCGCGACCACTGCGACATCGTGCTCGACAGCAAGATCGCCGTCGGTGATGCGGAGCTGACCCACAAGGGCATCGAGGCGCCGTTCGCGCCCGCGTCGACCGTGGTCACCAGCGCGATCATGCAGGGCATGATGGCCGCCGCCGCGGAACGGCTCGTGGAGCGCGGCATCGAGCCGCCGTTGCTGCGGTCCGGCAACGTCGACGGCGGCCACGAATGGAACGGGCGCGTCATGACGGAGTACCGGGACCGGATCTTCTACCGCCAGGGCTGAGGATCTTCATACCGGCGGAGCCGACCCGTTCCTCCGCCGTCGGTGCCGCCCAGGGCTCACGCCCCCGCCCCTCTCACGCCCCCTGCCCCTCGGCGGCTCTCGCGCCGCGCGGACGGGACGCCGCTCGAATAAATGGCTTGAGCCCCCTTCCCGACGCTCCTAGGCTGCAGCCACACGTGAAAGGAGGTGTTCCGAAAAGTGATTTCTTCTCGGACTCGTGAGGTGGCTGCGGGCTGACGCCCGTGCGCCGCGCTCTTCGCAGTGCAGGCCGGTCATCGGCCAATCCCAAGCAGTCACCGACCCGCAGGCTCGCCGGTAAGTCCGGCCGGCTCCTCCGCGAGGAGGACCAGGGCCTGCGGGTTTCTGCTTGTCCGGACGGGGTCCGCGGCCCGGTGCGTACGGGGAACGTGCGGAGGCCCGGTGCGTACGGAATACGTGCGTACGGAGGGCAGGCGAAGGGCCGGTGCGTAGGGAGGACCGTCACGTGTGGTCCCCGGGCCCGTCACCCACCCGGGCGCGCGGGATCCGGCCCCGTACGCACGGACCGCCCATCCATGCGTACGGGTCGCGAACCGTTCCGTCAGTCCCTCACGGGCACAGGCGCTCGACGCGCCAGCTCTCACCCTCGCGCACGTACCTCAGCCGGTCGTGCAGCCGGTTCTCGTGGCCCTGCCAGAACTCGATCGTGGCGGGGACGACCCGGTAGCCGCCCCAGTGCGGGGGCGCGGGGACCTGTTCGCCCTCGGGGTAGCGGGCGGCCAGTTCGTCGTAGCGCGCGATCAGCTCGGTGCGGGTGCCGACCACGGTGGACTGGGCGCTGGCCCAGGCGCCGAGCTGGGAGCCGTGCGGGCGGGTGCGGAAGTAGGCCACGGTCTCCTCCCGGCCGACGCGGGACGCGGTGCCGGTGACCACGACCTGGCGGGCCATGGGGTGCCAGGGGAAGAGCAGCGAGACGTACGGGTTGGCCGCCAGCTCGCGGCCCTTGCGGGACTCGTAGTTGGTGAAGAAGACGAAGCCGCGCTCGTCGTACTTCTTCAGCAGCACCGTGCGCGAGGACGGACGGCCGTCGGGGGTGGCCGTGGAGACCACCATGGCGTTCGGCTCGTAGAGCAGCCCGCCGACGGCGACCTGCCGGAACCAGTGGGCGAATTGCTGCATCGGGTCGGCTGCCAGCGAGTCCTCGGTGAAGGGCTCGGACCGGTACTGCTCGCGCATCGCGGCCGGATCGGTGATGGAATCGGAAGGTGAGTCTGCGGTGGGCACGGGGTCATCCTGCCGCAGCGGTCGACTCCGCCCCGCAGCCAGGGGCGTCTGTCAGTCACCGGTGATGAGGGGAACAGTGCCGGATGTCACGCTTCCCCGCCTCGTGGGAACCGGCCAATATCTTGGGGCAGGCCACTGTGGCCTCCGTACAGCCGTCGACCGAGGGAGCCGCCATGTCCGACTTCGTACCGGGACTAGAGGGAGTCGTCGCCTTCGAGACGGAGATCGCAGAACCGGACAAGGCGGGCGGTTCGCTGCGCTACCGCGGGGTCGACATCGAGGACCTGGTCGGCCACGTCTCGTTCGGGAACGTCTGGGGTCTGCTGGTCGACGGGGCGTTCAGCCCCGGTCTGCCGCCTGCCGAACCGTTCCCGATCCCGGTGCACTCCGGTGACATCCGGGTCGACGTGCAGGCCGCGCTGGCGATGCTCGCCCCGGTGTGGGGGCTGAAGCCGCTGCTCGACATCGACGAGCGGACGGCGCGCGACGACCTGGCGCGGGCGGCGGTGATGGCGTTGTCGTACGTCGCCCAGTCGGCCCGCGGGCAGGGGCGGCCGATGGTCCCGCAGAGCGAGATCGACAAGGCCGGTTCCGTGGTCGAGCGGTTCATGATCCGCTGGCGCGGTGAGCCGGACCCCAAGCACGTGAAGGCCGTCGACGCGTACTGGACGTCGGCCGCCGAGCACGGCATGAACGCCTCCACGTTCACCGCCCGGGTCATCGCGTCGACCGGCGCCGACGTGGCCGCCGCGCTCTCGGGTGCGGTGGGCGCGATGTCGGGCCCGCTGCACGGCGGCGCCCCGTCCCGGGTCCTCGGCATGATCGAGGAGATCGAGCGGACCGGCGACGCCATCGCGTATGTCAAGGGGGCCCTGGACCGGGGCGAGCGGCTGATGGGCTTCGGCCACCGGGTCTACCGGGCGGAGGACCCGCGGGCACGCGTCCTGCGGCGCACCGCCGAGGAGTTGGGCGCGCCTCGCTTCGAGGTGGCGCGGGCGCTGGAGGAGGCCGCGCTGGAGGAGTTGCACGCCCGGCGCCCGGACCGGGTGCTGGCGACGAACGTGGAGTTCTGGGCGGCGATCGTGCTGGACTTCGCGGAGGTCCCGGCGCACATGTTCACCTCGATGTTCACCTGCGCGCGCACGGCCGGCTGGTCGGCGCACATCCTTGAGCAGAAGCGGACGGGCCGACTGGTGCGGCCCACGGCCCGGTACGTCGGACCGGGGCCGCGCGACCCCCGGTCGATCGAGGGGTACGAGCAGCTCTCGGACCTGGGGAACTGAGCTTCGGTCCGGGGAGCCGGGCACCGGGGCGAGGTTTGGGCGCCGGGACGGGAGAGGGTGAACCCGTCCCGTCCCGGCGCCCGATTGGCCGTCCGTGCGGCGGCGCCGACAGCCCGTCGGCCCGTCGGCCGGTTGGCCGGTTGGCCGGTTGGCCGGTTGGCCGGTTGGCCGGTTGGCCGGTTGGCGACACTGACGGACCGTCGGCCGGCCGAACGCCCCGTCAGCCCTGTCGGCCCCGGCCGGTCCGCTTGACGCAGGTCCAGTCCGTCGCGGGCAGCTCTCCGGTGGCGAGGTAGCGGTTGACCTGGTCGTCGACGCAGGCGTTGCCGTACTCGCCGTAGAGCGCGTGCCGGTTGGCGCCCACAAGGGTGATCAGCTTGGAACTCGGCAGCAGGCCGTGCAGCTTCAGGGTGCTGCGGTAGGTGGTGCGCGGGTCGCCGGTGGCGGCCACGATCAGCGCGGGGACGTCGTGGCGCACCTGAGTGGGCTCCTCCCGGGGCCGGTCCCAGAAGGCGCACGGCAGGATGTTCTCGGTCATGGGGCCGAACAGCGGGTGCGCGGCGCGGCTGCGTTCGATGTCCCGCCAGTAGCGCTCGGGGTCGCGGGGCGCGGCCCTGTCCCCGCAGAGGATCGCGGTCTGCACGCTGCCGGTCGGCGAGCCCGCGTCGGTCAGTACGTACCTCAGCATCTCGGCGAACCCCGCTGACAGCCGGGTGGAGTTCCCCCTCGCGGCCTCGGACAGCACGGAGACCACCTCGCCGAGGTCCGCCCGCGTCTCGTCGGTGTCGTCCGAGAGCATCGTGAAGAGGAGCAACGGTATGTGGGTCTCGTCGACCCGGAACGTGTCGCTTCCGGTCCCGACGGTCAGCGGGTGACGGGTGGCGGCCTCGGCGACACGGTCGACGGCGGCGAGGACCTCGGCACGGGTGCGGCCGAGGTGGTACGTGGCGTCGTGGTCGGCGGCCCAGCCGGCCCAGTCCGCGAGCGCCCGCTCGTTCTCGGACACCGCGGTGCGCATCAGCCGGGGGCCGTAGTCCTCCGGGGCGATCGCCCCGTCGAGCACCATCCGGTCGTAGCGGCCGGGGAACATCTGGCTGTAGACGGTACCCAGATAGGTCCCGTACGAGTAGCCCAGGTAGGAGATCCTCCGCTCGCCGAGCGCGCCCCGGATGACGTCCATGTCGCGAGCGGTGTTGCGGGTGGTGACGTGCGGCAGCACGGACGCGTTGGTGGCCCGGCACTTGTCGGCGAGGTCCTTCTGGAACGCGACCTGCCGGTCGAAGCCCGCCCGGTCGGGGCCGGGCGAGCGGAAGAACATGGCGGTGGGCCAGCCGCAGTCCAGCGGGGTGCTGCGGCCGACGAAGCGCGGGTCGAAGCCGACGATGTCGTAGCGCGCGCCGACGCCCTTCATCGCCTCGCGGATGTGCGGCGGGGAATCGACCGCGGTGCCGCCGGGGCCGCCGTTGTTGAGCAGGATCGCGCCGATGCGGCGGCGGGTGTCGGTGGCCTTCAGCCGGGACATGGCGACGGTGATCGTGCGGCCCCCGGGGTCGGCGTAGTCGAGCGGCACGGTCACGTCCGCGCACTGGGCACCGGCCTCGTCCAGGTCCCGGCCCACCGTGTCGTCGGGGCCGGTGGCACAGCTTCCCCAGTCGAGGCGCTGCCGGTGGTAGCGGTCGAGTCCGGTGCCGACCCCCACGCCGGTGCCGTGGCCCGCCGTGGCGGCCGTGCGGTCGCGGTCCGGCGCGGGGGGCACGGCGGCCGAGGCGGTGGCGGGGGCCATGGTGACGCACGCGGCGAGGGCGAGGACGGCGGCCGAGGCGCGGCGCACCCGGCGGCGCCTTCCGGCATGGCGTCCGCTCGCTCTGCTCTGTCCGTTTCTCTGTCCGTTTCTCACACGCCCCGACACTAGAGACGCGGAAGCCGGGGTTCACTACGGCTGCCACCCCAACCTCCTTGGTGCCAGCCCTACTTGCCCAAGTCGACTGGGACGCCGGGTCGTACCCGGTTCAGCCCAGCGCCTCGTCCAGCAGCACCGCCCACTGCGCCACGACCCTGCGGCGGCGGGCGGTGTCGTCGGTGAGGACATTGGCCAGCCCCAGGCCGCGCGCCATGTCGAGGAAGCCCTGCACGGTCTCGCGCACACCGGGTCTGGTCTCGTCGGCGCCCAGCAGCTCGACGGCGATCCGGTGGGTCTCGCGGCCGACGCGGGCTTCGAGTTCGGTGACGCGGGGGCGGAGCTGCTCCTCGTTGGACGCAGCGACCCAGAGCTGGAGCGCGGCGCGGAACAGCGGGCCCGTGTACAGGTCGACGAGGGCGGCGACGACCTCCGTACGCCCCTGCACGGGCAGGGCGCGCAGCGCGGCCGAGCGTTCCTCCGCGACATACTCGACGGCGGCGGTGAACAGATCCTCGCGGGTCGGGAAGTGGTGCTGGGCGGCACCGCGCGAGACCCCGGCGCGTTCGGCGACGACCGAGACCGTGGAGCCCGCCCAGCCGTGCTCGGCGAGGCAGGCGACCGCGGCTTCGAGGAGCCGCCTGCGGGTGGCCCGGCTGCGGTCCTGCTTGGGCGTCCTGTCGGTGGGGAGTGTCAAAGCACCCATGCGGGATCCCGTCGTTCGAGGAAGGCCGTCATCCCCTCCCGTGCCTCGGCGGAGGCGAAGAGCGCTGCCGAGCGGGCGATGAGGTCTTCGGCGTACCGGTCGAAATTCTCCAGCACAGTAGCCGTGACCAGTTCCTTCGACGCGGCCAGCCCCTGCGGGGAGGCCCTGCGCAGCCCGTCGAGCACGGGGGCGAGCGCCTGGTCCGCGTCCGCCTCGGCGGCGACGGTGACGAGGCCGATGCGGGCCGCTTCGGCGGCGTCGAAGCGTTCGCCCGTGAGGTAGTAGCGGGCGGCGGCGCGCGGGTCGGTACGGGGCAGCAGCGGCAGCGAGATCACGGCGGGGGCCAGCCCGAGCCGGGATTCCGTGAGGGCGAACGAGGCGCCGGGACCGGCGACGGAGATGTCGCAGGCACCCAGCAGCCCGAGCCCGCCCGCCCGGACGTGCCCGGTGACGCGCGCGACGACGGGCTTGGGCAGGGCGACGATCCCCCGCATCAGGGCGACGAACGCCGCCGGGTCGGGCGGCGCGGTCAGGTCGGCGCCGGCGCAGAACGTGTTGCCGGTGTGGGTGAGGACCACGGCCCGCACGTCGTCGTCGGCGGCGCACGCTTCCAGCGCGGCGGTCAGCCCACCGACCAGCGCGGCGGAGAGCGCGTTGCGGTTGGCCGGTGAGTCGAGCGTGAGGGTGGTGATGCCCCGGTCGTGGACGGGTGCGGCCAGCGGCGTCATACGGTTCGTCTCCTTGTCCCGGAGGCCAGTCGTCCCGGGGCGCGGGTTGCCCTGGGACCGACCATGTACGCCCCGGGCACCTCGTTGCCGTCGGCGCCCGGCACGCCGATGACGGCGGCGTCCTCGATGGCCTGGTGGCCGAGCAGCAGGGCCTCCAGTTCGGCGGGGGCGACCTGGTAGCCCTTGTACTTGATCAGTTCCTTCACGCGGTCGACGACGAACAGCCAGCCGTCGGCGTCGACGTGCCCGATGTCTCCGGTGTGCAGCCACCCATCGGTGTCGATCATCTCGGCGGTGGCGTCGGGGCGGCCGAGGTGGCCCTTCATCACCTGCGGTCCACGGATCAGGATTCGCCGATGGTGCCGGGTAGGCGGCGGCGAGCTGCGCGTCGAGCGGGGCGGCGGCGCTGACGACGTACTCCAGCGAGGACAGGTCGTAGCGGTCCACCTCGGGGTGCTTCGCCAGGGCGAGGACGATCGGCGGGGCCATGTACAGGCCGTTGATCCGGTGCTTCTCGATCGCGGCGAGGAACTGTTCGAGGTCGAAGCGCGGTAGGACGACGACCGTGGCACCGAGGCGCAGCGGGCCGTTCATCAGAGCCGTGAGGCCGTAGATGTGGAAGAACGGGAGGACCGCCAGGATGCGGTCGCCGGGGCCCATGGGGACGAAGGGGCGCAGCTGCTCCAGGTTGGTGGCCATGGAGCGGTGGGTGAGCATGACGCCCTTGGGGGTTCCGGTGGTGCCGGAGGAGTAGGGCAGCGCGGCGACGTCCTCGGCCGGGTCGATGACGACCTGGACCTGGGGCTCGGGTTCGGTGGTGGCCAGCATGTCGAGGACGGAGGTGTGCCCGTCCGCCCGGTCGCAGACGAATATCTCCTCCACACCGCCGACGAGTTCGGCGGCGCGGCGGGCGGTCCCGAGCAGCGGGGAGACGGTGACGATCCAGCGGGCGGAGGAGTCGCGCAACTGTTTCGCGAGCTCCTCCGCCGTGGCCAGCGGATGGGCGGTGGTGACGGTGGCGCCCGCCCGGGTGGCGCCGTGGAAGACCGCCGGGTAGGCGATGGTGTTGGGGCTGTGCAGGGCCAGCACGTCGCCCTTGCGCAGCCCGGCCCCGGCGAGCGCGGCGGCGATCTTGCGGTGGGCGTCGTCGAGTTGCCGGTAGGTGAGCGCGGAGCCGCCGTCCGTGCCGTCGATCAGCGCGAGTGTGTCGCCGTACGCGGCGGCCTGCCCCAGGACCGCGTCGTGGATGGGTGCGTGGAGTGCTTGGACGGGCGGGAGGTCACTGTGGAACACGTGCGCCATTGCTGCGGGTCCCTTCCGGAGCGGCGAAGGACGGCTTCCAGTGCGGCTGTGACTCGGCTGCCGCGTGTGCGGAGAGCCACGGCACATGGCCGTGGAAGGTGGTCGCGGAACGTGGTCGCGGAACGGTGGAGGGACAGGATGCCCCGCGTCAGTACGACTTGGGCAGGCCCAGGGACTGATGGGACACGTAGTTCAGGATCATCTCCCGGCTGACGGGCGCGATCCGGGCGACGCGGGACGCCGTGATCAGGGACGCGATGCCGTATTCGCGGGTGAGTCCGTTGCCGCCGAGGGTGTGCACGGCCTGGTCGACGGCCTTCACGCATGCCTCGCCCGCCGCGTACTTCGCCATGTTGGCGGCTTCGCCCGCGCCGGTGTCGTCGCCGTCGTCGTACAGACGGGCGGCCTTCTGCATCATCAGCCGGGCCAGTTCGAGTTCGATGTGGGCCTGGGCGAGCGGGTGGGCGATGGCCTGGTGGGCGCCGATGGGTTCCTTCCACACCTGCCGGGTCTTCGCGTAGTCGACGGCGCGGGCGAGCGCGTAGCGGCCCATGCCGATGCCGAACGCGGCGGTCATGATGCGTTCGGGGTTGAGGCCGGCGAACAGCTGGAGCAGTCCGGCGTCCTCGTCGCCCACCAGGGCGTCGGCCGGCAACCGCACGTCGTCCAGCACGAGTTCGAACTGCTTCTCCGCGGCCTGGAGTTCCATGTCGATGGGCGAGCGCCCGAAGCCGGGGGCGTCGCGCGGGACGATGAACAGGCAGGGCTTGAGCCGGCCCGTTCTGGCGTCCTCGGTGCGGCCGACGATCAGGGTCGCGTCGGCGATGTCGACGCCGGAGACAAAGACCTTGCGCCCCGTGAGCAGCCAGTCGGCGCCCGCTCCGGCGCCGTCCCTGCGGGCGGTGGTCGTGATCCGGTGGGAGTTGGAACCGGCGTCGGGTTCGGTGATACCGAAGGCCATCGTGAGGCTGCCGTCGGCGAGTCCGGGCAGCCACTGCCGTTTCTGCGCGTCGGTGCCGAAGCGGGCGATGACCGTCCCGCAGATCGCCGGGGAGACCACCATCATCAGCAGCGGACTGCCCGCCGCCCCCAGCTCTTCGAGGACAATGGAGAGTTCGGCCATGCCGCCGCCTCCGCCACCGTATTCCTCGGGCAGGTTCACGCCGAGGTAGCCCAACTTCGCTGCCTCGGACCATAGTTCGCGGGGATGGCCGCCGCCGCTCACGACGGAGGTCAGGTAGTCGCGCCCGTATCGCTTGCCGAGGGCGGCGACGGCGGCGCGCAGAGCCCGGTGTTCGTCGGTTTCGAGGGCAGTGCTCATGGCGTTGCTTCCTCCTGTACGGCGGCGGTGTTCTGTATGGCGGGCGTCTTCTGTACGGCGTTCGCTTCCGGCACGGCGTTCGCCCCCGGTACGGCGTTCGCTCCCGGTACGGCGTTCGCTTCCTGTACTACGGCGAGCAGGGTGCCGACCTCGGCCTGGAGGCCGGGGGTGGCGTGGAGCGCGGTGAGGGTGCCGGATGCGGGGGCAAGCACGCGGTGCTCCATCTTCATCGCCTCCAGCCAGATCAGCGGCTGCCCGGCCTCGACCACCGCTCCGACGGCCAGTCCCTCCGCGATGCGGACGACCGTGCCGGGCATGGGGGCGAGCAGGGAGCCGGGTTCGGCGCGGTCGACGGGATCGGTGAAACGGGGCAGCGCGGTGAGGGTGTACGAGCCGGTGGCGGTGTCCACGTACACCGTGTCGCGATGCACGGTGACGGTGAAGTGACGTGTGACGAGGACGGTGTCAGGGGATCCGGGTGTCCCGGCGGTTTCGAGGGTGACGTGGTCGTGGCGGGCGGCGACGACTCGTTCGCCCGTCTCGGGTACGGGGCCGGTGCGGGTGGTGCGGTACGCGGCCTCGTACTCGGTCCCGTCGGGTTCGGACCGGTAGCGCTTGGTCTGGGGCGCCGAGGCGTTGTTGCGCCAGGCGCCGAAGCGGACGGGCCCCGGGCCGGGGCCGCGCCGCCGGGCGGCCTCGTCGGCGAGGGCAGCGGCCAGGGCGGCGAGGCGGAGCTCCGCCGGGTCGGGGGGCGGGGTGAGGGCGGCGAGATGGCGGTCGTAGAAGCCGGTGTCCAGGCGGGCGGCGCGGAAGTCGGGATGGCGCAGGGACCTTACGAGCAGCTCGCGGTTGGTGACCGGGCCGTGCAGCCGGGCGCGTTCCAGGGCGCGGGCCAGGAGGCGTACGGCCTGGTCTCGGGTGGGGGCGTGGGCGATGACCTTGGCGAGCATCGGGTCGTAGTGCACGCCGATGGTGTCGCCGGACGTGTATCCGGTGTCGAGGCGGAGTCCGGGTTCGTCCGGCACCTCCAGCGCGTGCAGTGCTCCGGTCTGCGGCTGCCAGTCGCGGGCGGGGTCCTCGGCGTAGAGCCGGGCCTCGACGGCGTGGCCGTGCGGGTCCAAAGGCGCGGCGGCGGGCAGGGGTTCGCCCTCCGCGACACGCAGTTGCAGGGCGACCAGGTCGACCCCGAACACGGCCTCGGTCACCGGGTGTTCGACCTGGAGGCGGGTGTTCATCTCCAGGAAGTACGGGCGCCCGTCGGGGGCGAGCAGGAACTCGACGGTGCCCGCGCCCCGGTAGCCGACCGCACGTGCGACGGCCGTGGCGGCCTCGTGCAACCGGGTCCGCAGCGCGTCGTCGAGTCCGGGGGCGGGGGCCTCCTCGATGACCTTCTGGTGGCGCCGTTGGAGCGAGCAGTCCCGGGTGCCGAGCGCCCAGACCCCGTCGCGCCCGTCGGCCATGATCTGCACCTCGACGTGTCGACCGCGCTCCACATACGGCTCCGCGAAGACCTCCCCGTCCCCGAACGCGGCCTCGGCCTCGGCGGCAGCCGCCTTCAACTCACCGGGAAGCTCGCCGAGTTCACGGACGATCCGCATTCCGCGACCACCACCTCCCGCCGCCGCCTTCAGCAGCAACGGCAGGTCGGCCGCGGTGACGCGATCCGGGTCGACGGGGGCCAGCAGCGGCACACCGGCCCCGGCCATGAGCTCCTTGGCACGGGTCTTGGACGCCATCAGTTCGATGGCCTCGGCCGGTGGCCCCACCCATACGAGTCCCGCGTCCCGCACGGCCCGCGCGAACCCGGCGTTCTCGGAGAGGAAGCCGTACCCGGGGTGCACGGCGTCCGCGCCCGCCGCGAGGGCGGCGCGTACGACCAGGTCGCCCCGGAGATAGGTGTCGGCCGGGGCCGCGCCCGGCAGCCGTACGGCGGTGTCCGCCTCCCGTACGTGCAGCGCGCCGGCGTCCGCGTCGGAGTACACGGCGACGGTGGCGATGCCGAGCGCGCGGCAGGTGCGGAAGATCCGGCAGGCGATCTCGCCCCGGTTGGCCACGAGCAGCGTGGAGATCGGCGCGGAGGGGTTCGTGGACATCGACACGGAGGTCGACATGGAGGGCGTCGCAGAGGGCGTCGTGGTCATTCCTGGCCTCACATCCGGAAGACGCCGAAGCCACCGCGGGCGCCTTCGACCGGGGCGGTGTGGATCGCGGACAGGCACATCCCGAGGACGGTCCTGGTGTCGCGCGGGTCGATGACCCCGTCGTCGTACAGCCGCCCCGACAGGAACAGGGGCAGTGACTCGGACTCGATCTGCTGCTCCACCATGGCCCGCAGCCCCGCGTCGGCCTCCTCGTCGTACGGCTGCCCCTTCGCGGCGGCGGAGGCGCGGGCGACGATCGACAGCACCCCGGCGAGCTGCTGCGGCCCCATGACGGCGGACTTGCTGCTGGGCCAGGAGAACAGGAACCGGGGGTCGTACGCGCGCCCGCACATGCCGTAGTGCCCGGCCCCGTACGAGGCGCCCATCAGCACCGACAGATGCGGGACCTTCGAGTTGGAGACCGCGTTGATCATCATCGCGCCGTGCTTGATGATGCCGCCCTGTTCGTACTCCTTGCCGACCATGTAGCCGGTGGTGTTGTGGAGGAACAGCAGCGGGATGTCACGCTGGTTGGCGAGCTGGATGAACTGGGCGGCCTTCTGCGACTCCTCACTGAAGAGCACGCCGCGCGCATTGGCGAGGATGCCGATCGGATAGCCGTGGAGCGTGGCCCATCCGGTCACCAGGCTGGTCCCGTACAGCGGTTTGAACGCGTCGAAGTCGGAGCCGTCGACGATCCGGGCGATGACCTCGTGCGGGTCGAAGGGCACCTTCAGATCGCCGGGCACGACGCCTGCCAGTTCGTCCTCGTCGTACTTCGGCGGCTCGGCCGGTCCCGGATCGGCGTGCGCCTTGCGCCAGTTGAGGCGGGCGACGACACGGCGTGCCAGGCGCAGCGCGTCGTGCTCGTCGACGGCGAAGTGGTCGGCGAGGCCGGAGACGCGGGCGTGCATCTCGGCGCCGCCGAGCGATTCGTCGTCGCTCTCCTCGCCGGTCGCCATCTTGACCAGGGGCGGACCGCCGAGGAACACCTTGGACCGTTCCTTGATCATGACGGTGTGGTCGGACATGCCGGGGACGTAGGCGCCGCCCGCGGTCGAGTTGCCGAAGACCACGGCCACGGTGGGGATGCCGGCCGCCGACAGCCGGGTGAGGTCGCGGAACAGCGCCCCGCCCGGAATGAAGATCTCCTTCTGGGACGGCAGGTCCGCCCCGCCGGACTCGACGAGGCTGATGCAGGGCAGCTGGTTGGCGAAGGCGATCTCGTTGGCCCGCAGCGCCTTCTTCAGCGTCCACGGGTTGGAGGCGCCGCCGCGCACGGTCGGGTCGTTGGCGGTGATCAGGCACTCGACGCCCGCCACCACGCCGATGCCGGTGACGAGGGAGGCGCCGACCGTGTAGTCGCTTCCCCAGGCGGCGAGCGGTGACAGCTCCAGGAACGGGGTGTCCGGGTCGATCAGCAGCTCGATCCGCTCGCGGGCGGTCAGCTTCCCGCGCCTGCGATGGCGTTCGACGTACTTCTCGCCACCGCCCGCCCGCGCCCTGGCCTGCTCGGCGGCCAGTTCGTCGAGTTTGGCGAGCATGGCCGCGCGGTCGGCGGCGTATGCGGGGCTCGCGGTGTCGAGCCCGGTGGACAGGACGGTCATGCCTTCGCCTCCGGTGCTTCGGCGGCGTCCAGGAGCGCCGCGGGTACGGGCAGGTGCCGGGAGCGCAGCCACTCCCCCACCGCCTTGGCCTGCGGGTCGAACCGGTGCTGCGCGGCGACGCCCTCACCGAGCAGCCCGCGCACGACGAAGTTCAGCGCACGGAGGTTGGGCAGGACATGCCGTGTGACGGTCGACTCCGCGCATTCCGGGAGCAGTTCCTTGAACCGCTCGACGGTCAGCTCGTGCGCCAGCCACCGCCAGGCGCCCTCGTCCCGCGCCCAGACGCCGACGTTGGCGTCCGGGCCCTTGTCCCCGCTGCGGGCGCCCGCGATCCGGCCGAGCGGGGCGGTGCGGGTG
Organism: Streptomyces sp. NPDC052042; assembly: GCF_044548345.1. Classification (NCBI taxonomy): domain Bacteria; kingdom Bacillati; phylum Actinomycetota; class Actinomycetes; order Kitasatosporales; family Streptomycetaceae; genus Streptomyces; species Streptomyces sp. NPDC052042. The sequence goes on along the minus strand of NZ_JBIUBU010000002.1, from coordinate 114,574 downwards.
GGGCCGGGCGGCAACGGCTCGGGCAGCGGGGGCGGTTCCGCGTCCCGGAGGGGCCGGGTGCGTACGGGAGGTTCCTGACGCTCGCGCCGACCGTCGGGGAGCACGGCGATGTGCGGGACCTCGTCGGCCGATACGCACCGCGCCTCGAAGACGCCGTACGGGCTGCCCTTCCCGGGTGGTGCGGTGACATGGAAGCCGGGGTAGCTGCCGAGGGCCAGTTCGACCGCGGCCCCGGAGACCGCGCGCCCGACGGCCTCCGGGTCCCGGTCGCGGACGACGAGCCGGAGCAGCGCGCTCGCGGTCTCCTCGGTGGCGGCGTCGGTGTGGTCGGTGCGTGCCAACTCCCAGCGCACCTCGCCTGGTTCGGTACGGGAACGGGCCAGCGCGTCCGCGACCTGCTCCCGCACGAGCCGGGCCTTGGCCTCGATGTCGAGCCCGGTGAGCACGAAGACGACCTCGTTGCGCCAGCCGCCGAGCCGGTTCAGCCCGACCTTGAGGGTGGGCGGCGGTGCCTCGCCGCGCACCCCGGATATCCGCACCCGGTCGGGCCCGTCCCGGGTGAGCCGCACGGTGTCGAGCCGGGCGGTGACGTCCGGCCCGGCATAGCGGGCGCCCCCGGTCTCGTACAGCAGTTGCGCGGTGACGGTACCGATGTCGACGACGCCGCCGGTGCCCTCGTGCTTGGTGATGACGGAGGTGCCGTCGGCGTGGATCTCGGCGACGGGGAAGCCGGGCCGCCGGATGTCGTGGTCCCGGAAGAAGGCGTAGTTGCCTCCGGTGGCCTGGGTGCCGCACTCCAGGACGTGTCCGGCGACGACCGCCCCGGCGAGCGCGTCGTGGTCGTCCGGCTCCCAGCCGAAGCGGGCGGCGGCGGGACCGGTGACGAGGGCGGCGTCGGTGACCCGGCCGGTGACGACGACATCGGCCCCGGCCCGCAGACAGGCGGCGATCCCGGCGCCGCCGAGGTAGGCGTTGGCGGTGAGATACCCGTCGGGGACGGGCAGGTTGTCGCCCTCCACATGGGCGACCCGCGCCGGGACCCCGGTCCTTTGCGCCAGCTCCCGTATCGCGTCCGCCAGTCCGGCCGGGTTGAGCCCTCCGGCGTTGGTGACGATCTTCACCCCGCGTTCGTGGGCGAGCCCGAGGCCTTCTTCGAGCTGGCGCAGAAAGGTGGTGGCGTACCCGCGCGCGGGGTCCTTGATCCGGCTCCGACCGAGGATGAGCATGGTCAGCTCGGCCAGGTAGTCGCCGGTGAGGACGTCGAGGGGGCCACCGGTGAGCATCTCGCGGAGGGCGTCGAAGCGGTCGCCGTAGAAGCCGGAGGCGTTGCCGATCCGGAGGGGGGCGGTCATGCCCGCGTCCCGTGGGATGTGCGGCCGTCGTCGGGACCTCCCGGGCGGAGCTCGTGACCGTCGCCGGCCACACCGGAACCGGGCACCCGGCGTTCGCCGGGCCCTGCCGGGCGGGGTGCGTGGTCGCGGGCGGACGCGTCGGATCCGGGTACCCGGCCGTCGTCGGGACCTGCCGGGCGGGGCGCGCGGCCGGGTCCCGGGGGCCCGGCGAACGCCTGGGCGATGCCGAGCCAACGGTCGGCATCAAGGCCGGTGGCCCGGACGGCGAGGTCGTCACGGTGGGCGCGCTGGGTGACCAGCAGGCAGAAGTCGAGGAGCGGCCCGGTGACCCGCTGGGTGGCCCCTTCGGGCCCGAAGGCGATCAGCCCGCCGTCCGGCGAACGGAGTTCCACCCGGAACTCCTCCTCGGGCGCCGCCATCCCGCGTACCCGGTACGCGAAGTCGCGGGCCCGCACCCCGATCCGGGCCACATGCCGCAAGCGGGTGGTCGGCGTCCTGGTCACCCCGAGCGCGTCGGCGATGTCCTGGCCGTGCGCCCAGGTCTCCATGAGCCGGCCGGTCGCCATGGACGCCACGCTCATGGGCGGCCCGTACCAGGGGATCCGGGTCCCGGCCGGTGCCGTGCGCAGCATCCGCTGCATCCGCTCCCGCCCGTCCCGCCATCGCGCGAGCAGGACGTCCGGGGCGGCCCCGGACGCGTTCGTCTCGGCCACCAGCGCCTCCGCGGCGCGGTCGACGAAGGTGTCGGGCGCCTCCAGAGCCTTCGCCGTCTCGGCCGCGAAGGCCTCGGGGTCGGTCGCGGCCAGCAGCGCGACCCCGTCGGTCCAGGCGAGATGGGCGATCTGGTGGGCGATGCTCCAGCCGGGTGCGGGCGTCGGGAAGCGCCACTGCTCGGCGCCCAGCCCTTCCACCAGTTCGTCGAGTTCGTCGCTCTCGTCGCGCAGGTCGTCGATCACGGCTGCGACATCGGACACGGTGCGCTCCCCTCGGGGCGTGGCGGTGTGCCCAGGATCATGACAGCGCGACCATAAACAAGCAAGCATGCTTGCATGATTTTCTGCTCGCTCTGATCCCGCACCCTCCGCGTCCGGGGCTCCCTCCGTGTGGCCGGGCGGGCAGGGGCGGCAGGAGGCCGCGGCGGGTACGGGGTACGGGGTACGAATAGCCGTCAGGCGCGTTCGCGCCGCCCGGAGCCCCGCACCTGGCTTCGCACGGCGCCCATGCTCGCGCCGATGACCAGTGCGATGGCCAGGGCGTCCGTCGGGGCGAGGGCCTGGCCGAGGACGAGGAAGCCGGCCGTGGCCGCAATGGCCGGTTCCAGGCTCATGAGGATGGCGAAGGTGGGCGCGGGCAGGCGGCGCAGCGCCATGAGTTCGAGGGTGTACGGCAGGACGGAACTCAGCAGCGCCACCCCCGCACCCAGTCCCAGCGTGGACGGAACCAGCAGTTTCGAGCCGGATTCCAGAACGCCGAGGGGCAGGGTGAGGAGGGCGGCGACCGTCATGGACAGGGCCAGGCCGTCGGCCTGCGGGAACCGGCGGCCGGTGCGGGCGCTGAAGACGATGTACGCGGCCCACATCACGCCCGCGCCCAGCGCGTACGCGGCGCCCAGCGGATCGAGGCGGTCGAAGCCCCCTCCGCTCAGCAGGACGACACCGCCCAGGGCGAGCCCGGCCCACACCACGTTGATCAGACGGCGGGACGCGATCACCGAGAGGGCGAGCGGGCCCAGCACCTCCAGGGTGACGGCCGCGCCCAGCGGGATGCGGTCGGCGGCCTGGTAGAAGAGCGTGTTCATGGCGCCCATGGCCACTCCGAAGGCCAGGACGGTGCCCCAGTCGGCGCGGGAGTAGCCGCGCAGCCTCGGGCGGCAGACGACCAGCATGACGAGCGCGGCGACGGCCAGGCGCAGGGTGACGACGCCGGCCGCCCCGGCCCGGGGCATCAGCAGGACCGCCACCGAGGCACCGAACTGGACGGAGAGGCCCCCCGCGACGACCAGGGCGATCGGACCGAGGGCCGCCGCCCGGCCCGGCGGGCGGACAGAGCCCGGCGCGGGGACGGAACCCGGCGCGCGCGCAGCACCCGGTGCCGGGCCGTCCGCGGCGGCCGTCCCCGGTACGGCGACAGCCGCCACTCCTTCCGTCGCCGCCCCTGCCGTCGCGCTCCGGTCGTTCACGTCCACCTGCGTTGTTCCTCCCGAGTCCGGGCCCCGAGCCCGATGCCTGAATGCCGCACGTCATCCGGATGCCACACGTGCGGCATCCCGTATGCCCGGATGCCGCACGTCCGACATGCCGTATGCCCGACATGCCGGATGCCCGGATGTCGCTTGGCCCGACATCGGTGCGCGGGGCTCGAAGACCGTCGTCCTCGGTGCGTTCCGCCGCATATCCGATCGAAAATATCGAAAATACTACTCGCGGCCATGCGGTACCTCCCTCTTACGGTAGGTACCTCCGCGTGCCATGTGAAATGCCGGTTGGGCTCCGGTTATGCTCCGCACGCATGAGCCTTGGACCCAGTGGCGACCCCCATGCCGGGGGCTCCCCGGACCGCGGGCGGGGCCGCGGCATCGAGATCCGCCATCTGCGCGCCTTCCTCGCCGTCGCCGACGAGGGCAACGTCACCCGCGCCGCCGCCCGCCTCCGCCTCACCCAGCCCGCGGTCTCCCGGACGCTGGCCGCCCTGGAGCGGCACCTCGGCGTCCGGCTCGTCGACCGGTCCACCCACCATCTCGTCCTCACCCCCGAGGGCGTCGCCTTCCGGGACCGGGCCGCCTCCGCGGTCGCCGCGTTCGACGAGGCGCTCGGCCCCGGCGGGCCGCACCACCGGGCCCTGCGGGTCGGGCATGCCTGGTCCGCGTTCGGCCCGTACACCACGCCGCTGCTCCGACGCTGGCAGGAGCGGTATCCGGCGACCCCGCTCGAACTGCTGCGGATCGACGACCGCACCGCGGGGCTCACCCGGGGCGAGGTCGACGCCGCACTGCTGCGGGGGCCCGTGGCGGCACCCGGACTCGTCACCGAGGTGCTGTTCGACGAGCCGCGGGTGGCCGCGGTGGTGGCGGACGGCCCGCTCGCCGCCCGTGCCGTGCTCCGGCTCGCCGATCTGGCGGACGCCACCCTCGTTCTCAACACCGTCTCCGGCACCACCGCGCTCGACCTGTGGCCGCCGGAGGCCCGCCCCGCCGCGACCCTCACCGTCGCCAACACCGACGACTGGCTGACCGCCATCGCGGCGGGGCGGGGCGTCGGGGTCTCGACCACCTCCACCCCGGGCACGCACCCGCACTCCGGGGTCGCCTACCGCCCGCTCGTGGACGCCCCGGCCCTCCCCGTCCTCCTCGTCCGGCGCGACGCCCCCGGCCACCCCGCACTGCCCGACCTCCTCGCGCTCGTCCGCGAGATCGTGCGGCACGGCACCGGGGGTGAGGCCGCCCCACCCGAATGACGCCTTACTCCCCCTCGCCCGGGTGGTCCGCCGGTCCGTGCCCCGTCCCTCCCGCCGGCCCACCCGTCGGTCCGCCCACCGCCCCGCCAGCAGGCCCGCCCTACGGTCCCTTCACCGGCCCTCCCGTCGGCCCGTCCGCCAGGCCCTCCGCCAGCACCTCCGCCAGGTGGCGCGCCCGCACCCCGTCGCCCAGATGCGCCAGTTGCGTACGGCAGGAGAAGCCGTCCGCCAGGACCGCCGTGCCGGGCACGGCCTTTCGCACCGAGGGGAGCAGCTGCTCCTCCGCGCATGCCACCGATACCTCCCCATGGCCGCGCTCGAAGCCGAAGTTCCCCGCGAGACCGCAGCATCCTCCGCTCAACTCGCCCTTCAACCCGGCACGTTCGCGCAGACGGCGGTCCGCCTCGTCGCCCAGGACCGCGTGCTGATGGCAGTGGGTCTGCCCGGCGACCGGGCGGTCCAGGCGGGGCGGCCGCCAGTGCGGGGCGCACTCCTCCAGGTACTGGGCCAACGTCTTTACGGACGCGGCCAGTTCGGCAGCTCGCGGGTCGTCGGGGAGGAGTTCGGGAAGGTCGGTGCGGAGGGTGGCGGCGCAGCTCGGTTCGAGGACGACGACGGGATCGCCCAGGACCGGGGCGATCCGGTCCAGGGTCCGGCGCATCACGCTACGGGCCCGATCGAGCTGGCCGGTGGACACGTACGTGAGGCCGCAGCACAGCCCACCACCGGGCGTCAGCGCGGTCCGGCCCGCCGCCTCCAGGACGCGGACGGCCGCCCGGCCCACCTCGGGCGCGAGGTGTTCGGTGAAGGTGTCCGGCCACAGGAGGGCCACCCGGTCGTTGGAGAGGATCACCGTCCCGGGGCCCTGGCGCCGCCGCAGCCACCGGCTGAACGTCTCGCGTGCCAGGACCGGGATGTGGCGCTCCGGCGCGATCCCGGCCAGCCGCTTGGCCAGGGCGGCCAGGGGGCGCACCCGGGCCAGGGTGTTCAGCGCGCCCGCGAACGGGGCGGCGAGGCGCAGCCACTCCGGCAGCCGGCCCATCGTGTAGTGGGAGGCGGGGCGCGGCCGTCCCCGGTAGTGGTGGTGCAGGAATTCCGCCTTGTACGTGGCCATGTCGACGCCCACCGGGCAGTCGGTTCGGCAGCCCTTGCAGGACAGGCAGAGGTCGAGCGCGTCGCGCACCTCCGTCGAGCGCCAGCCGTCCGTGATGACCTCGCCCGCGAGCATCTCGTGCAGCAGCCGGGCCCGGCCGCGGGTGGAGTGGGCCTCCTCCCCGGTCGCCCGGAACGACGGGCACATCACGCCCGCGTCGACGGGCACGGCCGTACGGCACTTGGCGACGCCGACGCACCGCCGTACCGCCGCGGTGAAGTCGCCGCCGTCGTGCGGGTAGCCGAAAGCGACGTCCACCGGGCGTCTCGGCAGCACGTCGAAGCGGAGGTTCTCGTCCAGCCGGGCGGGGCGGACGAGAACGCCCGGGTTCATGCCGCCGTCCGGGTCCCAGATGTCCTTGAACCGGGCGAAGAGGGCGACCAGTTCGTCCCCGTACATGCGCGGGAGCAGTTCGGCGCGGGCCATGCCGTCGCCGTGTTCGCCGCTCAGCGAGCCGCCGTGCGCGACGACCAGGTCGGCGAGTTCGGTGGAGAAGCGGCGGTAGCGGGCCACGCCGTCGGGGTCCAGCAGGTCGAAGTCGATCCGGACGTGGACGCAGCCCTCGCCGAAGTGCCCGTACGGGGTGCCGCGCAGTCCGTGCTCGTCGAGCAGGGCGCGGAACGCGCTCAGATACGGGCCGAGCCGGGCGGGCGGTACGGCGCAGTCCTCCCAGCCCGGCCACGCCTCGGTGCCGTCGGGCAAGCGGGTGGCCGTTCCGGCGGCGTCCTCGCGGATGTGCCACAGGGCCCGCTGCCCGGTCGGGTCGGTGACCAGGGCGCTGTCCAGCGGGTCACCGGCCCGCACGATCCGCTCGGCGTGCGCGCGGGCCTCGGCCGGGGTGGCGCCGCCGGTCTCGACGAACAGCCAGGCGCCGCCGCGCGGCAGCCCGGCCGGTGTCCGCACCAGGTCGGCGGCCATGCCCTCCACGGTCAGCGGCCCGTACGGGAGGAGGCCGGGGACGGCCTCGGCGGCCGAGGACTCGTCGGCGTAGCCGAGTACGGCGAGCGCCCGGGCCGCCGGTGCCTCGACGAGCCGGACCGTCGCCTCCGTCACCACGCCGAGCGTGCCCTCGCTGCCGCAGAACGCGCGGGCGAGGTCGGTGCCGCGTTCGGGCAGCAGGGCGTCCAGGGCGTAGCCGGAGATCCGGCGCGGGAGTTCCGGGAATCCGGTGCGCAGCGGGGCCAGGTTGGTGTCGATGAACGCGCGGAGGCCGTCCGGCAGTTCGGCGTCGTGACCGCGTCCCGCCCGGAGGAAGGAGCCGCCGTAGCGGGCCACGGTCAGGGTGTCCACGTTGTCGGCGGTGGTGCCCCAGGCGACCGAGTGCGCGCCGCAGGAGTTGTTGCCGATCATGCCGCCGAGGGTGCAGCGGCCGTGCGTGGACGGGTCGGGACCGAAGGTCAGGCCGTACGCGGCAGCCGCCGCGCAGAGGTCGTCCAGGATCACGCCCGGCTGGACCACGGCGGTACGGGAACCGGGGTCCAGCTCGATGATCCGGCGCATGTGGCGGGTGAGGTCGAGCACGACCCCGGTCCCGGTGGCCTGCCCGGCGATGGACGTCCCGCCGCCGCGCGGGACCGCGGGGACCCGGTACTCGCGGCAGACGGAGAGTGCGGCGGCCACGTCGTCGGCGTCGCGCGGGGCGACGACGCCGAGCGGCACGCGGCGGTGGTTGGAGGCGTCCATCGTCGTCAGCGCCCGTGCGGTGGGGGTGAAGTCGACCTCGCCGCGGACCTCGGTGCGCAAGGCCCGGGCGAGCGCGTCGCGTTCCGCGGGTTCGGGGTCGCGCGCCACTGGCTTCGCGTCGCGCCCGGTCGGTTCGATGTCGCGTCCCGTCGGTCGTCCGTCGCGTCCCGTCGGTTTCTGGTGTGCGGCCATCGGCCCAGGATGCCGCCGACGGGGAGCCCACGCCCCGGGGGCCGCGCGCGTTTCCCGCGAATGCCGCAATGCGCCGGAACACACCGGAACACGCCCGAACACGACGGATTCACGGTCGATCGCACCCCCCGATGCACGACTGGGCATGTTGCCCCGGGCATAAACAGAGAACGCCACAAGAGCTTCCCAAAGAGAGCTTCAATTCTCATATAGTGACCAGGACTTACCTGGGAATAGCCAACTCCAGTTGTCGGATATCCCGTCGCCGTACCGAGCCGTACCAATAAGCCCCATTCACCCCTTACGCTCCGCCCGACCGGTCCGACCGGCCCGACCCCTCGTCCGGCCGACCGGCCCACCCGCCCCGTCCGCCCCAAGGACTCCACTTGAGCGCCTCATCCCGGCCGACCGCACTGGCCCTGCTGATATCACTGGCCGTCACCGGTTCCCTGTGCCTGTGGGCGGTCGTCGCCGCCCCCGACTCGGTGCGTACCCCCGTGGCCTGGGGCGCCTGCGCCGCCGCCGTGCTGCTGTCCGCCGCCGTGACCGCCGCGGTGCACGCCCGTGCCACGGCGAACCGGCTGCGTGCCCGACTCACGTCGGAGACCCAGCGGTTCACCGGCGAGATCAGCAGACTGGTGTCCGCCTCCGCCGCCGAGGGCCAGCGGTTCACCGCGGAGACCGCTCGCATCAAGGCCGCCGCCGGCGCCGAGAACGCCCGGATCGCCGCGCAGGCCGCCGCCGACGCCGAGCGGCTGCGCGGCGAGGTGGGACGGCTCACCGCCCGTGCGGCCCGCAGCGAGACCGAGCGCGCCGCCGCGGTCGCCGCCTGCGCCAACGCCGCGGGCCGGATGCAGGCCCTGGCCACCAGCATGCTCGCCGACCTGCGCGAGATGGAGCACCGGCACTCCTCCGAGGACGTGCTCGGCGACCTGCTGCACCTGGACCACCGCACCGCCCAGGCGGGCCGCCTCGCCGACTCCATCGCCGTGCTGACCGGCGCCCGTTCCGGACGGCGCTGGGCCAAGCCGATCGTGATGGAGTCGATCCTGCGCGGCGCCATGGGCCGCATCAGCGGCTATCAGCGGGTACGCCTCCACTCGACGAGCGATGTCGCGATCGCCGGTCACGCCGCCGAGGGCGTCATGCACGCGCTCGCCGAACTCCTCGACAACGCCGCCAACTTCTCGCCGCCGACGGCCGAGGTCCACGTGTACGTCGAGGAGGTTCCGGCCGGCATCGTCGTGACCGTCGAGGACAGCGGCCTGGTCATGAGTGATGTGCAGCTGCGCCGCGCCGAGCGCGCGGTGTCCGCCACCGACGAGGGTCTGACGGGGCTCTCCGGCACCCGGCTCGGCCTCGCCGTCGTCGGCCGGCTGGCCCGCAAGCACAGCCTGACCGTGTCGTTCCGGCCGTCCGCGCGCGGCGGCACCGGCGCGCTGATGATGCTCCCCCAGGAGATCCTCACCCGTACCCCGGCCGCCGCCCCGGCGACCGCCTCCGTCCCCGCCCAGGGCCCCGCGCCCGCCGCCGTCCCCGCCCAGGCCCCCGCTCCGGCCCCCGCCCGGGCCGTCGAACCGGAGCCCACGCACGGCACGGCCGACCCGGCCGACGTCCGGACCGCGGCGGCCCCGTCCGGCACCACGCCCGCCTCCCCGGAGTCCGCCGCCCCGGCCGCGGCGTACCCCGGATCCGTCGCGCCTCCGGCCTCCGCCGCCCCGGCCGCCGCCACGCACCCGGAGCCCTCCGCGTCCGAGACCGCCGGCGGCCTCCCCCGGTTCGGCGAGAGCGGGCTCCCCCGGCGCCCCCGCGGCCGCACCCTCGCCGCCGCCGAGGCCCGCAAGCGAGCCGACGACACCGCAAGCGCCGGCCACGTCGGCGAGACACCCCGGCCCCGTGCCGCCGATCCCAAGGAACAGGCAGCCCGCTTCAGCAGCTTCCGCCGGGCTGTCCGGCCCAGTACCCCGCACCCGGAAGAAGGCAACACCCGATGACCGCGACCACCGACGAGAAGCTCAACTGGCTGCTGGAGGGGCTCCTGGAGCGCACCCCCGGCGCCCGCCATGCCCTCGTCCTGTCCAGGGACGGCCTCAAGCTGTGCCGCACCCCCGAGCTCACCGTCGACCAGGCCGACCAGCTGGCCGCGATCGCGGCCGGCATCCAGAGCCTCTCGCACGGCGCGTCCGTCGAGTTCGGCGACGGCAGCGGCGGAGTGCGGTCCGCGATGACCGAGTTCTACGGCGGCGTGCTGTTCATCGTCGAGGCCGGGGCGGGCGCCCACCTCGCCGTCATCGCCTCCGACGAGTCTGACGTCGGCCTCGTCGGGCACAACATGAGTGAACTCGTCGAGCAGCTCGGCGAGCACCTCAGCGCCCCGCCCCGCTCCGGCACCGGTTCCGGGACCGGCGGGACGACGGACTCCGCCCCCGCCGCGATCGCGAACGTATGAGCCGCCCCCGCCCCGGCCGGGACGACGCCCCCGACCGGCTGTACACCCTCACCGGGGGCCGCAGCCGGTCCGACTCGGACGCGTTCGACCTGGTGACCCTGGTGGTCTCCGAGTGCGAACCGACCGCCGGCATGCAGTCGGAGCACGCCACGATCCTGCGGATGTGCGCCCTGCCCACCGCCGTCGTCGAGATCGCGGCGGGCCTCGGACTGCCCGTCAGCATCGTCCGCATCCTGCTGTCCGATCTGCTGGCCACCGGCCGGATCAGCGCCCGCCACCCGCGGACCGCCCGGGTCGCTGACCGGCTTCCCGACCCCGACATCCTGGAGCAGGTGCTCGTTGGACTCCGCAATCTCTGACCGTGCCGCCCTCCGGGCGACGGCCGACAACGGACTGAAGATCGCCATTGTCGGCGGCTTCGGGGTCGGCAAGACCACCATGGTCCGCTCCGTCAGCGAGATCCGCCCGCTGAACACGGAAGAGACCATGACCAGCGCGGGCGAGGCCGTCGACCACCTCGACGGCGTCCAGTCGAAGACGGCCACCACCGTGGCCTTCGACTTCGGCCGGATCACGCTTGACGAACGCTCCGTGCTGTACCTGTTCGGCGCCCCCGGGCAGGAACGTTTCTGGTTCCTGTGGGACCGCCTGTTCTCGGGCGCGCTCGGTGCCGTCGTCCTCGTCGACACCCGTCGGCTCGCCGATTCCTGGTACGCGATCGACCGCCTGGAGCACCACGGCGCGCCGTTCATCGTGGCCTGCAACGACTTCGGCGGCCCGGTCCACACCGAGCAGCAGATCCGGGAGGCGCTCGCCCTCTCCGACGACGTGCCCCTGGTGGAGTGCGACGCCCGCGACCGCTCGTCCAGCAAGTACGTGCTGATCACGCTGGTCGAGTACCTGCACACCCTGTCGCGCCGCCGCCTCGCCGCCGAAGCGGCCGACCCGTCCATCACCCCTCCGGATGCCGCGCCGGAGAAGACCCCGGAGCCCATGCCGTGACCCAGCCCCCGGAGCCGTCCGCCGGCTGTCCCCTCTCCCAGGGCCGCGTACCGCTCTCCGGCCCCCGGTTCCAGACCGAGCCGACCCAGCTGTACCGGGACATGCGCCGCGACCACGGGGCGGTGGCCCCCGTCGTCCTCGACGGGGGCTTCCCCGCCTGGCTGGTGCTCGGCTACCGCGAGCTGCACCAGGTGACGGGCGACCCGGTGCTGTTCAGCCGCGACTCCGACCTGTGGAACCAGTGGGACCGCATCCCCGACGACTGGCCGCTGCTGCCGATGATCGGCCGCAAGCAGCCGTCGATCCTCTACACCGTCGGTCCCCGGCACACCCAGCGCGCCGCGATGATCAGCGACGCGTTGGAGGGCGTCGACCCGTTCGCGCTGAAGCGGTACGCGGAGGAGTTCGCCGACGGCCTCGTCGACCGGTTCTGCTCCACCGGCGGCACCGACATCATCGCCGAGTACGCGATGCTGCTGCCCGCGCTCGTCCTGGCGAAGATCTACGGCTTCGCCGACTCCGCCGGCGCCGCGCTCGTCGGCTCGCTCAACGACATGATCGACGGCCGGGAGCGGGCCCTGGCCGGGCAGCGCAACCTCGCCACCTCCATGTTCCAACTGCTGGCCGACAAGCACGCCGTGCCCGGTGACGACGTCGCGACCCGGATGCTCGCCGACCCGGGCGGCTTCACCGACGAGGAGGTCGCCCAGGACCTGATGGTCATGATGGCCGCCGGGCACCAGCCGACCGCCGACTGGATCGGCAACTCGCTGCGGCTGATGCTCACCGACGACCGGTTCGCCGCCTCCCTCTCCGGCGGCCGGCACAGTGTCGCCGAGGCCATGAACGAGGTGCTCTGGGAGGACACCCCGACCCAGAACGTCGCGGGCCGCTGGGCCTCGCGCGACACCCGTCTCGGCGGGCGCCACATCCAGGCGGGCGATCTGCTGCTCCTGGGCATCGCCGCCGCCAACTACGACCCGCAGGTCCGCACCGACGGCTCCACGCTGACCGGCGGCAACAACGCCTTCCTCTCCTTCGGCCACGGCGAGCACCGCTGCCCGTTCCCGGCCCAGGAGACCGCCGAGGTCATCGCCCGTACCGGCATCGAGGTCCTGCTGGACCGGCTCCCGGACATCGACCTCGCCGTCCCCGCCGAACGGCTCACCCGCCGCCCGTCCCCGTGGCTGCGGGGCCTGACCGCCCTGCCGGTGACGTTCACCCCCACCCCCGCCATCGGATCCGCGATCGGCGCAGCCATCGCGGAGGCCATCGGATCCGCGGCCGGCACCCCCGCCGGACCGGACGCAGCACCCGACATCGGAGGCCCCAGATGACCCGGATCGTGCTCGACCCCTTCGTCACCGACCTCGACGGCGAGTCCGCCGAACTGCGGGCCGCCGGACCGCTCGCCGAGGTGGAGCTGCCGGGCGGGGTGCCCTGCTACGCGGTCACCCACCACGCCGAGGCCCGGAGCCTGCTCACCGACGCCCGCCTCGTGAAGGACATCGATGTCTGGGGCGCCTGGCAGCGCGGCGAGATCCCCATGGACTGGCCGCTGATCGGCCTCGCCAACCCGGGCCGCTCGATGCTCACCGTCGACGGCGCGGACCACCGCCGGCTGCGCACCCTGGTCGCCCAGGCCCTGACCGTCAAGCGGGTGGAACAGCTGCGCCCCCGCGTCGAGGCGCTGACCGCGGCGGGCCTGGACCAGCTGGCCGCGCTCGCCGAGGGCGGCGAACCGGTCGACCTGAAGGCGGAGTTCGCCTACCCGCTGCCCATGAACGTGATCAGCGAACTCATGGGCGTCGACAGCGCCGACCACCCACGGCTGAAGGAACTGTTCGAGAAGTTCTTCTCGACGCAGACGCCCCCCGAGGAGGTCCCCGGGATGATGGCGGACCTCGGTGCTCTCTTCACGAAGATCGTCGACGCCAAGCGGGAGAACCCGGGCGACGACCTCACCAGCGCCCTGATCGCCGCGTCCGAGGACGGCGACCACCTCACGGGCGAGGAGATCGTCAACACCCTCCAGCTGATCATCGCGGCCGGTCACGAGACCACGATCAGCCTGATCGTCAACGCGGTCGCCGCGCTCCAGACCCACCCCGAGCAGCGCGAGCGGGTGCTGAGCGGCGAGGTGTCGTGGGAGAACGTGATCGAGGAGACGCTGCGCTGGTCCACTCCCACGTCCCACGTCCTGTTCCGGTTCGCCACCGAGGACATCGAGGTGGGCGACCGGACCCTGCCGAAGGGCGAGGCGCTGATCGTCTCCTTCGGCGCACTCGGCCGCGACGAGGCCCAGCACGGGCCGACGGCCGGTGAATTCGACGCCACCCGCTCCCCCAACCGCCACATCGCGTTCGGCCACGGCCCGCACGTCTGCCCCGGCGCCGCGCTCTCCCGGCTGGAGGCCGGGGTGGCCCTGCCCGCCCTGTACGAGCGGTTCCCGCGCCTGGAGCTGGCCGTCCCCGCCTCCGAGCTGCGCAACAAGCCGATCGTCACCCAGAACGACCTGTACGAACTGCCGGTGCTGCTGGGCTGACCGGCCTCGGCACGCCGTGCGCGTACCGGCCCCGCACCGTCCTCGTACCGGCCCCGCACCCGCCCGCTTACCGGTGCAGCACACGGGGAATCCGCGCGTCCGGCGGCCCGCACGACGGTGGTCCACGCCCCGGAGCGGGTGTCTCATCCGACGGACACGGCCATCGGCGCCGTCCACGAGGTACTACGCTCCGGTTCGTGGCCGATATCCAGATTCCCACTGACATCAAGCCCGCCGACGGACGCTTCGGCGCCGGTCCCTCCAAGGTGCGGACGGAGGCGCTCGACGCCCTGGCCGCCACCGGTACGTCCCTGCTCGGCACCTCGCACCGCCAGGCCCCGGTCAAGAACCTGGTCGGCTCGGTCCGTCAGGGTGTGCGCGACCTCTTCTCCCTCCCCGAGGGCTACGAGGTGATCCTGGGCAACGGCGGCTCCACCGCCTTCTGGGACATCGCGACGCACGGACTCATCGAGAACAAGTCCCAACACCTGACCTTCGGCGAGTTCTCCTCGAAGTTCGCGAAGGCCGCCAAGCTCGCCCCGTGGCTGGCCGACCCGTCCGTGATCGCCTCCGACCCGGGCACCCACCCGGAGCCGCGCGCCGAGGAGGGCGTGGACGTGTACGCGTTCACGCACAACGAGACCTCGACCGGTGTCGCCGCGCCCGTCAAGCGCGTCGCGGGCGCCGACGAGGGCTCCCTGGTCCTGGTGGACGCCACCTCCGGAGCGGGCGGCCTGCCCGTCGACATCACCGAGTCGGACGTCTACTACTTCGCCCCGCAGAAGTCCTTCGCCTCCGAGGGCGGCCTGTGGATCGGTGTGTTCTCCCCGGCGGCCCTGGAGCGCGCCGCGCGCGTCCACGCGTCGGGCCGTCACATCCCCGAGTTCTTCTCGCTCCCCACGGCGATCGACAACTCCCTCAAGAACCAGACGTACAACACCCCGGCCCTGGCCACCCTCTTCCTCCTGAACGAGCAGCTGAACTGGCTGAACGGCCAGGGCGGCCTGGACTTCGCGACCGGCCGTACCGCCGCCTCGTCCCGGAACCTGTACGGCTGGGCCAAGGAGTCCAAGTACGCGACCCCGTTCGTCTCCGACCCCGCCAAGCGCTCGCAGGTCATCGGCACGATCGACTTCTCGGACGAGATCGACGCCTCGGCCGTCGCCAAGGCGCTGCGCGCCAACGGGATCGTCGACACCGAGCCGTACCGCAAGCTGGGCCGCAACCAGCTGCGCGTGGCGATGTTCCCGGCGATCGACCCGGCGGACGTCCAGGCGCTGACGGCCTGCATCGACTACGTCATCGAGAAGCTGTAACGGGCACCCGCCCGTAGCCCCTCGACCGGCAAAGGTCCCGCGCACCCGGCGTGCGCGGGACCTTTGCCGGTCCCCCGTCCGGGTAGCGGGGCGCTTCCCCGCACGGCTCAGGTGCCCAGTACATCCATGAGGTGGTCGTCCAGTTCGGCGACGACGTTCTCCCGACGCCACGGCTGAAGTCCCGCCGGAATCCGCTGCCCGACGGATCGCCACCGCCCTGGTTCTCGATGTCGTACCACGCGAGACCCAGCGCCGCTTGTGACGGGCGCTTCAGCCCTGCCCGCGCGGCCGGCTCGGCTTGCAGCGCGTGCGCCCGCGCCCGGATCCTCGGGCCCTCTCCGTTGCGGGCCGCACGCACGGCCCGCTCCACGGGCAGCGGCGCGTCCGCCAGATCGGGCGACGACGAACCCAGCCGCCCCCGCGCCCGATCGCCCGTCGGCCCCGATCCCCCACCGGGCCACGGTCCCCCGTCAGGCATCGGGCATGCTCAAGCTCCAGCCGCGCCCAGCACCTCCCGGAGCCGGACGATGCCCGCCGTCCATGTCTCGTCGCCCTCCCACAGCTCGCGCATCTCCGAGTTCTCGCCGAGCACTGCGTCGAGGGCCTTCACCGCGAGCGGGCGCAGGTCCGTCGGGAGCGCGGGCAGCGGCTCCTTCGGGCCGTAGGCGGTGGTCACCGGCTCCCCGCCGGGGCACTGCGATCCGATCAGCGCCGCCGACGCGACCGCTTCCGCCGCCTCGTCGCTGTCCAGGAAGTCCGCCGCGATGGCGAGTTCCAGGGCCTGGCGGATCAGCGCCGGCCGCTCGGCCTCGGGAGCGTCGTCCAGACGGCCCGAGAAGTCCGCTGCGGAGTCGTTGTCGAAGTGACCGGTGTCCCAGGTGCCCATGGCGGTGTCCCCTCAGTGCGAAACAACGTCGGCTCGGTGCGAGACAACGCTCGCCGGTGCGCTCCACCGGCGAGCGCCATCCTCACACCCGCCACTGACAACGGCCCCCCGCGATACAGCGGCACCGCGGCTCAGCACCTCAGCGGCTCAGCCGCTGGAAGCGCCGTACCGCCAGGGGCAGGAACACCGCGGTCAGCACCAGCGGCCACACCACCGCCATCAGCGGGGCGTGTTCCTCGACCCAGGTGCCGCCGCTCGCCACCGGGTTGCCGAAGAGTGCGCGCGTCGCCGTGACCGTGGACGAGATCGGGTTCCAGGCGGCGACGGTGCCCAGCCAGCCCGGCATCAGGGACGGTGCGACGAGCGCACTGGAGATCATCGTGACCGGGAACGCGATCGCGTACAGCCCACCCGCCGACTCCGGGTCCGGGACCAGCAGCCCGAGCCATACACCGACCCAGATCAGACTGAACCTGAGCAGCAGGAGCAGTCCGAACGCGCCCACGGCCGCCATCGGTCCGTCGCCCGCGCGCCAGCCGATCGCCAGCGCGGTCGCCACGAGGATCGCCAGTTCGGCGGCGGCGACCACCAGATCGGCGAGACCGCGTCCGGCACAGACCGCGGACGGTGCCATCGGCATGGAACGGAACCGGTCCACCACCCCCTTCCCTACGTCCGTCACCATGGCCACGGCAGTGTTCATGAAGCCCAGGGCCATGGTCATGGCGAACATGCCCGGCATCAGGAACTCCCGGTAGTCGCCCCCGCCGGGAACCTTCATGGCACTGCCGAAGACGTACCCGTACAGCAGCACGGAGAGGATCGGGAAGCCCAACTGCCAGACGATGGCGAGTGGTTGGCGCCGGTAGTGGGTGAGGGAGCGCCGGGCCACGTTCCAGCTGTCCGCCAGCGCCCAGTGGAGCCGGCCACGCGCGGGTCCCCACACCCGCGGTTCGACGACGGTCACGCCGCCACCTCCTCCTTCTCCGTGGTGCCGGTACGGCGTCCGGCCCGCGGGCCGGACGCCGGGCCTTCGGACACCGGGCCTTCGGACGCCGGGCTTCCGGTCAGGGCGAGGAACACGTCGTCGAGGGTCGGACGACGCAGCCCGATGTCCTCGGCCGCGATGCCCGCGTCCTGAAGGGCCCTCACGACTTCGGTGAGAGCGGCGACCCGGTCGAGAACCCCGGCGTGCACCCGGCGGTGCGCTTCGTCGAGGACGACGGGGCCGGTACCGGCGGCCCGTTGGGTCTGGCCGACGCCGAGCTGATCTCCACGATCATCGCGGTCAACAGTTTCGTGGAGGGCATCGCCCGCGCCCAGCTCCACACCTCCGAGGTCGTGCGGGAGACCGGTCTGAGCAACGACGACTTCTGGGAGAACCAGCGCCCCTACCTGGAGCGGGCCATGCTGAGCGGCGACTACCCGCTGATGGCGGCACTCTCCGATGACGCGTTCGGCTACGGGACCGACCACTTCGCGTTCGGTCTGCAACGGCTGATCGACGGCTTCGAAGTGCTCGTCGAGCGCCGGGCCGGGGGATGAGCCGGGCCGCCGCCCCGAAGGTCAGCCCCGGCCCCGCCACCACTCCGGGAGATCAGCCCCGGCCCGGCCACCCCTGCATGCGGTCAGCCCCGGCCCTTGCGCCGCTTCATGAGGAAGAACGCGGCCACGGCCGCCACCACCAGTACCCCGCTCAAGCCCACTCCCCCGGTGCCGCCGACGCCGTCCCCGGCGTCCCCGGCGGACGCCGAGGAGTCCCCGCCCCGGGGCCCGCTCCCTCCGCGGCCGGTGTCCTTCTCCAGGTCCACCCGCACCACCTCGCTGCGCTCCCCCTCCGAGCCGAACATCAGCGCCGAGCCGTCCGCCGTGTACGTCACGGACTCGGCCTGCCGCTGGAACGGCGCCCGGACGGCACGGTCGTCGCCGAGCCTGCCGTTCCGGAAGACGTACACGCGGGCGCTGAAGTACGAGCGCAGCACCAGTTCCCCACCGTCCGGCGAGAACGCCCCGTCCGTCACCCACGGCACCTCGCCCACCCGCCGGAACACGTTGACGGCGCCGGTGGTGAGCCGGGCCGGGCCCTCGTACAACCCGCCGCCGTTCTCGTTCTTCGACGCGATGTAGACCCGTCCGGTCCCGGGATGGACCATCAGCGCCTCGGCGTCGCGCGGCCCGTCCGCGTACTTCACGTCGAACTGGGTGGCGCGGACCGTGGCGTCCTTCAGCTCCTTCGGCTCGGGGAAGCGGTAGATCCAGACGTGGTCCCAGCTGCCGTTCAGGTTGTCGCCGATGTCCGCCACGTACAGATTGCCGTCGGGCCCCAGCGAGATGGCCTCCACATCGCGCGGCCGACCCACTCCGCTCATGGTGATCGTCGCGACCGTCCTGCCGGTGCGGGAGTCGACGGCGTAGACGTATGGCCCGTCGTCGCTGTCGTTGTGCGTCCAGTAGACCCCCGGGTGGGCCCGGCTGGCGGCGAGACCACTGGACTCGATGATCCGGGGGTCCTCGATCGTGAAGGTCCGGTCGGCCCCGTCGCCGGACTCGGCGGCCGTCGCGGCGGCCGGGGACACCCCGGTGAACAGCAGCAGTGCGGCGGCTCCGGACACAGTCAGGTACGAACGCATACCGCAAGTGTCCATCGTCACGTCGGTGCCGGAGGCCCGTTCCCGGGTGATCCGCGATGATGGCCTCCATGCGTTTCACGTTTGTCGGCGACTCCATGACGATCGGCCGCGTCGGCGACGTCACCTGGCGGTACCGCATGTGGCGGCACCTCTCGGCCACCCTCGGCGCCCCGTTCGAGATCGTCGGCCCGCGGAGCGCGCTGTACGACCCGGAGGCGGACGCCGCCGTCAGCCACGCGTACGGGGCGCCGGACTTCCCCGCCGAGGCACGCACCCACCTGGCCGGCTGGGGCGAGGGCTGGCTGCACATGGCCCCGCTGATCGCCGACGCCGTCACCGCGCACCGCACGGACGTACTGCTCGTGTCCTTGGGGCTGATCGACCTCGGTTTCTACACCGACAGCCACCAAACCGCCCTGAACGCAAGGGAGTTCATCGCCACCGCTCGCACCGCGAACCCACGCGTGAAGATGGTGCTGCTGCCCGTGATACCGAACATCCGGGCCGAGTCGGACGCCCCGTTCGCCGCCGAGTGCGACCGCTTCAACGAACTCCTGGCCAAGGCCGTGGCCGACCTCGACGACCCGCTGTCCCCGATCCTGCTGGCCTCCCGCCCCGAGGGGTACGCCGTCCAGCGCGACACCTACGACGGAACGCACCCCGGTCCCACCGGCGAGCACCGGCTGGCGGCCGCGTTCGCCGACGCGATGCACCAGGCGTGGGGAATCGGCGGCCCGTACACGGCCCGCCCGTAGCCTCTTCGGGCCCCTGGCGGCTCCGTCCGCTCGCGAGCCCGTCCGCTCCGGCCCCGGTCAGGCGTCCGGCCGTCCCGTCGGCCGGGCCCGTACGTGCATCCGCTCGCCCTGCGGTCCGAACAGGCTGAGGAATTCGACGGGTTCGGGCCCGGCGCTGGCCCACGCGTGCGGGGTGCGGGTGTCGAACTCGGCGACCTCGCCGGCCGCGAGCACCAGATCGTGCTCGCCCAGCACCAGCCGCAGCCGCCCCGCCAGGACGTACACCCACTCGTACCCCTCGTGCACCCGTTGCTCCAGCCATCCCGTCGCGCCGCGCCCGCCGGGCAGGATCTGCTTGTACGCGTGCACCCCGCCGAGGTGCCGGGTCAGTGGCACAAAGGTCATGCCGTCCCGGGTGAAGGGGCGGAAGCGGAGGCGGGGATCACCGGTGGGCGGGGCGCCGACGAGTTCGTCGAGCGGAACCCCGTACGCCTTGGCCAGCGGCAGCAGCAGTTCGAGGGTGGGCTTGCGGCCGCCCGACTCCAGTCGCGAGAGCGTGCTGGAGGAGATGCCGGTGGTCTCGCTGAGCTGCGCCAGGGTCGTGCCGCGCTCCTGACGCAGGGCCCGCAGCCGAGGCCCGACGCCGGTCAGGACGGCCGCCATGTCGTCGTCCGCGCGCGCCTCGCGGTCCTTCGCGCGCCCGCCGTGCTCCCGGTGGCTCCCGGGCCTGTGCCGCGCACCGCGCATCCGGTGCTCTCCGTCGTCCGCCATCCGCCCATTATTCGCCGGAACGGCGTCCGGTGGCCGGGCGGCAGTCCGGCGGGCCGCCGCGTCAGCAGGGCACGATCATGGCCAGCGAGAGCCTGGTCAGCTCGTCGGTCAGCCACACGGCGTCGACCTGGCGGGGGCGGCGTCCGTGGTGCGCCATGAGTTCGTCCACGGCGTGGTTCAGCACCGTGACGGTCACGGTGTGGTCGCTCGGCACCGCTTCGCCCCGGCGCACGGCGCGCTCCGCCTCGGAGGTGAGGAATTCGATCCACATGGCCCGCCAGGTGGCGAGGTGGTTGTCCACCTCCCGGCTCACCCCGAGCACTTCGACGAACGCCACCCGGGCCGCGCAGGGGTCCTCGGTGACCGCCTTCACATAGGCGTCGAAGAGCAGCCGGACCCGTTCCCGGGTCGGGCAGTCCTCCATCCCCTCGGCCATCAGGGCGTTCTCGGCGGCGCGCAGTCCGTGGGTGGCGACCTCGTCGTAGATCGCCATGAGGAGCACCTCGCGCGAGACGAACTCCTGCTGGAAGAGGTGGACGGGCACCCTCGCCTGCTCGCACAGGTCCTCGACGCTCGTGTTCGCGTACCCGTACGCGGCGAACAACTGACGCCCGGCCCGCAGAAGCCGGTCCCGGGCCTCCTGGCCCTCCGCCGTCTGCCCGGCCGCTCCGTTCCGCTGGCTCGCCACGGCACCCACCATCGGTCCTCCTTCGTCGTCCGTACCGCCGGCCCCCACTCTTCCTGCTCGTCCCCGCCGGTGGTGTCTCCGCCACGCAGGGGGCGCGCGTGGGGCAGCACCTCATCAAGTCCGATCGCCCGACGATCCGTTGCCGCCACGGCACCGGATTCCCGGCCCGGAGGGTCCGCTCGTCCGCACCGCGGCCCGCACCCGTCCGACGCGGGCGCCGCTCGCACGACGGGCTTCCGCGACCGTGACTCTATCGACACTCTGAGTCACGAAGGAGTCCAATCGCATATCCATCGGGGGCGCGACGGCGCCCGGACTGGGAGCTTCCGGTCACCCGGGCGCCCTCTTCCGGCCCGGCGCTCGGACGGAGCGTGAAGACGCGCGGGGCGCCGCCGGAAAGACACCGTCCGACGTCGCCGAAACACCACCACTCAGGCGCCTCCGCGCACGCGGCGACGCCCGAGACGGACCGGGTCCGACACCGGCTTCTCGCCCCGCCCCGGAGGGTCGGCCGAGGCCGTGGCACGGCCTCGGCCCTTCTCCCCCGCGCCGCGCTCCCGCGCCTGACGCGCCTACGATTCCCCCTTCCGTGCAAGGGAAGGGAACGGCAACCGCATGGATCGGAACATTCGCACGACGGACGATGTACTCGGGCTGTTTGACGACTTGGCCTCGCCCTCGCCGGAGGCCGACCGGTGGACGGCCGGCGCGGCCTCGTGGTGGGACGGCTTCTGCACGGACCGGACGAGGCCCTTGGACGGCCCTGTTCCGGCGGGGGCCCCGGCCTGACGGACACGCAGGCGCCGACCGGCCCGGACGGGCCCTGGTCCGGAGCCGTACGGTCCCGCGGTCGGCTCCCCGCGGACGCGGCTCCCCGCGTCACCCGGCGGGCGAGGGGCCTGCGCCGGGATGTGCGGGCGGGGGCGCGAAGATGACGTCCCCGGCGCGCGCGACGACCTCCACTTCGCTGCCGAGCGCCCATTCCGCCACCCGCGAGACCGCCGCGGCCGGGATGGCGTCGCTGATCCCGGGTGCCGCCGGGATGTCGTGCGTCGCGTGGGCGTCGTGCGGCATGACGACCCGGTATCCCCGGGCCAGGGCCGTCCGCGCGGTGGCCTGGACACACATCTCGGACATCACCCCGCAGACGGCGAGGGACCGCACGCCCGAACCGGCCAACAGCTCGCCCAGCGGGGTCTCGTGGAAGCCGTCGTCCTCGGTCTTGCGGACGACGGCCTCCAGCGGGCCGGGCTCGACGGCATGGTGGAGTTCCCAGCCGGGGGTGCCGGGCTCGTCGCGCGCTCCGGGCCTCCCGTCGTTCTGGATGTGCACGACGAGTGCCCCGCCGAGGCGTGCCCGTGCGATCAGGTCTCCCGTGCGGTCCACGAGCCGGCCGGTGTCGGGCACCGCCCTGTCGCCCGAGACGGCGTCCGACTGGACGTCCACGACGAGCAGGGCCTCAACCGGGGGTATGGGAACGGTCATTCGACCATCTTGGCCGTCGGTGTCCTCCCTCTCCACCGGTTTCGGCGCCGCCCGGCCCGGCAAGATCCGCCCCGCGCCCTCCGTCTCCCGCCGCCCGTATCCCGTCAGCGTTTCGGGCATTCGTCCAGGGACGGTCGGTTCGGCGCAGCCGCCTGATCCATCAGCGGGTACAGGTGCTGCTGGTAGAGCCGCTCCCACGTTCCGTCCGCCATGACCTTCTCCAGGGCGGCGCACACCTCGCCCTTCAGCTCCTTCTCCTCGGGCTTCATCGCGACGCCGTAGCCCTCCGCCCCCCAACTGCTCGGGAGCCGCTTGAGCCGGACCGGGTCCTTCTTGGCGAATCCGGCGATGATGACGTCGTCGGTGCTCACCGCGTAGACCTCGGACGCCGGATTCAGCAGGCGCTGCACGCACTCCTCGTATCCGTTCGGGCGCGATGCCGTCACGTTGTACTTCTCCGCCGCGAGCCAGTCCACATACGTCGATCCTCGGGCGGTGCACACCTCCAGGCGGTCGCGGATCAGATCGCTGGAGTCCTCGACCTTGTGCAGTTTCGACTTCCGGTTCACCAGGAAGCTCCGGTTCGCCACGAAGTACGGCCCGGCGAAGGCGACGCTGTACTCCGGTGGCTTCGCGTTCTTCCGCTCGTCGGTGATGCTGTACGTGGCGATGACCAGGTCCACCGCCCCGCTCTTCAGCAGGCTGCTCCGGTTCTCGGTGCTCACGGGCCGGAACTCGACCGCTTCCGGGGCGTACCCCATGGCCCGCGCGATCGCGCGGGCCAGGTCGACCTCGTAGCCCCGGTACACCCCCTTCGCCGTCCTCTCGCTGAGGCCGGGCTGATCCGCCTTGACCCCGACCTTCAGGGTCCGGTGCGTCGCCCGGTACTTCTGCGGCTGCGCGCCCTTGCCCTCCGTCGTACGTGCGTCCGTCTTGCCGCCCTGCTGGGAGCGGTTCACCACGTACCAGCCGAGGCCGCCCAGCAGGGCGGCACACAGCACGGCGGCCAGGGCCCCGCGCCACCTGCGGCCCCGGCCCCGGTCCGGGCCGCGCCCCTCCGGCATCCGGGAATCCTCCGCCGTCCGGGAATCTTCCGGGGGCGGTCCCGGCGGCGGTCCCTGCGGCACCTGGTGCGGGGACGGCGGCGACAACGGATCCTGCGACGGCGGTTCCGGGTTCCCGGCCGATGACGCGGGATCCTGCGACGGCGACACCGGGTCCGGGGCCGACGGCGCGGAGTCCGGGGCCGACGGAGCGAGGCCGGGCGGGCGGGCCGGGGAGATGCCGAGCGTGGACGCCCTCGGCGCCGGGGTCTTGTGAACGACCCCTCGGAGCATCTCCTCCGCCTCCGCCGAGGAAAGGCGCTGCCGGGGGTTCTTGCGCAGCAGTTCCCCGACGACCGGTGCCAACGGTCCGCCGTACGTCATGGGCGGCACCGGCGAGTCGCGCACGGCGATCAGGAACTCCACCAGGGACAGCCCGTCGAAGGGGGTCCTGCCCTCGACCATCTCGTACAGCGTGATGCCCAGGGCCCACAGGTCGGACGCGGGTGTCGCGGGCTGCGGCCGACCCGATGCGTGGTCGAACAACTCGGGCGCGAGGTACTTCACCGTCCCGACCAGTTCCCCCGACAGGGTGACCGGCACGGCCCCGTCGAAGGTCGCGATCCCGAAGTCGGCGAGGATCGCGAACTCGTCCGGCCGGAACAGGACGTTGTGCGGCTTGACGTCCCGGTGGACGACCCCCGCGTCGTGGACCGCCCGCAGCCCGCGCAGGACCTGAAGACCGATCCTGGCCGTCCGCACCACCGTGAGCTGCTGCTCCACATGCAGCAGATCGGCCAGCGAGTGGGCGTTGAGCAGTTCCATCACGATCCAGACCTGGCTGTCGGTCTCGACCCGGTCGTGCACCGCCACCACGTTCTGGTGCTTGATCCGCGCGATGGCCTCCGCCTCGCGCCGCGCCCGCTTCATGAGCTGCGCCTGCTTGTCCGTGCCGACGGCACCGCGGTCGAGCAGCCCCTTCACCGCCACCTTGCGGTTCAGGCGCGTGTCGAGGGCCTCCCAGACCTCGCCCATCCCGCCGTGCCCGAGCCGACGCAGCAACTGGTAACGCGCGTCGATCACTTCTAAGGACGCGGTCACCGTCTCCGGCGGCGCCTGGGCATCCGGCACGTCCTCGCGCGGCTCGCCGCCCTCCCAGGCGTGTCCGGCCCCGTGGCCACGGCCGTCCGGCCGGGTGGCGTCGTCGGGCCGGCCGTCGAAGCCGCCGCCGTGCCGTCCGTCGCCCGTACCGCGATCCGCCGTGCCGTCGCTGTGCATGCGACCCCCTGTGCGTTCCTTGGATCAACCGCGCCTCAGAGTAGAGGCATCGTCATATACGCGCAGTCGCACCGGACTTGGGGTCCGGCCGATGTCGTCCGGAACCTCAGCGCACGGTCCAGATCCAGCCCAGCGGGGTGAGTCCCAGCCGCCGGGCGACCGACCGCGAGGCGTGGTTGTCGGCGGAGGTGCTGTAGAACAGCACCCCCTTGTTGCGGCGTTCGCGTCCGGCCCAGGCGGCCACGACGGCCGGGGCGAGGCGGCGGCCCCGGTGATCGGCACGGGTCCAGATGCCCGCCTCCGCCGCCGCGGCGTTCGTCGCGGGCGAGAAGCAGATCGAGACGGGCTCACGACCGTCCACGGCCATCGCCCACTCCCCCATCCGCCCGCCGATCAGCTCCTCCCACTCCCCCGGCTGCCAGTTGCCGGGGCGGATCCACCGCCGCGCCGTGTCCCGCCCCTCGGCGTCGGACACCACGACGGGCAGCGGGGACGGGTCCGGGGCCCGGACGTCCACCGGGAACACGAAGCACGGGCCGCCCGCCACGGTCGCGCCCGGGCGCACCCGGCGCGGGCCGGGTGTCACGGCCGCGCCCGCGCCGGACGCTCCCGTGACGACCGTTCCGGTGCGGGTCGCTCCCCTGGCTGCCGCTTCCGCACCCGGTGTGCCCCTACCCGGTGTTCCCGTACCCGCTGTTTCCGGACCCGCTGTTTCCGGATCGAGTGCCTCCGTACCGTCGAGCGCCGCGACCAGGCGGACGAGCGCTGCGGGCGGCTCGCCGGGGCGGTACGCCTCCTCCCGGCCCGCGCCCGCCCACACGGCGAGTGCCGCGTCCCTGGCCCGGGTGCCGACGTCCGCCCCGAGGGCCAGCAGCCGTGCCCGGGGCGACCACGCCCACACCGCCCGCAGCGCGGGGTCCTTCACGAGGACCGGCGGTCCGTCACCGGTGAGGTCGAGCCCGTGGATCGCGTCCACTTCGGCGGTGAGCAGTCGCTCCTCGTCCCAGTTCATGCCGTCCACTCTTCCCCGCCCGTACCACCGGAACAAGCCCGTGCCGCGGCCCTCCGCAGGGAGTCACGGCCCCTCCGCCGGGACCGCGGCCCCGGCAGGCGCGACGAGGGCGCGTCACCGGGGCAGACACACGGTCACGCGCGCGGTGAACGGTGTACGGCGCCGCCGATGGTGGGCGTCCGGGCGCGCGCAGGCGGGCTGACGGGTTGTCCGGCAGGAGCCCGCGCGGCCGGCCCCGCACGCCCCGACCGGTCGGCGGACCGCGGTCGGCGCCCGGCCCGCCCGGTGGATCAGCCGTCCGCGAACCGCTCCCCGCACCGGCTGCAGAACACCGGCTCCGGGTCCGCCGAGAGCCGACCGCACGCGGGGCAGACCAGGTCCAGCATGCAGGGCGCCTCGCCGCCCCGGTACCCGGCCGAAGACGCGGCGGACGCCCCGGCCGAAGGCACCTCGAAGGGCTCGGCCGAGGGCCTGGCCGGGGGTTTGATCGTGAGGCCGGGGCGTCGGCGGTGGACGGTCACATAGGCCAGGCCGTCCCGTCCCGCGACAAGCGCGCGGCGGGAGGTACGGGGCAGCCAGAGAACGGTGGTCGGTGCCAGATCCAGTGCCTCGCCCGCGACGACGGCCCGTCCGCCGCCCGCGACGACGACGAGAAGCACGTCCAGGACGTCCTCCTGGTGCTCGCCGACCTCGGCGCCCGCCGGCAGGCGTACCAGGTTGGCGTCCAGCTCCCGGCCCGGCTCGGCCAGTTGCCACAGCGCCCCGCGGGCGTCGGGCGCGGCGGCGGTCAACAGCTCGTCGAGTACGGCCAGTACCCGTGGTACGGAATTCACGGCCATCAGGCTACGCCCCGCCCTACGATGACCGCCTTTGCCCGCCGACCCGAGGAGCGACGACGCCATGGACCGCGAACCCGACGGGATGTACCCGCCGATCGAACCGTACGCGCACGGGATGCTCGATGTCGGGGAGGGCAACCATGTGTACTGGGAGGTGTGCGGCGACCCGGGCGGCAAGCCCGCGGTCGTCGTGCACGGCGGTCCCGGCTCGGGGTGCTCCGAGGGTGCCCGGCGGTATTTCGACCCGGACCGCTACCGCGTCGTCCTCTTCGACCAGCGGGGCTGTGGGCGTTCCACCCCGCACGCGAGCGACCCCGCCGCCGACATGCGGTACAACACGACCGCCCGGCTGGTCGACGACATGGAGCGGCTGCGCCGCCATCTCGGGATCGGCTCCTGGCTGCTGTACGGCGGGTCGTGGGGGTCGACGCTGATCCTCGCGTACGCCGAGCGGCACCCGGAGCGGGTCTCCGAGATCGTGATCCCGGCGGTCACGACGACCCGGCGTTCCGAGATCGACTGGCTGTACCGGGGCGCCGGACGGATCTTCCCGGAGGCGTGGGACCTGTTCCGGGCCGGGGTGCCGGAGGTCGAGGGGGACGCGACACCCGACGTCCTCGCCGCGTACGCCCGGCGCATGGAGAGCCCCGACCCCGGTGTGCGGGAGAAGGCGACCGCCGACTGGTGTGCCTGGGAGGACGCCGTGCTCTCGCTGGAGTCGTACACCGGGCCGTCCCCGTACAGCGGGCGCCCCGGTCGGGCGAAGCAGGCGCTGGTGCGGATCTGCTCGCACTACTTCTCCCACGGCGCCTGGCTGGAGGAGGGGCAGCTGATCCGGGACGCGGGGCGGCTGACGGGGATTCCTGGCGCGCTGGTGCACGGGCGGTTCGACCTGGGCGGGCCGCTCATCACGGCGTGGGAGCTGGCAAAGGCGTGGCCCGACGCGGACCTCACCGTGATAGACGGTGCGGGCCATCTGGGCGGCGCGGCGACGCGCCGGGCGGTGCTGGCGGCGCTGGACCGGTTCGCCGGGCGGCACTGATCGTCGCGCGGCCGGGCGCCCGGGGACGGTCCGCCGGACGGCGGTGACCGGCCGGGGCCCGCTCGCCGAGCGGTACCGACCATTCCGGACGGTTCGCCGAGCGGAGTTGATCACCCAGAGACGGTTCACCGAATGGTTTCGACCGCTTCGGAACGGTTCGCCGAGCGGTGAACGGACGCGGAATTCATCGTGTCCGGGGGCGGCAGGGGCGGGGGCAGGGGTCTGTTCGCCGGAACGGCATGGCAAGCTGTGTCCCCGCAACAAGCGCGCGACAGCACGCGACGGCACGCGTACCCCCCACTGGTCTCGTCATGAAGCCAGTGCTGTCGCCGGACACCACGCTGACGCGTCCATGTCCGACACCAACCGTGGGGTACGACTTGAGATCGAAGAAGAGAATCTGGCTCACGGCCGCCCTGGCCACCTCCGCCGTGGCGGGAGTCCTGGTCTTCGAGGGCGTGACGAACGATTCCCCGGTGGACACCGACGCCAAGTCCGGCGCGGCCGAGCCCGAGGTGCACGCCACCGTGCTGAAGGTCGCCGACGACGGCACCTCCGCCGCCCTCGGCAAGCGGGACACCGAGCCCTTCAGCATGCTGGGCGTCACCTGGACCGACCCGGCGGCGAGGGTCACCGGCACCGTGGAGGCGCGGACCCGGTCCGCCGCCGACGGGACCTGGACGTCCTGGATGCCTCTCGAAACCGATGTGACGGGACGTGCGGAGACCGGCCGGTCCGGTGTGCGCGGTGGCACCGAACCGCGCTGGGTCGGCCCGTCCGACGGCGTCGAAGTGCGGATCAACGCGGGCGGCAAGGTCTCCGCGAAGCTGCCCGCGGGGCTGCGGCTGGACACCGTGGACCCCGGCCGGGGCACGCTGAACGCGCAGCCCGCCGCCTTCGCGGCCGACCTGCCCTCGGCCGAGGACCCCTCGGCCACCCCGGCCGCCGAGCCGTCCGACCCGGTCACGCCCGAGCCGACCGTGCCCGGCGCCGGCCCGGACCCGTCCGGTGAGGCCACCCCGACCACCGCCCCGTCGCCCGGCACCTCCTCACCGGCCGGCCGAGAGCCCACCCCGACCGCGAGCGCCAGCCCCTCGCCGCCGGTGAGTTCGCCGCCGGCGCCGACGCTGCCGCCCGCCCCGCCGTCGGCCGTTCCGAAGCCGCCGATCGTCTCGCGCTCCGGCTGGGGCGCCGACGAGTCGATGAGCCCGGAGGAGCCGGAGTACCTGACCGACGTCAAGGCCGTCTTCGTCCACCACACCGCCGAGACGAACAACTACACCTGCGCCGACTCTGCGGCGATCGTGCGCGGCCTGTACGCGTACCACGTCAAGGCCAACGGCTGGAAGGACCTCGGCTACAACTTCGTGGTCGACAAGTGCGGCAAGGTCTTCGAGGGCCGCAAGGGCGGTGTCGACCGGCCGGTCCTCGGCGCGCACACCTACGGCTTCAACCGGGAGTCGGCCGGCATCGCCGTCATCGGCACCTACACGGACTCCGCCGCGCCCACCGCGGCCACCACGGCCGTGGCCCGGGTCGCCGCGTGGAAGCTCGGGCAGTACAAGGTCGACCCGGCGGGCACCACCAAGCTGACGGCCGGGGCGACCGGCGGCAACTTCGCGGGTACCAAGTTCGCCTCCGGCACGGCGTACACGTTCAACACCGTCTCCGGTCACCGCGACGGCTTCAACACCCAGTGCCCCGGCACCAAGCTGTACGGGCAGCTCCCCGCGATCCGCTCCCTCGCCGCGGGCCCCGTCACCGGGTTGACCGTCAAGTCCGTGACCGGCGCGGGCCTCTCGGGCACGACGTACTACACCAAGTCCGCCGTCACCGTCGGCTGGTCGGCGTCGACCCCGAGCGTGTTCGTCTCCAAGTACGAGCTGCTGGTCGACGGCAAGTCCGTGGCCACCACCGCGGGCACCGCCACCTCCGCCACGGCGACGCCGGCCGTCGGCACCCACACGGTCCAGGTCCGCGCGACCCACCAGTCCGGCAAGGTCACCACGTCCGCCGCGGTCACCGTGGTCGCCGACCAGACCGCCCCCACCTTCGCCACCAAGCCGAACCTGGCCCTGCGCACCGGCACCGTGAACACCGCCGCCGTGCCACTCACCCTCAAGTGGAAGGCCCAGGACGCCGCCGCGCTCAAGGAGGTCCGGCTCACCGCCCCGGTCGCCAAGACGTACGGGCCGACGACCGCCAGCGCCTCGCACACCGCCAAGTCCGCGGTCGCGACGAAGTGGTCCATGACCGCGTACGACCAGGCGGGCAACACCGCCGCCGCGTCGGTCTCCGGCACCCCGGTCATCCTCCAGGAGAGCGCGGGGACGAAGACCGGGACATGGACGACGAAGTCCTCGTCCAGCTACCTCGGCGGCAAGTCGTACTCCAGCTCGTCCAAGGGCGCCTCGCTGAGCTGGACGTTCACCGGCCGCTCGGCCGCCCTGGTCGTCTCCCGGGCCGCGAACTCCGGCCAGGTCCACGTCTACGTGGACGGTGTGAAGACGTCCACGGTGGATCTGAAGTCCAGCACCACCAAGTACCGCGACGCGCTGTGGACGAAGACCTGGTCCGGCAGTGCCAAGCACACCGTCAAGATCGTCGTCGTGGGCACCTCGGGCCGGCCGGCGATCACCACCGACGGGCTCGTCTACCTGAAGTAGCCGCGGCGGCGACCGCGGATGCGCGCCCGGTGAAGGCCGACCGCCGCCCCCGTCCCGCACGGCCGGGCCGGGGGCGGTACCGTACGGTCCGCGCCGGACGGCATCGCGCGAGGCCGGGCGGGGCGTACGCGACGGGCGGGCCGGGCCGTACGGACCACCGGCCGACGGGCGCGGCCACGGGCGTCACTGACCGACGGCGGACGCCACGGCCACGACAACGAACATCAGCACGAGCGCGGCCGCCATCACGCGGTTTCTGGTCTTCGGGTCCACCCCCCGAGGGTAACCGCCGCCGTCAGCGGCCCAGCGGCCAGGATGCGTGCACCTCGTACCGGGGCCGCTCGCCCGGTGCCCCGCCGCCCGGCAGGTTGCTGCGGACCAGGGCGACCTCGCCGACCTCCCACGGGGTGCCTTCGAAATCCGCCAGGGCCGCCACGTACGGGCGCAGGTCGGTGTCGGCGCCCCGGCTGCGGGCGAGGGTCAGGTGCGCGCTGTAGCGGCGGTGTTCGTCCATCGGGACGCCGGACCGGCGCGCGGCGGCGTCGGCGCGTTCGGCCAGCAGCCGCAGGGTGTCGATCCCGCCCGCCGCGCCCACCCACAGTGCCCGCCCGCCGAACCGCCCGCCGCCGTGGAGCCGCAGCGGGAAGGGTTCGGTGCGGTGGGCGGCCCGGGCCAGGCGGGAGTGGAGCTCGGGCAGCACCTCCTCGTCCACGTTCCCGAGGAAGGCGAGCGTGAAGTGCCAGCCGGCGCTCCCGGTCCAGCGGAGGCGGTCGGCGCCGGGGAGCGCCCGCAGCCGGGCGACGGCGCGGCTCAGTTCCCGGACGGCTGCGTCGGGTGGCAGAACGGCGACGAAGAGTCTGAGGCTGCTCATGGCCCGAGTGTCGCACCGTACCGGCGTGCCCCGGCCGTCCGTGCCGGTCGCGTTGTCCTACGCGACTGCCCGCGCCCCGTGGCGCGGACATCGGCCCCACCGACGCGCCGGTGGGGCTCGTGCTCCGCACCGGCGGCTTCCCCCATGCCTGACGCGCCCCGCACACCCGGCGGCCCCGACCGCAGTCACGGATCGGGGCCGTACACCCGTGAGGGACGGAGCCGTACCGCGCGCCTCGCGGTACGGCTCAGGCTCAGGCCGCCGCGGCCAGCTTCTCGCGCGGGACGAACCGCAGGTGCGGGCGGCCGGGGCGCAGGTCGACCCGGATGCGGAAGCCGCCGACCCGGGTCAGCATGAGGCCGACCCCGATCGCCGCCAGGAGCGAGATCGCGCCGCCGGCCGCCATGGCCGTGCGGACCCCGTAGGCGTCGCTGATCCAGCCGACGATGGGGGCGCCCACCGGCGTACCACCGGCGAAGACCATCATGTAGAGGCTCATCACCCGGCCGCGCATCTCCGGGTCGGAGGCCATCTGCACGCTCGTGTTCGCGCTGATGTTGGTCGTCAGGCCGATCATGCCGATCGGGACCAGCAGGAGCGCGAAGAGCCAGACGTACGGCGACAGGGACGCGACGATCTCCAGCAGGCCGAACGCGGTGCCCGCGGCCACCAGCATCCGCAGCCGGGAGGAGCCGCGGCGGGCGGCGAGCAGGGCGCCGACGAGGGAGCCGGCCGCCATGAGGATGTTGAAGAACGAGTACATCCCGGCGCCGCCGTGGAAGATCTCGTCCGCGAAGGCGGTGAGCCAGATCGGGAAGTTGAACCCGAATGTGCCGACGAAGCCGATCAGGACGATCGGCCAGATCAGCTCGGGGCGGCCGGAGACGTAGCGCAGGCCCTCGCGCAGCTGTCCCTTGGCGCGGGGCACGACGGTCGGCTCGTGCAGCTCGTGCGGGCGCATCATCAGCAGACCGACGAGCGGGGCGGCGAAGGACAGGCCGTTGAGCATGAAGGCCCAGCCGCTGCCGACGGTGGTGATCAGGACACCGGCGACCGCGGGCCCGATGAGGCGGGCGGACTGGAAGTTCGCCGAGTTGAGGCTGACCGCGTTGCGCAGCTGGTCGGGGCCGACCATCTCGGACACGAACGACTGGCGGGCCGGGTTGTCGACGACCGTCACCATGCCGAGCAGGAACGCGATGAGGTAGACGTGCCACACCTGGACGACCCCGGAGAGCGTGAGCACCGCGAGGACGATGCCGCACAGGCCGAGCGCCGCCTGGCTGATGAGCAGGAGTTTCCGCTTCGGCATGCGGTCGGCGATGACGCCGCCGTACAGGCCGAAGAGGAGCATCGGGAGGAACTGGAGGGCCGTGGTGATGCCGACGGCGGCGGCGGACCCGGTGAGGCTCAGGACGAGCCAGTCCTGCGTGATGCGGGACATCCAGGTACCCGTGTTGGAGATCACGGCGCCCGTGGCGAACAGGCGGTAGTTGCGGATTCTCAGCGACGAGAAGGTCCCGCCGCGCTTGCTCTCGTGGGTGGAAGTCGGTGCGGGGGCGGAGTCTGCTCCGGATCCCGTACTCAAAGGGGTTCGCCTCCTCGGGCGTATACGGTTCGCTGACTGACGGGATGCGGCGGGCAGGGCCGTGACTCCGGCACGGCCGGCCCCGCTACAGGTGGGCGAGCTTCTCCAGCACGGGCGCCGCCTTGCGCAGCGTCTCCCACTCGTCCTCGTCCAGGCCCTCGGCGAGGGAGGTCAGCCAGGCGTTCCGCTTGGCGCGGCTCTCCTCGAGCATGGCCTCCGCCTGCTCGGTCTGGCTGACCACCTTCTGGCGACGGTCGTCGGGGTGCGGTTCCAGTCTGACCAGACCCTTCGACTCCAGCAGCGCGACGATGCGGGTCATCGACGGGGGCTGTACGTGCTCCTTGCGGGCCAGCTCACCGGGGGTGGCCGAGCCGCAACGGGCCAGAGTTCCGAGCACCGACATCTCGGTGGGGCTCAGCGACTCGTCGACGCGCTGGTGCTTCAGGCGTCGGCCGAGCAGCATCACGGCGGAACGGAGGGAGCTCACGGCGGCCGCGTTGTCGCCGTCGTGGATCAGGTCAGGCATGTTTATTAGCGTAACTCATTACCTACCCTAAAGACCATTCGTGTGACACCCCTGCCGCCGGATCACTGAATCACTCACCCGAACGAGTGAGTCGGATCCGGAAAGTGACGCGAAACGGCTTCTCGGGCCGTAACCCTGCTTGCCATGGGATCGACTGTGCTCAGCCTGCGGATAGACGGTGAGCTGCTCGACCGGCTCCGGCAGCACGCCGCCAAACGCGGAATGAGCGTCCAGGACTACGTCGTCCGGACGCTCGTGCGCGATGACTTCGACGAGCGTTTCAAGGCGGCCGTCGACGAGACGGAGAAGTTCTACGGGGCGGAGGGGGTCATGGGAGTGGCGGGGACCGCCCGGACCACAGGAGTGACCGGGACCGCGGAGATCAGGGGCGCCGCGCGCGTCGGAACGGAGAGAACCACGCGGGGCCCCGGGGCCGCATGACCCCGGGGCCCGCGCCGGATGACCCCCGGGGTCCGGGCCTCGCGCCGGGGGTTCCCGGCGTGCCCGGCATTCCCGGCATTTCGGGTGTTCCGGAGGAGTCTCTGAGGTCTCGCACCGGCCGGGGCCCCACCGGACACACGCCGCGGCCCCGGCGTCGGGCATGTTGCCCGGCGCCGGGGCCGCTCCCGTCCCTCGGCCCGGATCTCGGCCCGGACGAGGCCGAGGGCTCGGGCCGGACCGAGGACTCAGGTGAGGCCGAGGGCCGGCATCGCGTAGTAGAAGACGAAGACCGCCGAGACCGCGTACATGGCCGCCGGCACCTCCCGCCAGCGCCCGGCCGCCACGCGGAGCACGGTGAAGGTGATGAAGCCGATGCCGATGCCGTTGGTGATCGAGTAGGTGAGCGGCATCATCATCATGGCCATGAAGGCCGGAATGGCGAGCGTGTAATCGCCCCAGTCGATGTCCCGGACCGAGTTCGAGATGATCAGGAAACCGACCGCCAGCAGCGCCGGCGTGGCCGCCTGCGAGGGCACCATGGTCGCCAGCGGCGTCAGGAACAGCGCCACCGTGAACAGCAGCCCCGTCACGATGCTGGAGAAACCGGTACGGGCGCCCTCGCCGACGCCCGCGGTGGACTCCACGAAGCAGGTCGAGGCGGACGAGGAGCTCGCGCCGCCCGCGGCGACCGCGATGCCGTCGACGAACAGGACCTTGTTGATGCCGGGGAAGTTGCCGTTCTCGTCGGTCA
Source organism: Streptomyces sp. NPDC052042 (assembly GCF_044548345.1). Classification (NCBI taxonomy): domain Bacteria; kingdom Bacillati; phylum Actinomycetota; class Actinomycetes; order Kitasatosporales; family Streptomycetaceae; genus Streptomyces; species Streptomyces sp. NPDC052042. The sequence continues at coordinate 80,178 of NZ_JBIUBU010000002.1, read as the reverse complement.
GCTTCGCCTCGTCGCCGACGCCGAGGATCGTGCCCATCGCGTCGAAGAAGCAGGACAGCAGCACGGTGAAGACGAACAGGACGCCGGTGAGGAGGCCGACCTTGTGGAATCCGCCGAACAGGTCGACCTCACCGAGCAGCCCGAAGTCCGGGGTGGAGACCGGGTTGCCCGGCCACTCCGGGACGGTCAGTCCCCACGCCTCGCCCGGAAGGCCCGCGATCGCGTTGACGATCAGCGCGACGACCGTCATCGCGACGATGGAGATCAGGATGGCGCCGGGCACCTTGCGGACGAGCAGCGCCATGGTGAGCAGCGTGCCGATGACGAAGATGAGGACGGGCCAGCCGTTGAGGTGGCCGTCGCCGCCGAGCTGGAGCGGGACGGTGGTACTCGCCTTGTCCGGGATGCGGGAGACGAAACCGGAGTCGACCAGGCCGATCAGCAGGATGAAGAGGCCGATGCCGATCGCGATGCCCTTGCGGAGCGAGCCGGGCACGGCGTGCATCACGCGTTCCCGCAGCCCCGTCGCGACCAGCAGCATCACCACGAAGCCCGCGAGGACCACCATGCCCATCGCCTCGGGCCAGGTCATCCTGGGGGCGAGCTGGAGGGCGACGACGGTGTTGACGCCGAGACCGGCGGCGAGCGCGATCGGCACATTGCCGATGATGCCCATGAGCAGGGTGGAGAACGCCGCCGTCAGCACGGTCGCGGTGACCAGCTGCCCATGGTTCAGGTAGTGCTCGTTGATGTCCTTCGCACTGCCCAGAATGATCGGGTTCAGCACGATGATGTAAGCCATCGCGAAGAACGTGGCGAAACCGCCACGGATTTCACGGGCGACCGACGACCCCCGCTCGGAGATCTTGAAGAAGCGGTCCAGACGGCCGGACGGCTGGGGAGCCGATGGCTGCGCGGAATCGACCGGAGCGGTGGCCGAGGGGGACATGTAGGACCTCAGTCGTACGTAGGGGGATTAAAATTGGTCGCCTTTGGACTTTCACACGAATAATTCGAGTCAGCCGTAAGCGGATTCAGTATGAATACATAGGGCGAAGATCGCTATCTCCGCGCGTAGACCGTTGGGGCGCCTGCCCCTTCGGCGGTCCGCGCGCCTCCAGGCGTCCCTCTGACGCGTGTCCCGCGGCCCTGCGGACGCGCCCCGCGGCCCTCCGCACGCGCGGAGGGTCCATGGGCCCCGGAACGGCGTGGCGGGGGCCTCATACACTGAGGTCATGGCGAAGTGGACACCGAAGCACGAGGCACCCGAGCCCCTGGAGGGGCCCGTCGTCGCCACCATCACCGGCGGCACGATCCTCTGGTTCGCCCTCTTCCTCGTCCAGCTCCCGTTCTACGGCTGGTTCGACGACCACGGGCACCTGTGGTGGCTGTGGACCTGCCTGGCCGGTGCGGGGCTCGGCGTGATCGGCATCTGGTACGTGCGCAAGCGCGACGCGGCGATCAAGCGGGCCGAGGCCGCCCGGACGGCCTCCGCGGCCGGGACCGGCGAGACCGCCGGCACCACGAGCCCGTCCGCACCGGAGCCGAAGGGCGCGGGCCACGCGACGGCGTGAGCCCCTCGCCCGGAGGAGTGATCTCCCCGTTCGGACCGACGACGGGATCCCCCGTCCTGCCCGACGACGGGACGGCGTGCTCCCCGGTCCGGGCCCCGCCCACGCCCCCCCTCCGCGGGCAGAACACCTAGGGGCTCCTCTCCCACCAGGGGAGCGCTTCCCCTCCTCCCCCGGTCTGATCTTCACATCCCTAGTAGGTGAATCGGGCCTCTCACCCGTACCGTCGGAACCATGACACAGCGGGTACCCCATTCCTCCGGCGAGCAGATCCCCGAGGCTCCCGGTTTCGAAGGCCGCCCCGGCTCGGCCATGATCGACGCCGGGGCCGAGCTCGACCCGGTCCACCCGGTGGACCCGCCGGCTCCGGCCGTGAGCACGCGCGGGCTGACGGCGGCCGAGGTGGCCGAGCGGATCGCCCGCGGCGAGGTCAACGACGTACCCGTACGCTCCTCCCGGTCCATCGGCGAGATCGTCCGCGCCAACGTCTTCACCCGGTTCAACCTGATCATCGGCGTGCTCTGGCTGATCATGCTGTTCGTGGCGCCGATCCAGGACAGCCTCTTCGGCTTCGTGATCATCGCCAACACGGGCATCGGCATCATCCAGGAGTGGCGCGCCAAGAAGACCCTGGACAGTCTCGCGGTCATCGGCGAGGCCAAACCCACGGTGCGGCGTGACGGGATCTCGGCCGAGATCTCCACCTCGGAGATCGTCCTCGGCGATCTCGTCGAGCTGAGCCCCGGCGACAAGGTCGTGGTGGACGGCACGGTGGCCGAGGCCGACGGGCTGGAGATCGACGAGTCGCTGCTCACCGGCGAGGCCGATCCGGTGCTGAAGCGCTACGGCGACACCGTGATGTCCGGCAGCTTCGTCGTCGCGGGCGGCGGCTCGTTCACCGCGACCAAAGTCGGGCGCGAGGCGTACGCCGCACAGCTCGCGGAGGAGGCGTCCCGCTTCACCCTCGTCCAGTCCGAGCTGCGCACCGGCATCTCCACCATCCTCAAGTACGTCACCTGGATGATGGTGCCGACCGCGATCGGGCTGGTCGTCAGCCAGCTCGTCACGCAGAACAACAACCTCAAGGACTCGATCGCCCGGACCGTCGGCGGCATCGTCCCGATGATCCCGGAAGGGCTGGTGCTGCTCACCTCGGTCGCCTTCGCGATCGGCGTCGTACGGCTCGGCCGCAAGCAGTGCCTGGTGCAGGAGCTCCCCGCCATCGAGGGCCTGGCCCGCGTCGACGTCGTCTGTCTGGACAAGACCGGCACCCTCACCGAGGGCGGCATGGACATCACCGAGGTGCGGCTGCTGGGCGACGCCCAGGACGCGTACATCCATCGCGTGCTGGGGGCCCTCGGCGGCTCCGACCCGCGGCCCAATGCCAGCCTCCAGGCCATCGTCGACGCGTACCCGGACGGCCAGGAGTGGCGGTGCACGCAGACGCTGCCGTTCTCCTCGGCCCGCAAGTACAGCGGCGCCGCGTTCGACGAGGGCGACGGCCGGACCTCCACCTGGCTGCTCGGCGCCCCCGACGTGCTGCTGCCCGAGCGGGACCCGGCGCTCGACGAGATCGAGCAGCTCAACCAGCAGGGGCTGCGGGTGCTGCTGCTCGCGAGGACGCGGGGCGAGCTCCAGGGCTCGGACGCCGCCGCCGGCGCGGTGCCGAGCGCCCTGGTCGTGCTGGAGCAGCGGCTGCGGCCGGACGCCGAGGAGACGCTGGCGTACTTCGCGGACCAGAACGTCGCCGCGAAGGTCATCTCCGGCGACAACGCGGTCTCCGTGGGCGCGGTCGCCGGGAAGCTGGGCCTGCCCGGTGCCGAGAACACCCTGGACGCGCGCCGGATGCCCACCGACCCGGACGACATGGCCACGGCCATGGAGCAGAACGCGGTCTTCGGCCGAGTCACCCCGCAGCAGAAGCGGGACATGGTCGCGGCCCTCCAGTCCCGCGGCCACACTGTCGCGATGACCGGCGACGGCGTCAACGACGTGCTGGCGCTGAAGGACGCCGACATCGGCGTGTCCATGGGGTCGGGCTCCGAGGCGACCCGGGCCGTCGCCCAGATCGTGCTGCTGAACAACAGCTTCGCGACGCTGCCGTCCGTGGTCGCCGAGGGCCGCCGGGTGATCGGCAACATCACCCGGGTCGCCACCCTGTTCCTGACCAAGACCGTCTACTCGGTGCTGCTGGCGATCCTGGTGGTCTGCTCCCAGGTCGACTACCCGTTCCTGCCGCGCCACCTGACCCTGCTCTCGACGCTCACCATCGGCGTTCCGGCGTTCTTCCTGGCCCTCGCCCCCAACAAGGAACGCGCCCATCCGCACTTCGTGCGCCGGGTCATGCGGTACGCGATCCCGTCGGGCGTCATCGCCGCCGTCTCGACCTTCGTGACATACCTGATCGCCCGGAACCACTACACCGGCGCGGGTGCGCTGGAGGCGGAGACGAGCGCGGCGACGCTCACCCTGTTCCTGGTCTCGATGTGGGTCCTGGCGATCATCGCCCGGCCGTACACCTGGTGGCGGATCTGCCTGGTGGCGGCGATGGGGCTGGCGTTCCTGATCGTGCTGGCGGTGCCCTGGCTCCAGGAGTTCTTCGCGCTGAGGCTGGTGGGGACGACGATGCCGTGGACGGCGGTGGGCATCGCGGTACTGGCGGCCGTCGTCCTGGAGTACACCTGGCGGCTGGTCGGCCGCCGCTTCCCGGCGTAGCGCGGCGCCGCCGCACTCGGGAACACGTACGGGCCGTGCCCGGGAGGACGGAAACCGTCCCCCGGGCACGGCCCGTGGTGCTGATGCGGAACAGCCCGGGACCAGCGGCCGGGCGGGGCACCAGGACGTCGTTTAACGCCTAACGCACGTCGACGAAGTCGCCCGCGGCCTTGACGGCCGGGGTGGTGGACGTACCGCCGAAGGTGTAGCGCCAGTAGCCGTCGACCGACGCCTTGGCCGTGGTCTTCAGGTTGCCGGTGCTGTTGGTCTTGATGGTCTTGAGCGTGGTGTAGGTGTTGCTGTTCTTCTTGCGGAACTGGAGCTTCACCGGCTGGCCGGTGTAGCCCTGGTACTTGAAGGTCTCCCAGTTGGCCCGCGAGAGCTTGCCGGTGATCGTGAGGGTCTTGCCCTTCTTCACCGGCTCCGGAGCGGCGTTGACCGTCAGCTTCGACGCCCGCTGGACGCGCACCTTGCTGTGGGACGGGCTGTCGGCGGCGCTGGCCTCGTCACCGGAGAGCACGGCCACGGCGACCTTCCAGGTACCGGCCAGGGAGTTCTTGTACAGGTCGTAGCCCGGCTTGATGGTGAAGGTCAGCTTGCACGTCGAGGTCGTGGCATTGACCTTGGTGCACTTGGCCACCTCCTCCTTCGGCAGGACCGCCCCGTCCACGGTGTCGGGGGAGGACAGGTCCTTGCCGTGCCACAGGGCGACGAAGGCGTCGGAGATGCCGGAGGGGTGCGAGGCGGTGACCGAGGCGGAGAACGTCTTGGAGGCGGTGGTGCCCAGGACGATGTCCTTGCCGCCGTTGACGACGACCTTGGAGATGACGGGCTCCGTCGTGACCGCGGCTGCTGCACGGGCGGCCTTCGGCGCACTCTGCGGGGCGATGCCGAAGATCTCGGCCCCCGACGTCGGGATGTGCGGCAGGTTCTCGGTGTCACCTGCGTGGGCGGCCGGGACGGCCAGAGCGGACAGGGCCAGGGCGCCGGAGACGGCGGCCACGGTGGCACGAATACGCATGTGCTTCCCCAGTGGAGAAAGGGCCCCGCGGGTACGTGGTGTGTCCCGGGCGGGGCTCGTTTGTCTGTGAGCCTGATAGCTCGACAGACCAGACCTGTGAGAGATGTGAAGGGTTGTATGAAAACAGAGAAATTCCCCGCGAAATGCTCCTGTACGCCGGGTTCAGCTGTATTCGCGGCCGGCCCCGGCCCCTCGCGGGACCGGCCCGTGCGCAAGCGGGATCCGGCCCCTGCCTGCGCCCGGCCGCCCCTGCGCGGAATCGGACCGGCTCTCGGGGCGCGTCTTCGCCCGGCCCGCCCACCCGTACCGCGGTGAACCCGGCCGTACGCGCGGGCCGCGCGCCGGCCGACCGCCGCGCCCGCCCGTACGCGCGGGCCGCGCCGGGTCAGTCGAACCAGCGGTCCCGGGCCAGTTCCTCCGTCCGGGACGGGTCCTCCAGCAGCGCCGCGACCTCGAAGCGGCGCGGCCACTGCCCCGCCGCCCAGGCCAGCCCCGCCGCGACGCCCTCCAGCGTGGCGGCGTGCACGGTGCCGTCGGGGGTGCGGCGCCAGTCCAGTTCGACACCGCCCGCACGCAGTTCGGCGTGCTCGATGTATGTGTCCGGGGTGCCGGTGCCGAGCAGGGCCCGTACCGCCTCCGGTACGCGATGCTCCTGGCCGTCCGTGGTCACCTCGGCCTCGACGCTCTCGCCCAGGCGCCGCACCTGGAGCAGTTCGGCCAGGTCGGCCGCCCGTGCCGGGGCGACCGGGAGCAGCGGCAACCCGGTGGCCAGCGGCAGCAGGTCGGGGGCGTCCGCGATCACGGCGTCCGCCGCGTCGACGATCCGGATCTCGCCGTCGACGACCGCCCGCAACTCGTCGGGGAGCGTGACCTGCTCGGGGTCGAGATCGGCCAGTGCCGTGTACAGCGCGTGCAACTGCACGGGGTCGGCCGTGCGGTCCTCGTCCGCGAGCCGGCCGAGGAGTTCGGCGGCGCCGCCCGGCTCGTCGAGGAGCGCGGCCACGGACGTCCGTACCCCGAGGGCGCGCAGCACCTGTGTGTCGTCGAAGCCGGTCGCGTCGGCGGAGTCGTACAGCCCGGCCAGCAGGGGGTCGCCGGACGAGGCGCGCAGACCGGCCGGACGGCGGCCGTCGAGCACCGGATGGCCGCGCAGCCACCAGGCGGTGTACGGGCGGACGGACCGCGTGGTGCCGTCGGGCAGCAGCACCCGCACCGGCTGGGTCAGCGCGTCGCGCAGCGGCGGGCGGGCGAGCATCGCGAGCGCCTGCGGCCAGGCGTCGTCGTCGACGAGGTCCAGATCGCGGACGGCGACGATCTCGGTGGCGACCGGCGGCACCGAGATGCGCCCGTCGCCGGACCACCACCCCTCATCGTCACCGCTGCGCGGCGGCAGATCCAGTTGCAGCTGGTCGAGGACGTCCTCGCACCACACGTCCACGGCGTCGAGCAGGCCGGGGTCGTCGGGTTCGGCGAAGTCGCCGTCGCGGGGCTCCAGTTCGTCCGGGTCCAGGACGACATCGGTGGCCCGTGTCAGGGCGAAGGTCGCGAGCACCCCGCAGGCGGTGAGTGGCTGTTCGCCCCAGCGCTCGGCCAGCTCCTCGTCGCAGAGGGCGAGCTCGCCCTCCCGCATGACCGCGGCGAACGGGCTCCCCGGCAGCACGAGTTCGCCCGCGGGGGCGAGTTCGCCGTCCTCGTCGGTCAGGGCGAGCGCGCCGAGCCAGGGTTCGTCGCCGGGGGCCAGTTCGGCATCGCGCACGAGGGCGAGGACGGTTTCGGCGAGCTCGTCGGCGCCCGGCGCGTCCTCGTCCCAGATCTCACCGGCGTCCAGCGATCCGGCCACGGCGGCCCGCACCTGCGGGGTCGTCAGCACGGCGCGCGGGGTGGCGGGCAGGGCGCCGAGCTTCTCCAGCAGCGGGTGGGCGGCGTCCGGGTGGGCCACCTTCAGTCCGAGCCGGGCGAGCCGGTCCAGGACGGGGCCGGTGAGCGCGTCGGGGAGCGGGAGGAGGACCTGGCGGGGGCCGATGGTGGTCCGTGGCGCGGCCGGGGCTCCGTCCTCCTGTCCTTCGGGCGTGCCGGTCGTCTCCCGCGTTCCCGCCAGCGGGACGGGCAGGCCCGAGAGGCGGTCCGGGTCGATGCCGGAGAGGCTGTCGTAGAGCCGCCGCCACCAGCCGGGCTCGCGTTCCAGGCCGGCGAGCCGGTCGATCGCCTCGGTCAGCGGCACGCGGGCGATGCCGAGGGTGCGCAGTTCGCTGCGGCGTTCCAGCCCGGCGGGCAGCAGGCACGGCAGGACCTCGGAGAGAACGCGTACGGTCTCGGCGCCGACGCCTTCCAGGACCTCGGCCTCGATGGGGCGCAGCGCGGCGGCGGACGCCTCGCGGATGCCGTCGTCCGTGCTGTCCCAGGTGTCCCACCGGTCGGCGCGGTCGGTGGTGTCCGCTCCGGCGGCGGTGTCGCGCGGGGCGGCGGGCTCCAGGAACGCGATGCGCGGCAGCCGCTGGTTGATCGCGCCGCGCAGGGCTCCGTCCAGTTCGCCCTTGCCGAGCGGTCCGGGCACGAGGTCGATGGTGTCGATCGACACCGGTCGCCAGTCGGCGAGCAGCTGGGCATAGGCGTCGGCCGCGCGCTGCACCAGGAAGTCGGTGAGCGGGCCGGGCGCGGGGTGTCGGCGGTTGGTGTCGAGCGGCAGCGAGGCGATGAGCAGCGCGGGGATGCCGAGGGGTTCGTCGGTGGGGGTCGGCGCGTGGACGACGGGGGCGGTGCGGGGGCGTACCGGGGCGCCCTCGGCGTCCACCGGGACGGCCCAGGTGACCGACCAGTGCGGGCGCAGCCGTTCCTCGCGGGGGCGGTCGGCGAGCAGGGCCGGTTCGACCGGTCCGTGGTGGGTGACGGTGCGCCAGCGGTGCGTGCCGTGCGCGGAGTCCTCGACGTGGGTGTAGGGGCCGCGCTGGGTGCGGCGCAGCGTCCGTTCCGCGTCCGGGGTCTCGATCACGATCTCGTCGAGGCCGCGCAGGGTGAGCAGCAGCGCGTCGTCGACGGCGGCGAGCAGCCGGGCGACGAGGTCCTCGGCGCCGCCGTCGCGCAGCGGGAGGACGACGACGGTGTCGTAGCCGTCGGGCGGGGTTCCCTCGGCGGGCAGCGGGAGCCGCAGGAGGGGTACGTGGCCGTCGCGGCGGCGCAGTTCGTCGCCGAGGCCGGGGCTGGCGGTGGCGGTGCGGGCGGCCAGGTCGCGGGCCTCGGCCAGGGACCAGCGGACACCGCCGTGCCGGCCGATCACGGCGGGCTCGTCGCTCACCGCGAGCACGGCGGCGAACCCGACGCCGAACCGGCCGACGGCGCCCTCGTGGCCCTCGCGCTTGGCGGAGGCACGCAGGGTGGAGAGCGATTCCACGCCGGTGGCGTCGAGGGGGGCTCCGGTGTTGGCGGCGGCGAGCACGGCGGGGGCGTCCGGGCCCGCGGCGTGCAGCGTGAGGCGGAGCCGGCCGGGCACGCCCGCGCGGGCGGCGGCGTCGGCCGCGTTCTGGGCCAGTTCGACGACGAGCCGGTCGCGGTAGCCGCCGAGCGCGAGTTCCTCCTCGGCGTTGGCGTCCTCGCGGAACCGTGCGGGGCCGGCGCCCCAGGCGTCGAGCACACCGCGTCGCAGCCGCGCGGTCCCGAACGGGTCGGCTCCCTCGGTCCCATTCATGCTCACGCTCCGACTCCGCTCTTCTCTTCCCGGCTCTTCCCGGCTCTTTCCGGCCGGATCCTTCCGGTCGGATCCTTCCGGTCGGATCCTTCCGGTTCTCCCCCGGTCGGATCTTCCCGGCCCTGCCGGCTCCGCCGGTCTTCCCGGCCCATGCACCGTCGGGCGGTCCTCGGGATCTTCTTCCGTCGGGTTGGTCCGCCGCCGGGCTCCCCGTGCCGCCAGTGTGCGCCCGAAGGTACCGGGTCCTCGCGCCGGGAAGGCGGCCGCATCCGAGGGGTCGCCCGCGGCCGGGCCGGATTCCGCCGCACCGCACGCCGCCGCCCCGGTGGAAACGGGGCGCGGGGCAGACCCGGTGACCCGGGCGCGCCGGGGATCAGTGCGCTGCGGGCATCCGGGGAATCCGCCTGGTCAGGAGTGGCCGAGGTCCTCCGTGGGGGCGTCCGGCTCCGCCGGGACCGAGCCGGAGTCCGGGGCCGGGCGCAGCGGGTACTCGTCCACCCGCATCGTGTCCAGGGCGTGCGGCGCGGGCTTCGGCGGCTTCGGCATCACGGCCGCCTCGGAGTGCCCGCCGCACCCGTACGACAGGGACACCACGTGCCCGTCCGCCGGGCCGAACTCGTTGGCGCACACCCCGAACGCCTGCCGCAGCGAGCCCGCCAGCGGCACCAGGAACGCACAGCTCACGCAGGTCGCCGGGGCGGCCTGGGCCATCGGGGTCCGCGCGCCGAACCCCTCGTCCCACCGCTCGGCCGCATTGCGCAGCCCGTACCGCGACAGCACCCGGGCCCGCCGCATCCCGAGCTCGTCCGCGAGCGCCGCGATCGCCCCGCGGCTGGTCGTCGTGGGACGGGTCGTCAGCTCCGCGTCCTCGGTGTCGACGAGGTCGGCCATCTCCCGCGACACCTCGGACACCGCGGAATTCGGCGGCGGCTCGTCCTCGCCGGTGTAGCCGGGCTCCAGGCGGATGTCGTCGGCCTCGGTGGGCAGCAGGTCGCCGGGCCCCATGTCGCCGGGGCGCAGGCGCTCGCTCCACGGCACCCACTCCGGGGCGAGCAGCGCGTCGCCGCCGGGCAGCAGAACCGTCTCGTCAAGGGTGACCTTCTTCGCCCGGGACGCCCGGGCGACGGTCACCGCCCAGCGCCAGCCCCGGTAGCCGGGCTCCTCGCACTCGAAGAAGTGCGTGACGACCCGGTCCCCCTCGGAGACCACTCCCACGTGCTCCCCGACGACCCCGGGCGCGGCCACTTCCTCGGCCGCGGCGCGGGCGAGGTCCACCGCCTCGGCGCACAGGCGGTCGGGGGCAGGGGTACGGGCCGTACGCCTTCGCGTCGTCACAGCACTCACGGGTCTCGCTTCTCTCCTACGCCAGTCTCACGGGCGCGCCTGCACATCCATCGATTCTCGGCCGTGGCGGGTGCGGGCGGAGCGGACCTGGGGGCCGCGTCGACGTCCGCGCCCGTCGTGCCGGTCTCGGACGCACCTTCTGCTATCCATTCTGCGGGATCGCCGATAGGCGCGCGCCGAGAACAACCGCCGGTGGCGCGCTACGCACGCTACCCCCTTCGCAGTCCCCCGCCCACCTTCCCGTCCGGAAGCGGAGGATGCGCGGCCTCCCTGACCGGACCCGGCGCCGGTCAGGAAGGCCGGCCACTGGCCCGACAGGGCGGAGTGCGCCCGTGCCCCGGGCCGGTCCCGGTTCGGGGCCGCCGCCCCTGGGGCACTATGACGGGGTGACTTCCGCCCGGTCGCATCAGGATTCCGGCCCGCTCCGCAGGACGGGACGGATGGTCGGCCGTGCCCTTCGCTCCCCTTTCACAGGTGCTGCCCGGGGCATCCGGAGGGCGACGCACGCGCACGGCGCCGGGGAGTCCGGGCTGGGCAAGCTGATCGAACTGCACGCCGTGAACGGCGCGGGCGACGTGATGATCACGGTGGCGCTGGCCTCGACGGTGTTCTTCGCCGTACCGACGGACGAGGCCCGCGGCCGGGTCGCGCTCTACCTCGCCGTCACGATGGCGCCCTTCACGCTTCTCGCGCCGGTGATCGGTCCGCTCCTGGACCGGCTGCCCCATGGCCGCCGCGCCGCGATGGCGGGGGCGATGCTGGCCCGCGCGGTGCTGGCGCTCACCATGGCGGGCGCGGTCGCCACCGGCGGTCTGGAGCTGTATCCGGCCGCGCTGGGCGTCCTGGTCTGCTCGAAGGCGTACGGGGTGGTGCGCAGCGCGGTGGTGCCGCGGCTGCTGCCGCCCCGCATCTCACTGGTGAAGGCGAACGCCCGGGTCACGCTCGCCGGGCTGCTGGCGACGGGGCTCGCCGCGCCGATCGGGGCCGGGCTGCAGTTCATCGGGCCGGCCTGGCCGCTGTACGGGGCGTGCGTGGTCTTCCTCGGGGGAACGGTCCTCGCCTTCACCCTGCCGCACGAGGTCGACTCCGCGAAGGGCGAGCGCAGGGCCCGGCTGGTGCCGCCGTACGGCGTGCTGCCCCCGCGCCCCCACGTGGAGCGCCGCGAGAAGCCCCGGACCGCGGAGGGCGGCCGGTGGTGGGCCCGGGCCGGAAGGCGGTGGAGCCGGGGACGGAACGGTGAGCGCCGGCCCGGCCTGCGGACCGTGGGACCGTCCGTGCTGAACGGGCTCCAGGCCAACGCCGCCCACCGCGCGCTCTCCGGCCTCCTCATCTTCTTCCTGGCATTTCTGCTGCGCGACCAGCCGCTCTCCGGTCAGAGCGCCGCCGTCTCGCTCGGCATCGTCGGTGGGGCGGCCGGGGCCGGCAATGCGCTCGGCACGGCGGTCGGGTCCTGGCTGCGCGTCCGCGGCCCCGAGCTGATCGTCGCCTCGCTCCTGACCCTGGCCCTGGGCGTCGCCCTGCTCACCGCGCTCTTCTTCGGCACCGTCACGGTCGCCGCGCTGAGCGCGACGGCCGGTTTCACCCAGGCCCTGTCGAAGCTCTCGCTGGACGCGATGATCCAGCGGGACGTGCCCGAGGAGGTGCGGGCGTCCGCGTTCGCGCGGGCCGAGACGGCGCTCCAGATGGCATGGGTGGCGGGCGGCGGCATCGGCATCGTCCTCCCCCTCAACGGCGTACTGGGCATGTCGGTCGCCGCGGGGGTCCTCGTCCTCGGCGCCGCCACGTCCGTACGGGGGCTGCTGGGCGCCGCCCGACGCGGCTCGCCGCACCCCCGCGTGGCGTGAGCCGGGGCGACCGATAGCCTTCGGCTCATGACCGTTGCGTTCTTCTCCGGTAAGGGCCGTCGAATCGGCGTCGCTCTTGGTGCCGTTTCCGCAGGAATCCTTGTCCTCTCCGCCTGCGAAAAGCCGACGCCGCTCGCGACCGTGACGGTCGGCGGCAACTCGGTGAGCTCCGAGGCGGCCTGCTACAACGACGGCAAGCCCCTCACGACATCAGAGATCAAGAGCTGCCTCAACAAGAAGGCGGAGAAGACCGTCGAGGTCGCGATGGACGACAAGGTCCGTTTCGGCGTCGAGCCGGAGATCGCCGACAGCGGCTGGACCCTGTTCATCAACGGCCAGCAGGCCGAGCAGGAGCCGTACAAGAAGACCTACCGGTCCATCCCCGGCAGCGCCTTCTTCTCCAGCCAGACCGGTGAGACCGCGAACAGCACGCAGGTCAGCATCGTCGAGACGCAGGGCAAGAACCTCACGGGCATCTGGCACTTCGAGCTGAAGAAGACGTCCTGACCCGCCCCCTGACGGCCTCCGGCCCCGAAGGGCCCCTTCCTGTGCGTGTGCTCGTCGTGACCGCCGTCCCGGCAGAACGGGACGCGGTCACGCGTGCGTTCGGGGACGGGACGCCACCGGCGGTGCGCCGGGTGGCCGGTGCCGAGTTCCACCGCGTACCCGGCCCCGGCGGCCCCGGCATCGTCGTCGATGTGCTCGCGGGCGGTGTGGGACCGGCCGCCGCGGCCGCCGCCACGGCCTTCGGCCTCGCCGCCGGGCACCTGGCCGCCCCTGCCCCGGTCCCCGGATCCGGGGATGCCTCCGGGCACGCGCCGGGCCGCTCCCCGTACGACGGCGGCTGCGCGCCGTACGGCCTCGTGGTCTCGGCCGGGATCGGCGGCGGGTTCCTGCCCGCTGCCCCGGTCGGCTCGCTCGTCGTCGCGAGCGGGATCGTCGCCGCGGATCTGGGCGCGCAGACCCCGGACGGCTTCGTGCCCGTCACCGCGCTCGGCTTCGGCCGCGACCGGCACGTACCGCCGCGTTCGCTGGTCCGGGACGTGGCCGCCGCGACCGGTGCGCTCCCCGGCGAGATCCTCACCGTCTCCACCGTGACCGGCAGCGCGGAGCGCGCCGCCGCCCTGACCGCCGCGCACCCGCGGGCCGCCGCCGAGGCCATGGAGGGCTTCGGCGTCGCCGAGGCCGCCGACCAGGCCGGTGTACCGGTCCTGGAGCTGCGAGCGGTCTCGAACGCGGTCGGCCCGCGCGACCGCGACGCCTGGCGCATCGGGGACGCGCTGGCCGCACTCACCGAGGCGTTCGGGAAGCTCGCCCCCGTACTGGAAGGTTGGACCCACCATGACCGAAACCACGCCTGAACCACCGCGCGCCCCTCGCTCCCCGCTGAGCATCACCTACTCACCGTGCCCGAACGACACCTTCGTCTTCGACGCCTGGGCGCACGGAAGGGTCCCCGGCGCGCCCGCCCTCGACGTGACCTTCGCCGATATCGACATCACCAACGGCATGGCCGAGCGCGGTGAGGGCGACGTCCTCAAGGTCTCGTACGCGGTGCTGCCGTGGGTGCTCGACGAGTACGCGCTGCTGCCGTGCGGCGGGGCGCTGGGGCGGGGCTGCGGACCGCTGGTCCTCACCCGGGAGCCGGGCACGGATCTGACGGGGCGGACGGTCGCGGTGCCGAGCGAGCGCTCCACCGCCTACCTGCTGTTCCGGCTCTGGGCTGCGGACGTCGTTCCGGGCTGGGTCGGCGAGATCGTCGTCATGCCGTTCCACGAGATCATGCCCGCCGTGCGCGATGGGAAGGTGGACGCCGGTCTCGTCATCCACGAGGCGCGTTTCACGTACCGGAACTACGGGCTGCACAGCCTCGCCGACATGGGCCGGCACTGGGAGGACACCACCGGGCTGCCGATCCCGCTCGGCGCGATCATCGCGAAGCGGTCGCTGGGCGCGGAAACGCTGAGGCGGCTCGCCGAGTCGGCGCGCACCTCGGTGCGGATGGCCTGGGACGAACCGGAGGCGTCACGGCCCTACGTGCTGGAGCACGCCCAGGAGATGGACCCGGCCGTGGCCGACCAGCACATCGGACTGTATGTCAACGAGTTCACGGCCGACCTCGGCGAGGACGGCTACGCGGCGGTCCGCGGGCTGCTGACCCGCGCGGCGGCCGAGGGACTGGTCCCGCCCCTCGGCCCGGACGCGCTGTCGTTCGTCTGAATCCCGGCTGTCCTTCCGGAGCCGGTCCGGAAGGACAGCGCCGTCCTGCGCGTCGAGCCCGTCCCGCACGTCCGGCTGGTCCTACTCCAGCTGGTCCTACACGTCCAGCTGGTCGGCGACCGCGCGCAGCAGGCCGGCGACCTTCTTGCCGGCCGCCTTGTCCGGGTAGCGGCCCCGCTCCAGCATGGGTGTGATGTTCTCCAGCAGGGTGGTCAGGTCCTGCACGATGGAGGCGAGTTCGTCCGGTTTGCGGCGCTGTGCCGCCGCGACGGACGGAGTCGGTTCCAAAATCGTCACCGACAGCGCCTGGTCCCCGCGCTGACCTGCGACGACACCGAACTCGACACGCTGGCCGGGCTTGAGCGCGTCGACACCGTCGGGAAGCACGGAGGAGTGCACGAAGACGTCGCCGCCGTCGTCGCGGGAGAGGAAGCCGAAGCCCTTCTCGCTGTTGAACCACTTGACCTTGCCAGTCGGCAAAGCACGCACCCCATCTCAACCTGTATGCCGGAACAAAGCCTCAGCAGGTCAGGCTATCCAGTGGTGGTGCTCCCCTGCTGGCAGCAGCCTCCCCAGCGGAGTACCCCTAGTCAAGCCTGGTCATCCGGACCTTTGTCCGGAAACGATGCCTGCTCCGCCCACCGCAACCCGCGGGGCGGTCCTGTCGCCGTCGGGAACTACCCTGGCGGGGTGAGTACTACACCTCCTGGCGCGGGTGACCGGCTGGTCCGTATCGGCGCGATCGTCTTTTTCATCGGCACGCTGGCCACTCTGGCCACGGTGGCCCCGCTGTTCCTCGGCACCCGTCCGCTGCCGCCCATCGCGTGGTCGCTGTGCATGCTGATGGGTGTGGGCTTCCTGATCGCCGCGGCGGGCGTGATCCGCTCCGTGCGCGCGGGCGCGCGGGAGCGGTAGGGCCGGGTAGCCCGGCGGATCGCGCGCCCCACCCACCCGCCGAACCGCTCCGGCCGGCTCCGACTCCGGCTCCGGACGGACTCGCCCGAAGGCACCCGGCTGATGAGCGGCTCGTCCTGGGCGGTGCCCTGGAACGGGCCTGGCATACGCTCACCGAAACCCCGCCCGTCCGGCTCGGTCCGGCCACCCTGCACTACACGCTCGGCGACGGCACCGACCTCGCTGCCTGGCAGCGTCCCCAGCAGATCAACGACCGCATCAGCGGCGCCGGGCAGAAGGAATGAGCGGGAACCTCCGAAGTGCGCTCGGGAACCACGACGGTGCGTGACGCAACGCCTCCCCCACCAAGGACCTGATGGCGAGCTCCCGGATGGCAGTCACCCGGCACGACCACGCGGAGATCCTGCGTCTGCTCGATCACCCGGAAGGTCCGGACGAGGCCCCGGCGCAGGACAGGGCAAGGCAAGGCCCGTGTGCTCAGCGTGCGGCGTTGTACGTCTCCAGCCAGGACGGGAACTCCGTCAAGGAGGACAGGACGACATCCGCGCCGGCCGCCCGGAGTTCGGCGGCGTCGCACGGCCCCGTGGTGACCGCCACCGACAGGGCGCCGGCCGTGCGTGCACCCCGTACGTCGCCTATGTGGTCGCCCACGTACACGGACGCACCGTGCTCGTGCAGCGCCTCCGCCTTGGCCTCCGCCCACAGACCGCCGATCAGCTCGTCGGGCTCGATCCCGAGATGGGTCAGATGGAG
Source organism: Streptomyces sp. NPDC052042 (assembly GCF_044548345.1). Lineage (NCBI taxonomy): Bacteria > Bacillati > Actinomycetota > Actinomycetes > Kitasatosporales > Streptomycetaceae > Streptomyces > Streptomyces sp. NPDC052042. Next base: position 64,113 of record NZ_JBIUBU010000002.1, on the reverse strand, counting down.
TTCCGCGCTCGGCCGGTACTTGGCGGTGACGACGATCGCCCGGCCGCCGCACTCGCGGATCGCCGCGAACGACTCCCGTGCACCCGGCAGCGCGGGTGTCGGAGTGATGGCGTGCGCGGGATAGATCTCCCGGTACCGGTCGGCGGTCGCCGCCACGACATCGGCCGGAAACCAGTTCCGCAGTTCGTCGTCGACTGGCGGACCGAGCCTGCTCACCACGAGGTCCGCGTCGATCGGCGTGCCCGTCTCCGCGGACAGCGCCAGGTAGGTGGCCTTGATGCCGGGCCGGGAGTCGATGAGCGTCATGTCGAGGTCGAAACCGACCGTCAACGGGATCGAGGGCTGAGACAAAGACATGGGTCCCATTGTCGCGGAGCCGAGTACGCCACATCCGACCCGACAATCCGAGTAGTCCGAGTAGTCCGAGTAGCCTGAATGGCCCGAGCAGTCCCGAATGACCCGATTTCAATAGTGGCCCCGAGGGCCCGGATCGGCCCCGATGGTCCCGGTAAAGCCGGTACGGCCCTCGGGCCGTACGACGACGATGCTTAGACTTAGCCAAGCCTAACTTTGCTTCACCGCTCCACTCGCCGTCCGATTGGGTCCGATGTCAGCCGCCGCACCACGCCGCTCCAGACGCGCACTCGTGACGGCGGCGGCCGTCGCGGCGCTGCTGATGGCGGTGCTCCTCAGCCTGGCCGTGGGGGCCCGCACCATACCCCCGTCCGAGGTGTTCGACGCCCTGCTGCACGGCGGGAACTCCAACGAAGCCGAAGTCGTCCGCAACATGCGGGTGCCGCGCACCCTGATCGGGCTGATGGTCGGCGCCGCACTGGCCCTGGCGGGCACCGTGCTCCAGGGCATCACCCGCAACCCCATCGCCGACCCCGGTGTCCTGGGCATCAGTCAGGGCGCGTCGGTGGGAGTGGTGCTGGCCATCGCGTACGCCGGCATCCACACCCTGACCGGATACGTGTGGTTCGCCTTCGCGGGCGCGGCCATCGCCTCGGTCGCGGTGTACGCGGTGGCCTCCAGCGGCCGCGGGGGCGCCACCCCGGTGAAGCTCGCCCTGGGCGGCGCCGCGATCAACGCGCTGCTGCTGTCGGTGACGACGGGGGTGCTGACGACCAAGGCGTCCGCGCTGGACGAGTTCCGGTTCTGGCAGGTGGGCTCGCTCGCCGGACGCGAGGCCGTGGTGGTCGGGCAGATCTGGCCGTTCCTGCTGGTCGGGGCCGTGCTGGTGCTGTCGGTGGCCCGCGGCCTCGACGCGCTGGCGCTGGGCGAGGACGTCGCGAAGGGGCTCGGGCAGAAGATCGCGACGGTGCGGATCGTCGGCGGCATCGGTGCCACCGTGCTGACCGGTGTCGGGGTCGCGGCGGCCGGGCCGATCGCGTTCATCGGGCTCGCCGTCCCGCACATCGCCCGCGCGATCGTCGGCGCCGACCACCGCTGGGTGCTGCCGACGGCGGCGCTGATCGGACCCGTGATGCTGCTCGTCTCCGATGTCATCGGCCGCGTCCTGTTCCCGCCGAGCGAGGTCCCGGCCGGGGTGATGACGGCCCTGCTCGGCGTCCCGTTCCTGGTCACGCTGGTGCGCCGGAAGGCGGTGCCCGCATGAACACGCACACGGCCGACCGGGTGCGGCCCACCACCGGTCGCCGGATGGCGCCCACCGGATACCGCGTCATACAGATCGGAGCGCGCGGCCGGCTCCTGCTGCACCGGCGGGCCCTTGCCGTCGCCGGCGGCCTCGTCGTCCTGCTGGCCGCCGTCTGCGTCGCGTACCTCTGCGTCGGCGAGAGCTTCGTCGCGCCCGGTGAGGTCGTGAACGTGATCCTGGGCCGACCGTCCCCGGACGAACTGGTCGTCGGCACGCTGCGGCTGCCGCGCATGACGGCGGGGCTGCTGGTCGGGGCGGCGTTCGGGATCGCCGGCGCACTGATCCAGACCGTCGCCCGCAACCCGCTGGCCAGCCCGGACATCATCGGCATCAGCCAGGGGGCGAGCGCGCTCACGGTCGGCGCGATGACGTTCGGCATCACCTCTCACACCGTGCTGCCGTATCTGTCCGTCGTCGGCGGGGTGGCCGCGGCGGCGCTGGTGTACCTCTTCGCCTGGCGCGGCGGGCTGCACGCCACCCGTTTCGTGCTCATCGGCATCGGCTTCGCCATCGCACTGCGCTCGCTCACCACCCTCTTCATGACGAAGGGCGACTACCTGGTCGCCCAGCAGGCGAAGATCTGGATGACCGGCTCGCTCAACGGCCGGGGCTGGGCGGAGGCCGCGCCGATCGGCTGGACGCTGCTGCTCCTGCTGCCCGCCGTGCTGTGGGCGGCGCGGGCACAGCGCACCGTCTCGATGGACGACGACACCGCGACCGCGCTCGGGGTACGGCTCGGCCGCGTACGGCTGGGGCTGGTCGCCCTCGGCGTGGTCCTGGCGTCCGTGGCGACCGGAACGGCCGGACCGGTCGACTTCGTGGCGCTGCTCGCCCCGCAGATCGCTCGTCGCCTGACCCGCACCGCGCAGATCCCGCTGCTGTGCTCGGCGCTGCTGGGCGCGTTGATCGTGGTGTCGGCGGACCTGCTGGCCCGCAGGCTCTTCTCGCCCACCGAACTGCCGGTGGGCGTGCTGACGGCGGCGGTCGGCGCCCCGTATCTGATCTGGCTGATCATCCGCGGTCACGGCGGCGGTCGCGGCCGTAGTGGAGGTACCGCATGAGCTCGACCCGTACGTCCGACACGTCCGGCGCATCCGGCGCATCCGGCACGTCCAGTGTTCCCGACGCATCCGGTGTTGCCGACACATCCGGTGCCCCCGGTACGAACGGCGTTCCCGGTACGACGGGTGCTTCCGGGGCCGCGGCGGCGCGGAACGCCGACAGCCGGCTCACCGCGCGCGGCCTGACCCTCGCGTACGAGGACCGCACCGTCGTGCGCGAACTGGACCTGGCCGTGCCGGACGGGCAGGTCACCGTGATCGTCGGCCCGAACGCCTGCGGCAAGTCGACCACCCTGCGGGCGCTTGGGCGGCTGCTGCGGCCGAGCGGCGGGGCGGTACTCCTCGACGGCACCGAACTGTCGAAGATCCCCACCCGACGGATCGCCCAGTCGATCGGGCTGCTGCCGCAGACCCCGGTGGCCCCCGAGGCGATCACCGTCTCCGATCTCGTCACCCGCGGCCGACAGCCCCACCAGCACTGGTGGCAGCAGTGGTCGGAGGAGGACGAGCGGGCGGTGACGGACGCCATGGAACGCACGGACGTCACCGCGCTGGCCGACCGGTCGGTGGACGAACTGTCGGGCGGTCAGCGCCAGCGGGTCTGGATCGCGATGGTGTTGGCCCAGGAGACCGACCTGCTGCTGCTCGACGAGCCGACCACCTACCTCGACATCGCGCATCAGGTGGAGGTCCTGGACCTGGTGCGGCGGCTCACCACCCCCGCGGCGGACGGCACCCGGGGCCGGACCGTCGTCACCGTGCTCCACGACCTCAACCAGGCCGCCCGGTACGCGGACCACCTGGTCGCGATGAAGGCGGGGCGGATCGTCGCCGAGGGCCACCCGAAGGACATCGTGACCGCGGACCTCGTGCACGAGGTCTTCGGGCTGGACGCGGTGATCGTCCCGTGCCCGGTGACCGGTTCGCCGCTCGTGGTACCGGGGGCGCCCTGGCAGCCCGCCACGACCGGCAGACCGACCGCACCATGACCGGGCCCGGCACCCCACACCCCCTCGACGAAAGGCCGTCCATGACCACCCGCCGCCGCCGTGCCCTCTCCCTGGGCGCCCTCGCCCTGACCGGGACGCTCGCGCTCTCCGCCTGCGGCTCCTCGGACTCCGGCGGTTCCTCCGGCACCGACGCCGCCTCCGCCAAGACCCACACCGTCAAGACGGCCATGGGCGACGTCAAGGTGCCCATGCACCCCCGGCGCGTCGTGGTGCTCGACACCGGTGAGCTGGACTCCGCGCTCAGCCTCGGCGTGCAGCCCGTCGGCGCGACGCGCTCCGCGACGGAGGACGGTTTCCCCGCCTATCTGCCCGCCGAGCGGACGAAGGGGATCAAGGTGGTCGGCGAGATCGCCAACCCCAACCTGGAGACCGTCGCCTCGCTGAAACCCGACCTGATCCTGACCAGCAAGGTCCGAGACGGCGACCGCTACGAGCAGCTCAGCGCGATCGCCCCCACCGTGATGACGGAGTCCACCGGGTCCGCCTGGAAGCAGAACTTCGGGCTGCACGCGGAAGCCCTCGGCAAGCAGGACGAGGCGAAGAAGGTCCTCGCCGCATACGACGCCCACGTCGCGGAGGTCACGAAAGCGCTCGGCGGCAAGGAGAAGGCGGCCACCACCGAGGTCAACTTCGTCCGGTTCGTCGAAGGCGCCGACATCCGCATCTACGGCAAGCAGAACTACATCGGCTCGATCCTCGCCGACCTCGGCCTCGGCCGCCCCGCGATCACCGACAAGGCCAAGGACGGCTTCTCGTACGACGTGTCCCCCGAGAAGATCGACCTCGCGGACGCGGACGTCATCTTCACATCGACGTACGGCAGCCCGCAGAAGGCGGGGACGAAGAAGACGATGAACAGCGGCCTGTGGAAGGAGCTGAAGGCGTCGAAGAACGGCAAGGTCTTCGAGGTCGACGACCGCCTGTGGATCGGGGGCATCGGCTACACGGCCGCGGACAAGATCCTCGACGAGCTGCAGGCGGACATGACCAAGTGACGGCGCGACAGGGGCGATTCGCGTATCGCGCCGCTCGCGTATCACGCCGCCGGGCACCCTGACGCCCTTGGTGCCCGGCCCGTCGTCCGCCCGTCCTGCGCGCTCATCCCGCCCGTCGGCGCGCCCGCCACACCAGGAACGCAGCCGAGGCCACCGCGGCCATCCGGACCACCACCGGCCACATCCCGCTCATCGCCTGCGCCAGCCCGTCCTGCGCGATCGGCTCGCCCCAGCGGCCGTCCATGCGGCCCCAGAGCCAGACGATCGCGCCCGCCACGACCACGCCGGGCAGCCCCATCGCCGCCCACTTCGCCTCGGCACGGGACAGCGTGCGCGAGGTGTACGCGAGCAACCAGCCGGCCCCCAGGGCCAGCCAGGAACCCAGCACCGCGCCCGCGACCAGCAGCGCGGCGGCGACCAGCAGCAGCGGGTGGGAGAACCCGCGCCGCGCCGCGCCGCCGTCCTTCGCCTCGCGCGGGGCGCGGCGGGGCAGTCCCAGGAGCCGGCGGCGGCGCGGCGCCGGCTCGTCGGGGCCGGTGTCCTCGGCGGAGGGTTCGTCCTCGGTCGCCGCGTCGGCTTTCCCGTCCGCCGCCGTACGCGGACGGGGAACGGTGTCCCCCGCCGACGGCTGCCGCACCATGGCCGGGATCTCGATGCCCCCGGTGAACCCCGGCACGTCGACCCCGGCGCCGAACGGCCCCGGCTCGACCAGCCACCAGTCGGGTTCGTCCCCGGACGGCCCCAGTTCGTCCGTACCGGCCATGTGCGGAGGCGAGGGTACCCGTCCGGGCATCTGCGGCGGGGGGGCGTCGTCCGGCGAGGAGCAGGGCGCCTCCGGTTCCTCCGGGGCGCCGCCACCCCCCCGGTCCTCCCGGGCCGCCTGATCGTCCGGAGCGAGCCGACCGCCGCGAACCTCCGGTGCCGGGACCGCCGGGACCGCCGCGCCCTCGCCCGCACCCTCGCCCGAACCCGTCTCCGTACCCGTACTCGCCCCCGGTCCCTCTGCCGCCCGTGACGCGCCCCTGCCGAAGGCGTCCTTCCTCAGCAGCCCCCGGCGCACCTCGCGCGGACCGGGGACGTCGCGTGCCGGCCGCCGCGGCGGCGACTCCACCGAGCCATCACCGTCCGGCGTGGCCGCCGCGGCGACCAGTTCGTCCGGTGTGCCGAGCCTGCCGATGATGCGGCGGACCGCCGCCGGGGTGTCCGCGGACTGCTCCCGGCGCTGCCGGTCGATCTCGCCCCGGAGTGTCGACACGAGCTTCATGCGGGCGCCCGAGGACAGTTGCTGCTGCTGAGCCAGGTCGCCGACCCGGCTCAGATAGTCGTAGACGAGCTGGTCGCTCTCGATCCCCACCGCGCTGGTTCCCCTCCTGCCGCTTGCACCGCCGACGGTAGCGCCCGGACCCGTCCGGGGCGACCACCACGGACCACGGGCGGCGACGGGCGGCGACGACCGGGGAACGCCGGACGGCGGCCATCGACGAACACCGGGATGAGGCTGTCCGGGACGGACAACGACTACGGTGGGGCGGATGGGGACGACCACACCACCGCGGACGCTCGCCGAAGCCATCCGCGCCCGGAACGACGAGTCGCTGGCTGCGCTGCTGCGTGCCCGCCCCGATCTCCTCTCCCCCGTACCCAACGACATCACCCAGCTCGCGACGAGAGCCGGTACCCGCGCCTCCGTCGTACGGGCGCTGGAGCACCTCGACCGGTTCGCCCTCCAGACCGCCGAAGCACTCGCCGTGGCCCCCGACCCGGCCTCGTACGAGACACTCCTCGGCCTGCTCACCGGCGACGACCGGAACGCCGACGAGCCGCCCGACACAAGCGAAGCCGAGAACAGAGACGAACGCACCGCCACCGCCGAAGGCGAAGGCAACCAGCACGGCACCGGTGACCAGCGGCGCGGCGCCACCGGCACCACCTTCGCGGGCACCGCCGCCGAGGCGAACGCCGACGCGATCGCGGAAGCGCTGCCCTCCGCCCTGGCCACCCTGCGCGAGCAGGCCCTCGCATGGGGCGAGGACGACCGGCTGCGGCTGGTCCGCACCGCGCGCGAACTCCTCGCCCCGTCTCCGCGGCACCCCTCCCCCACCGGTCTGGGCCCGACCGTCGCGGAGGCCACCGCCGGGATGTCGCCGGGCCGCCTCCAGGAGATCCTGGCCGCCGCCGGGCTGCCCGCCACCCACGACCCGGTCTCCGCCGTCACGGCCCTGACCGGCCTCTTCACCGACCGGGCCGCCATGGCCGCCCTGCTGGACACCGCCCCGGCCGAGGCCCTGTCCGTCCTGGACCGGTTGGTGTGGGGGCCTCCCTACGGCGAAGTCACCGCGGCCCCCGCCCCACCCGTGCGGTGGCTGCGCGACCGCGGACTGCTCCTGCCCGTGTCGGCCCGCACCGTGGTGCTGCCCCGCGAGGCCGCCCTGCATCTGCGGGCCGGGCGCGCCCACCGCGTACCGGAGCCCCGGCCGCCGGCGGTCGAGACGGTCGCGCACCGCGATCCCCAGGCTGTGGACAGCGCCGCGGCCGGTCAGGCGTACCTCGCGGTGACGACGGTCGAGGAACTGCTGAAGGGCTGGAACGGCGGCGGTCCCGCCACGCTGCGGGCCGGCGGGGTGGGCGTACGCGACCTGAAGCGGACCGCCGCCGCCCTCGACGTCCCCGAGCCGGTCGCCGCGTTCTGGATCGAACTCGCCTACGCGGCCGGACTGGTGGCCTCCGACGGGGAAGCCGCGGAGCGGTACGCGCCGACACCCGCGTACGACGACTGGGCCGACCTCCCCGCCCAGGAGCGCTGGGCGTGCCTCGCCACCGCCTGGCTCGCCGCCACCCGCACCCCCGGACTGGTCGGCGGCCAGGACGCCAAGGGCCGGCCGCTGTCCGCCCTCGGCCCCGGCCTCGACCGCTCGGCCGCGCCCGAGGTGCGCCACCGGGTCCTGGCCCTCCTCGCCGCCCTGGATCCGGGCGCTGCCCCCGACCCGGAGACCGTCCTCGCCCGGCTCCGCTGGGAACGCCCCCTGCGCGCCGCGTCCACGGCCTCATCGGCCTCCGCGGCGGCGTCCGCTTCCGGCTACGGTCCTGGTTCCGGTGCCGGCGGGGACACCGCTGACCTGCGGTCCCGGATCGCCCTGTGGACGCTGAGCGAGTCCGAACTCCTCGGCATCACCGGCCGCGGCGCGCTCGCCGCGCACACCCGGGCCCTGCTCGACGCCGGTCCCGCCGAGGCCGCCGCGCTGCTCGCGCCGCTGATCCCCGAGCCCCTGGACCACATCCTGCTCCAGGCCGACCTGACCGCCGTCGCGCCCGGCCCGCTGGAACGCCCCCTGGCCGACATGCTCTCCGTGCTCGCGGACGTCGAGTCGAAGGGCGGCGCCACCGTCTACCGGTTCACGCCCGGGTCCGTACGCCGTGCCCTGGACGCGGGGAGGTCGGCGGCCGATCTGCACGCGTTCCTCGCCGCGCACAGCCGCACGCCGGTGCCGCAGCCGCTCAGCTACCTCGTCGACGACGTGGCCCGCCGCCACGGCCATCTGCGGATCGGCGCCGCCTCGTCCTACGTGCGCTGCGACGACGACACCGTGCTGAACGAGATCCTCGCCGACAAGCGCGCCTCCACCCTGCGCCTGCGCCGCCTCGCCCCGACCGTCCTGGCCGCCCCGGTCGACCCGGCGTCCCTGCTCGACGGCTTGCGCGAGATGGGGTACGCGCCGGCCGCGGAGTCCGCCGAGGGCGATGTCCTGATCACCCGCGCGGGCGCCCACCGCACCCCGCCGCGCACACCCCCCGCCCCCGTGCCCGAGGGGCCCCCGGTCCCCGACGCCACCCTGCTCGGCGCGGCGATCCGGGCGATCCGCGCGGGGGACGCCGCCGCGATGGTGCCCCGCAAGGAACCGCACGGGAACTCCTCCGCACCCACCCCGCCCGGCTCCCTGCCCCGTACCTCCGTGGCCGAGACCCTCGCCACCGTCCAGGCCGCCGTGCTGACCGGCTCGGCGCTCTGGATCGGCTACGTCAACGCGGAGGGCGCGGCCAGCCAGCGCGTCATCGCCCCGGTGAAGGTCGAGGGCGGCTACGTCACGGCGTACGACCACACGGCCGACGGCATCCGCACATACCCGCTGCACCGCATCACGGGCGTGGCCGAACTGGCCGACGACGCCGAGCCGTGAGTGCCGACGAGCGCCTGGAAAGGCACCCGTCGGCACTCCGCCCGCTCCGGGAGCCCGGTGTCTCAGGCCCGCCCGTGCCGCGCCGCCTTCAGCAGCCCGACCAGCCGGTCCACATCCGTCCACGGATTGTCCGCGTATCCCTTCTTTCGTCCCCGTAACGCTCGGGCCAGTTCCTCGGCCCGAGCATGGCCGTCGCGAAGGCTCTCGTACACCAAGTGCTTGCGGCTGGCGGAATACCCGCAGGAGCCGAGCTTCTCCAGGGCTTTCTGTGCCTCGGCCGACGTGCAGTACCCCCGCACATCCTGAAAATGCAGCAGCAGCCAGAGTTCGAAGCAGGGGTTTGTGAGCGCCACCTCGATCCCATTCCGTCTGGCCAGTTTCAGCGCGTCCGCCAATCCTTCGTGCGGAGCCGGCGCTTCGACATCGATCACACACCAGACCTCGTCGTACGCGGTCCATCGGTCGCTCGCGGAACTCGGAGCCCGGTTCTTGTGCTCGATCGCCGCTTTGACGAGGGACTTCGGCTCACCGTGCTCCCCTCCGAGACAAACCGCCACGGGAAGAGCGCGCAGTTCGGCTCGCAGACCTTTGAAGTACTGGTGCTCCGTGCACTCTCCCTCGCAGTAGATGAGGAACCTACGCTGCTCCGGTCGCGCGCCCCTTGTCCGCTTCAGCGGCTTGCCCCGCTTCACTCCCACCCCCACGCAGGATCGCTGCGGCGATGTCCCGCAGCACTTCGTCGTCCAAGTGCGGCACTGCCCCATAGCGTCCGCCCAGGTACCGCTTCTCAAGGTTGTCGGCGGAATCGCGTACCGAGAACTCCGTCATGGGAAACAACCGCGTCGCAAGTGTGTGCGGATCCTTCTCCGTGAACCACACCTGGTCCCTGAAGAGTTCGGTCCGGACGTTCCGGCCGAGCAGAGCTGCCTCATGTGTACTGAACACCAACTGGGCTCCGGCCCGATTGGTCTCGGGCGACTGGAACACACCGACCAGGGCGTCCACGAGATATGGATGCAGACGCGCGTCCAGCTCGTCCACGCAGAGAACGCCCCCCTCGGCCAGCGTGGTGATCACTGGACCGATCAGGCCGATCCATGTCCGCGTCCCACTCGATTCGTATACGAGGTCGAGCGGGAAGACTCCGTCTGCCGTGCGGTGCTCAACACGCACACGCTTGCCGTGATCGTGCTGGATCCGGACCTTGTCGCCCAGCGCGTCCCTGAGCGCCCGAGTGATCCGCTCGTGCTCCTCCCGCGCCGCGGCGTCCTGCTCCTTGATCTCCAGTCCGGACACACCGAGATCCGCGAAGCGGAGCAGGGCCATGGCGGATTCCGCCGTATTTTCCGCACCGTCGGCGAGGCACAGCTGCACGGTGTGATCGAGCCGTTGCGGAAAGTCGCGGTCCGTCGCCATCCTCAGCCCGTCTCCGAACCAGCGGAACACCTCACGGAGCTGTTCGTGTCCCTGCGCCGCCGCAACCGACAAATAGAGGCTGTTCGGCCTCAGGAGTTCGGCAATCAGCTTGCGTCGCCCGGTGAGCCACCGCCCGAAGAGGACCTTGTCATCGGCTCCGCGCTCGTAGAGACGGCGCCGATGACCTTCGGGGTAGTAGTAGAGCCACTCCTCAGTCACCCGGTCGTCGTCGACCGAGAAGCCGAACTGATGGCGTACTCCGGCCACGACGAAGTCGACGGCGAACGAGCTGGGGTAGGAAGAGGCTGCTGGTCTGAGGGCGAACGGTCGACGCGGGACTCCGCCGCGGGGATCCCAGCGGCGGAACGATGTCAGCACCGCCGATCGCATCCAATCGAGGGCGTCGATGACGTTCGACTTCCCGGAAGCATTGGTGCCGTACACGGTCGCGACCGGAACCGCGCGGAGTTCACCGCCCGGCACTCTTGCCTCGGCGCGCTCCGAATGGTGATCGGTAGCGACGAGAGACAGCTCCTGCTCCTCCCGGAGCGAAGCGTGATTCGTGACCTGGAACCGAAGCAGCACAGCAGCTCCTCCAAACATTGAACAATGTCGTTGACCAGGCTTTCTCGTCGAGCTTTGACCATACTGCCCACCGAACGACATCGCATGGCGTTCTCACTCATTCGCTCGGCGCGAATCTGGAGCCCATGCAACGAGCGGTCATCCGCCCCGGTCGCCCGGTACCCGCGTCCGGTCTGGTGCACGACGTGGCGCACGACCCACGCACCGGGCCCGCGCATGCGGCAGACTGGACGTTTGGCCGTTCCCAGCCATTCCCGGCCGTTCCCCGCAGCAGAAAGGGCCGACGCGCGTGACCGGACCCCTCATCGTCCAGAGCGACAAGACACTGCTCCTCGAAGTCGACCACGACCTCGCCGACGCCTGCCGCCGCGCCATCGCGCCGTTCGCAGAGCTGGAGCGGGCGCCCGAGCACATCCACACCTACCGGCTGACCCCGCTCGGGCTGTGGAACGCACGCGCCGCCGGGCATGACGCCGAGCAGGTCGTCGACGCGCTGGTGCAGTACTCGCGCTATCCCGTTCCGCACGCGCTGCTCGTCGACATCGCCGAGACGATGGCCAGGTACGGCCGCCTCACGCTCTCCAAGCACCCGGTGCACGGTCTCGTGCTGACCTCCACCGACCGGCCGGTGCTGGAGGAGGTGCTCCGGTCGAAGAGGATCCGGCCGCTGGTCGGGGCGCGGATCGACCCGGACACGGTCGCCGTGCACCCGTCGGAGCGCGGGCAGATCAAGCAGACGCTGCTGAAGCTGGGCTGGCCCGCCGAGGACCTGGCCGGTTACGTCGACGGCGAGGCGCACGCCATCGAGCTGGAGCAGGACGGCTGGGCGCTGCGGCCCTATCAGAAGCAGGCCGTCGAGGGGTTCTGGCACGGCGGCTCCGGTGTCGTGGTGCTGCCCTGCGGCGCGGGGAAGACGCTGGTCGGGGCCGGCGCGATGGCACGGGCCAAGGCGACCACGCTGATCCTGGTGACGAACACCGTCTCGGCCCGGCAGTGGAAGCACGAGCTGGTGAAGCGGACCTCGCTGACCGAGGACGAGATCGGCGAGTACAGCGGCACGCGCAAGGAGATCCGGCCGGTCACCATCGCGACGTACCAGGTGCTGACGACTCGCCGCAAGGGCGTCTACCCGCATCTGGAGCTGTTCGACTCCCGCGACTGGGGGCTGGTGGTCTACGACGAGGTGCATCTGCTGCCCGCGCCCGTCTTCAAGTTCACCGCCGATCTGCAGGCCCGGCGGCGCCTCGGGCTCACCGCGACGCTGGTGCGCGAGGACGGCCGTGAGTCGGACGTCTTCTCGCTGATCGGGCCGAAGCGGTTCGACGCCCCGTGGAAGGAGATCGAGGCGCAGGGCTACATCGCGCCCGCCGACTGCGTCGAGGTACGGGTCGATCTGACGGACTCGGAGCGGCTCGCGTACGCGACCGCCGAGACCGAGGAGAAGTACCGGTTCTGCGCCACGACCGCGACGAAGCGCAGGGTGACCGAGGCCCTGGTACGCAAGCACAAGGGCGAGCAGACTCTCGTCATCGGGCAGTACATCGACCAGCTCGACGAGCTCGGCGAGTACCTGGACGCGCCGGTGATCAAGGGCGAGACGAGCAACGCCCAGCGGGAGAAGCTGTTCGACGCGTTCCGCGAGGGCGAGATCAGCGTCCTCGTGGTGTCGAAGGTCGCCAATTTCTCGATCGACCTCCCGGAGGCGACCGTCGCCATCCAGGTGTCGGGGACGTTCGGCTCGCGTCAGGAGGAGGCGCAGCGGCTCGGCCGGGTGCTGCGGCCGAAGGCGGACGGGCACGAGGCGCGGTTCTACTCGGTGGTGGCCCGCGACACGATCGACCAGGACTTCGCGGCGCACCGCCAGCGTTTCCTGGCCGAGCAGGGGTACGCGTACCGGATCGTGGACGCCGACGAGATGCTCAGCGGCGGCTGACTCTCGTACGGGAGGCGGGCACGGGGGCCGGGCCGGCCTTCGTACGGGGGTGTGCCGGCTCCGTGCGGAGGAGGCGTGCCGGCTTCGTGCGGTGAGGCGTGCTGACGTCTTCAGGGGTGGGCGTACTGGTCTTCGTGCGAAGGCGTACGGGGCCGCTCAGCGCGTACCCGGACCGGCCGGCACATGCGGGGGACGCTCAGTCGTGTGCGTTCAGGCTGCCCGGTACTCAGCCGGGTTGTCCGGTGCTCAGCCGGGTTGTCCGGTGCTCGACCGGGGTGCTCAGTGCGTACCGGCACCGGTACGCGTGTGACTGCGGGTGTGGACGCCCACTTCCTCGGCGTACTCGCCCATGACGATCACGCCGAACGCGGCGCGGGCGTAGACCTTGACGGCACGCAGGGTGCCGCCGAAGCGGCGGGTGCGCGGGTGACCGGTGGCCGCCGTCGCGCCGTGCGCGGGGGCGGTGCTGCGGGGGTTCAGGGTGACGGTGCTCATGTGATCCATGGTCCTGTTCCCGTCCCCCGCGCGCGTCGGCCCACGGGCGGAACCGGGAGGCCGGGCGGGTAGCCCTGACGGGCCGTAGCCGCTCCTCTCCGCGACGGACCCGTCCCCTACGGGTCGCGGCCCGGCGTCTCGGGGACGGCCCGGCATCCGACGGCACGCTACGGAGACGGCCCCGGTGCCGAGAGGCGGGCCCCGGTGCGAAGGTGAGGGGCGGGTCCCGGAAACGGCCCGGAGACGGCCCCGGCGTCAGGCCGAAGCGGCCCCGGACCAAGGGCACGGCCGCGGACACCGGCGCGGACACGGCCCCCGGGCGTGAAAACCGTTCGCTCCGGGCCGGAACGGCCGATACAATCGCCGGTCTGCCCGCCTCCCGCACCGTGGTACCGGCCCGCGCCGGCAGCCGGGGGAGTGCCGCCGACCGGACGGAAACCGGCCGACATCCGTACGCGCACACCACCCGCGTACACCCGTGATCGATCCCCGAGCGGACCGCATCGCCCCGCGCCCGGCCGTACCGCACCGAACCGTGCCGTGCCGAATCCGTGCCGCTCCGTGGGTGAGGTGCGGCCCGCCGTCCTGCGTCGAACAGCCGGAGGCAACACCGTGCCCGCGCACGAACACGAAAGCGTCACCACCGATCCGCTGGTCCGGGAACGCGCCCATCTGGCCGCGTCCCGCGCCGCGCTGCGCACCATGCGCGAGGACGCCCAGGCCCTCGACATCAGTGATGTCACCGCGAACTGGGTCAACGCGGCCGTCCTCCAGTCCCAGATCGACGAGCGCATCAGGTCCCTCGCCGATCTCGCCCACACCCCGCTCTTCTTCGGGCGCCTGGACTACCTGCGCGCGATCGGTGCCGAACAGGCCGAGGGGGGCGATGGGGAGCGGTTCTACATCGGCCGCCGTCACGTCCACGACGCCGACGGCGACCCGATGGTCGTCGACTGGCGCGCGCCCGTCTCGCAGCCGTTCTACCGGGCGTCGAAGAAGGACCCGCAGGACGTCGGTCGGCGCCGCCGCTTCGGCTACACCGGCGGTGAGCTGACCGCGTACGAGGACGAGGACCTCACCGACCCGACGGGGAATGAGCGCACCAGCAGGCTGCTCCAGGCGGAGATCGAGCGGCCCCGCGTCGGCCCCATGCGGGACATCGTGGCGACGATCCAGCCCGAGCAGGACGAGATCGTCCGCAGCGGCCTGGGTGGAACGGTGTGCGTCCAAGGAGGCCCGGGGACGGGGAAGACGGCCGTCGGCCTGCACCGGGTCGCGTACCTGCTCTACGCGCACCGTGAGCGGCTGGCCCGGACCGGGACGCTGGTCATCGGGCCGAACCGGTCCTTCCTCCACTACATCGAGCAGGTGCTTCCGGCCCTCGGCGAGCTGGAGGTGCGGCAGGCGACCGTCGAGGACCTGGTGACGGCGGGTACGCCGGGCATGGCGGGCGCGTCGGGCGCGTCAGGTGCAGCGGGCATCGAGGTGCGCGGTACGGATGCGGCGGAGGCCGCGGTCGTCAAGGGCGACGCCAGGATGGCCGAGGTGCTGCGGCGGGCGCTCCGTTCCCATGTGACGATGCCGACGGAGCCGGTCGTGGTGGTACGCGGTTCGCGCCGCTGGCGGGTGCCCGCGTACGAACTGGAGGAGATCGTCACCGAACTGCTGGCCCGTGAGATGCGGTACGGAGCCGCCCACGAGGCTCTGCCGCAGCGCATCGCGCACGCCGTCCTGGTCCGGATGGAGGAGGCGGGCGAGGCGCCGGACGACCGGGTGCAGAACGCGGTGGCCCGTAATCCGGCGGTGAAGGCGGCCGTGAAGGCGATCTGGCCGGCCGTCGACCCGGCGAAGCTGGTGCTGCGTCTGCTGTCGGACGCGGAGTTCCTGGCCGCGCACGCGGACGGGCTGCTCACCGGGGACGAACAGAAGGCGGTCCTGTTCACGAAACCCGCCCGGAGCGTGCGGTCGGCGAAGTGGTCGGCGGCGGACGCGGTGCTGATCGACGAGGCGCGCGATCTGGTGACGCGTACGCACTCCCTGGGCCATGTGGTGCTCGACGAGGCGCAGGACCTCTCCCCGATGCAGTACCGGGCGGTGGGCCGCCGCTGCTCGACGGGGTCGGCGACGGTCCTCGGCGACCTGGCACAGGGGACGACGCCGTGGTCGACGGAGAACTGGGCCCAGGCGCTGCGTCATCTGGGCAAGCCGGACGCGGCGGTGGAGGAGCTGACTGCGGGCTTCCGTGTGCCGCGCGAGGTGATCGCGTACGCCTCGCGGCTGCTGCCGGTGATCTCGCCGGGGCTCGCGCCGGTGGAGTCGGTACGGGAGTCGCCGGGTTCGCTGGAGGTACGGGCGGTGGCCGATCCGGCCGAGTTGGACGCGGCGGTGCTCGCGGCATGCGAGGAATCGCTGGTCCGGGAGGGCTCGATCGGTCTGATCGCGGCCGACGCACGCGTCCCGGCGCTGGCCGAGGCGCTGACCGCCGCGGGCCGCGTGTATCTCTCCCCCGGTGAGGAGACCTCGGCCGAGACCCGGCTGATCCTGGTGCCGGCCTCGCTGGCGAAGGGCCTGGAGTACGACTACGTGGTGCTGGACGAGCCCGCCGCGGTGGTGGACGGCGAACCGGACGAGCGCACCGGGCTGCGGCGGCTGTATGTGGCGCTGACCCGTGCGGTGTCGGGGCTGACGGTCGTGCACGCGGCGGCGCTGCCGGAGGAGTTGGCGTAGCGAAGGGGCGGCGCCGGGGGACGGGTACGGGCCGCCTCGCACGGGGCACAAGCCATCCGGCACGGGGCACGGGCCGTCCCACGCGGGGTACAGGCCGTCGGCACGGGGGCGCGGTGCGGTCACAGGCCGTTCCGCACGCCCCCGCGCCGCGTATCCCGGCACGGCTCGTACGGAACGTCTTCCCGCACGCCCCCGTGCCGGCCGTCCCGGCTCCCCGCCGGCCCCGCCGGGCGGGCACCCGACCGCGAAGGCCCCGCCCGCGCCCCGCCCGACGGGTGCCCGGCAGGAGCATCCCCGTCGCGGAATCGGCTCACCACGGGCCACACCGCAGACGGGCTCCCGTCGGCCGGGCCCCGCCGGGCGGACGCCACGCCCCCTCACGCGTCGAGGACCGTCCGCCATTCCCGTACCGCCGCCGCGTCCACCGGGCCCGACCAGCCCTGCGGGCGGGCCGCGCCGCCGATGTGCACCGCGTCGATGCCCGCGGCCAGCAGTTCCGGCAGATGGTCCAGGCGCAGGCCGCCGCCCACCAGGATCCGCGGCTCGTACCCGGGTTCGCCCTTGCGCGCCATCTCGGCCACCAGGGTCGGGATGCCGTCGTCGACGCCCTTCGGGGAGCCCGCCGTGAGATAGGTGTCCAGACCGGGCAGGTCCGCCAGTTGCTTGCGCAGCATGTCCCGGTCGGCGGAGCGGTCGATCGCCCGGTGGAACGTCCAGTGGCAGCCGTCCAGTTCGGTGACGAGCCGCTCGACGGCGTCCAGGTCCGGGCCGCCCTCGGCATCGAGGAAGCCCAGGACGAACTCCTCGGCGCCCGCCTCCCGCAGTTCGTGTGCCTTGGCCACGAGCACGTCGAGGTCACCGGCGGCGAAGCCGCCCGCCAGCCTGATCATCACCCGTAGCGGGAGGTCCACCGCCGCCCGGATCTCCGCGAAGGTCGGGCGGGGCGGGGTCAGGCCGTCCGCCGCCATGTCGGTCACCAGCTCCAGCCGGTCCGCACCACCCGCCTGGGCGGCGACCGCGTCCTCCGCGTCGAGAGCGATCACCTCCAGGACTGCACGGTTGCTCATCGGATCCCCATCCTCCAGGAAGCGCCAATAGGTCAACAGGTCTAGTCCAATGCCACCCTACGGGGAGATCTCCCCCGGACACAGCCCGAATACGAGCCGAGCGCCGTGAGGTCGGACGCATCCGGCCGCCCAGACACGCACGCACCGGGCGCCCTGGGCATTCCCGCCTTGCGTTTAATAGGGGTGGGGGGTATACCTGAAGGCGTAGGCATACCCCCCAGGGGTATGGGATCTCCGCCAGGGAGGACATCGTGTCCGCGCATACCGCCACCACCGGCACCGGTCCCGGCACGCTCGCCGGGACCACAGCAGAGGTCGAGCTCGCGATCGGCGGCATGACCTGCGCCTCCTGTGCGGCCCGCATCGAGAAGAAGCTCAACCGGATGGACGGGGTCGAGGCCACCGTCAATTACGCCACCGAGAAGGCCAAGGTCAGCTACCGGGGCGAGGACGTCTCCGTGCAGGACCTGATCGCCACGGTGGAGAAGACCGGTTACACGGCGCACGAGCCCGCTCCCCCGGCCGCCGCCGAGAAGGAAGCCCCCGCCGCGGGCGAGGAGGACGCCGAGCTGACGGTGCTGCGGCAGCGGCTGGTCACCGCCGTCTCGCTCTCCGTGCCGGTGATCGTCCTGTCGATGGTTCCGGCGTTCCAGTTCGACTACTGGCAGTGGCTGGCGCTGACGCTGACGGCTCCCGTCGTCACATACGCCGCCTGGCCGTTCCACCGGGCCGCCTGGACCAACGCCCGGCACGGGGCGGCGACGATGGACACACTGATCTCGGTGGGCACCTCGGCAGCGTTCCTGTGGTCGCTGTGGGCGCTGTTCTTCGGCACGGCCGGGATGACCGGCATGACGCACCCCTTCGAGCTGACGATCAGCCGCAGCGACGGCGCCGGGAACATCTACCTGGAGGCCGCCGCCGGAGTCACCGCCTTCATCCTCGCCGGGCGCTACTTCGAGGCCCGTTCCAAGCGGAAGGCGGGCGCGGTCCTCAAGGCGCTCCTCGAACTGGGTGCCAAGGAGGTCACCGTGCTGCGCGGCGACCGGGAGGTGACCGTGCCCACGGCCGAGCTCCAGGTCGGGGACCGGTTCCTGGTCCGTCCCGGCGAGAAGATCGCCACGGACGGTGTCGTCGTGGAGGGTGCGTCGGCCATCGACGCGTCGATGCTGACGGGTGAGTCCGTGCCGGTGGAGGTCGGTGTCGGCGACTCGGTCACGGGTGCCACGCTCAACGCGGGCGGCCGGCTCGTCGTCGAGGCGACCCGGATCGGCGCCGACACGCAATTGGCCCGGATGGCGAAGCTCGTCGAGGACGCGCAGAACGGCAAGGCCGCGGCACAGCGCCTCGCGGACCGGATCTCGGCGGTCTTCGTCCCGGTCGTCATCGCACTCGCGCTCGGCACACTCGGTTTCTGGCTGGGCAACGGCGCGGGCCTGACGGCCGCGTTCACGGCCGCCGTCGCCGTGCTGATCATCGCCTGCCCGTGCGCCCTGGGCCTGGCCACCCCGACCGCCCTCATGGTCGGCACCGGACGCGGCGCCCAGCTCGGCATCCTGATCAAGGGCCCGGAAGTCCTGGAGACCACCCGCCGCGTCGACACCATCGTCCTCGACAAGACCGGCACCGTCACCACCGGCCGCATGACCCTCCTCGACATCCACACCGCCGACGGCACCGACGAGACCGACGTCCTGCGCCTCGCCGGCGCCCTGGAACACTCCTCCGAACACCCCATCGCCCAGGCCGTCGCCGCCGGAGCCGCCGAACGCACCGGCAACCCCCTCCCCAACCCCGAGGACTTCACCAACGTCCCCGGCCTCGGCGTCCAGGGCATCGTCGACGGCCACGCCGTCCTCGTCGGCCGCGAACAACTCCTCGCGGAGTGGGAGATCCACCTGCCGGCCGAGCTGGCCCGCCGGAAGGCCGAGGCGGAGACCGGGGGCCGGACGGCCATCGCGGTCGCCTGGGACGGGGAGGCGCGCGCGGTCCTGGAGGTCGCCGACGCGGTGAAGGACACCAGCGCGGAGGCGATCCAGCGGCTGCGGGGCCTCGGCCTCACCCCGATCCTGCTGACCGGTGACAACCGGGCGGTGGCCGAGGCGGTCGCGGCCGAGGTCGGGATCGAGAAGGTGTACGCGGAGGTCATGCCCGAGGACAAGGTCGACGTCGTCAAGGAACTCCAGTCGCAGGGGCACTCGGTCGCCATGGTGGGCGACGGGGTGAACGACGCGGCGGCGCTCGCCCAGGCCGATCTGGGCCTGGCCATGGGGACCGGCACGGACGCCGCGATCGAGGCGAGCGACCTGACCCTGGTGCGCGGCGACCTGCGGGCCGCGCCGGACGCGATCCGGCTCGCCCGCCGGACGCTGGGCACGATCCGTACGAACCTGTTCTGGGCCTTCGCCTACAACGTGGCCGCCCTGCCGCTCGCCGCGGCCGGACTGCTCAACCCGATGATCGCGGGCGCGGCGATGGCGTTCTCCTCGGTCTTCGTGGTCGGCAACTCGCTGCGGCTGCGGGGGTTCAAGGCTGCGTCGTAGCACCGCCTCCCCGGCCCCGACGGGGCCCGTCCGGCCCTCCTCCCGGCCGGACGGGCCCCGTCCTGCATGGTGGGCCGGGGACTCGGCCGGGCGGCCTCGCTCGGGTCGGCCCGCGAGCCTCCCGGACCGGGGCGCACACCGTTCCTGGAGCCGCCGGACGGCCGTAAGGTCGTGCCATGACCGACAGCTCACGCGGAAGCGGCGCCCAGGAGGCGGCCGCCACCCGCGCCAGGCTCCGCGACCGCTGGCGGGAGACGCTCCTCGCCGCACGACGCGGGGCTCCCGGCCCCGATCCGGGGCCGTACGCGGACGATCTGCTGGCGCGCTGGGCCGAGCCGCAGCGGCAATACCACACCACCGCGCATCTGATCGCGGTGCTCGACCACGTCGACACGCTCGCCGCGTACGCGGCCGACGCGCACACCGTGCGCCTGGCCGCCTGGTTCCACGACGCGGTGTACCGGCCCGACCGCTCGGAGAACGAGGAACGGAGCGCGGCCCTCGCCGAGCGCGCCCTGCCGGAGGCGGGCGTACCGGACGAGGTCACCGCCGAGGTGGCCCGGCTCGTCCGGCTCACCGTCGGCCACGATCCGGCGGCCGGCGACGCCGACGGCGAGGTGCTGTGCGACGCCGATCTGGCGATCCTGGCGGCGCCCCCGAGGGAGTACGCCACGTACGCGGCACAGGTGCGCGCGGAGTACGGATTCGTGCCCGACGACGCGTTCCGGGAGGGGCGGGCGATGGTGCTGCGTCAGCTGCTCGGCCTGCCCCGCCTGTTCCGTACGCCGTACGCGGCGGAGCACTGGGAGCCGCGGGCGCGGCAGAACCTGCTGACCGAACTGGAACTGCTCGACCGCTGAAGGCCGGCGCCGAGGACCGCCCGACGGACGACGGGCCGGGGCCGAGGACCAGGCACCGGACGACGGGCCGGGGACCTGGCGACGGACGACGGGCCGGCGCACGGCCTGCGCACCGGACATGACGGGTGTGTGACACCTGCGTGAAACCGGCGCCGGCGGGAATGACGCCACGGCGGACACGGTTGTCAGCAGTCATGCCCGACTCCGCCGCTCGCCCCTCCCGCATGCCCCTGGCCGTCTACATCCTCGGTCTCTCCGTCTTCGCCCTGGGCACCAGTGAGTTCATGCTCTCCGGTCTGCTGCCGCCGATCGCCGACGACATGAACGTGTCCATTCCCCGCGCCGGACTCCTCATATCCGCCTTCGCGATCGGCATGGTGATCGGCGCCCCGCTGCTCGCCGTCGCCACGCTGCGGCTGCCGCGCCGCACCACGCTCATCTCCCTGATCTCCGTCTTCGGTATCGGACAGGTCGTGGGCGCGCTGGCGCCGACGTACGAGGTGCTGTTCGCGTCGCGGATCGTGAGCGCCTTCGCCTGCGCCGGTTTCTGGGCGGTGGGGGCGGCGGTCGCCATCGCGATGGTGCCGATGAACGCCAGGGCCCGCGCGATGGCCGTGATGATCGGCGGTCTGTCGATCGCCAATGTACTGGGCGTGCCCCTGGGGGCCCTGCTCGGTGAGAACCTCGGCTGGCGCTCGGCGTTCTGGGCCGTGGGGGCGGCATCCGCGGTGGCGCTGGTCGGGGTCGTGACGCTGATCCCGCGCATCCCGCTGCCGGAGCGGAAGCCGCGACTCAGGCAGGAGACGGCCATCTACCGGGACCGTCAGGTGTGGCTGTCGATCGTGATCACGGCGCTCGCCGCGGGCGGTGTGTTCTGCGCGTTCAGCTATCTGGCCCCGCTGCTGACGGATGTCGCCGGACTGGACTCCGGATGGGTTCCGACGGTGCTCGCGCTCTTCGGGATCGGCGCACTGGTCGGTACGACGATCGGCGGCCGGGTCGCGGACGCACATCTCTTCGGGGTGCTGATGAGCGGCATCGCGGCCTCGACGGTGTTCCTGGTCGCGCTGGCCCTGTTCGCCTCGTACCAGGTGGCCGCGATCGGGCTGTCGTTCCTGCTGGGCGTCTCGGCGTTCTACACGGCCCCGGCGCTGAACGCCCGGATGTTCAACGTGGCGGGCGCCGCCCCGACGCTGGCCGGTGCGACCACGACCGCCGCGTTCAACCTCGGCAACACGGGCGGCCCCTGGCTGGGCGGCGCGGTGATCGACGCCGACTTCGGTTTCGCCGCAACCGCGTGGGCGGGAGCGGCCATGACCGTGCTGGCGCTGGTGGCCGTGGTGATCTCGTTGCGGCTCCAAGGCCGCGGGGGCGGGTCCCTGCGGGTGACGGGCTCGCCGAGGGCGACGTCCTCGGCCCCGTCAGCCCCGTCAGCCCAGTCAGCCCCGTCAGCCTCATCGGCCTCATCGGCCTCATCGGCCTCATCGGCCTCATCGGCACCAGCCTCTGCGACGGCGGACCGGTCCGTCCGGGCGTCGGAGATGTGCGCGGAGACGGGCACCACAGGGGTCTGACCTCCGCCGTCCGCCCGTCTCCCCGGCCGCGACCGGCCTCGGTGCCCGGCCCCGCCGCCTACCCGTGCCGGCACGGGTAGGCGGTCTCGACGCCCCGCCCGGCCATCGGCGCCCGCCCCGGGCGTCCGGCCTGCCGCTCGGTCCGCTGCCCGGACCCCGCCTCCGGCGCTGCGGGGACGTTCAGCCGAGCCGTGCCCCCGACGGGGCGGGGGCCGGACGCCCCTTGGGCCGTCGCAGCCCGGCGTCCGTGAGCCGGCGGACGAGTTCCTTCGAGCCGATCTCCTCCGCCCCGGCGCGCACCGCGTCCTCGTAGCGCGACTCGGGCACGTCGTAGTGGTCCCGTTCGAACGCGCGGCGCGGGCAGCCGATCGACGCAGCGAAGGCGTGCAGTTCCTCGAAGGACACGTCGCTGACCAGGTGCGACCAGAGCCGCCCGTGCCCCGGCCACTGCGGCGGATCGATATAGACCGTCACCCGCGCGGTATCCCGCCCAGCGAACCGACCGGCGCCACGGCGACGGCCGCCTTGGTGCACACCCAGTGCGGGTCCGGTCCGAGTTCCGGTTCGACGTCCAGGGCGTGCGGGTCGCCCGCGTCGCAGACCGGGCACAGCGGCCAGCGCCCGTACTGTTCGAGCAGCGCGTCCTGCACGTCCTGAGCGACCAGACCGACGACGAACGCGGCGCCCTCGGGCCACTGTTCGACCCACCAGCGGCGATGGGTCACCGCGTCCTCGACCAGCGAGACGATCCCGGCCTCGGCGACGCCGCCCGCGGCGAGATCGGCCATGACCAGTGCGCGGGCCGTATGCAACGCCTGTTCCAAGGGATTCATCTCCATACGCCCATTGTCACCCCGCTCGTTTGTCACCCCGCCACCTTGTCGCCCCGCTCGCGAACGGGCCTGTCCGGCCGGCTCCCGGACCCGAGCCCCGGACCGGTCCCCGGCCACAGGGCCGGAAAGGGGGGTTGACGGGAACCCGTGTTGAAAATATCTTTCAAATGTGACCCGTGACCTGAAGGAAAGTTTCAGCGCTGAATCCCCGCCCGCTCCGGCGGCCCTCGCGGCCAAGGTGCGTACGCTCGCGCCGTCCATGACCCGCTCCATGCAGCGCGTCGCCGAGGCCGTCGCGGGTGATCCCGCCGGTTGCGCCGCCCTGACGGTCACCGGTCTCGCCGAGCTCACCGGCACCAGCGAGGCGACGGTGGTGCGCACGGCCCGCCTGCTCGGCTATCCCGGCTACCGCGATCTGCGCCTCGCCCTCGCCGGGCTCGCGGCGCACCAGCAGTCGGGGCGGGCCCCGTCGGTCACCGCCGACATCACGGTCGACGACCCCATCGCCGACGTGGTCGCCAAGCTGGCCTACGACGAGCAGCAGACCCTCGCCGACACGGCCGCGGGGCTCGACACGGTCCAGCTCGGCGCCGCCGTCGCCGCCGCCGCCACCGCACGCCGCATCGACATCTACGGCGTGGGCGCCTCCTCCCTCGTCGGCCAGGACCTGGCGCAGAAGCTGGCCCGTATCGGCCTGATCGCGCACCCCCACACGGATCCGCACCTCGCGGTGACCAACGCCGTGCAGTTGCGCTCCGGCGACGTGGCCATCGCGATCACGCACTCCGGCTCCACCGTCGACGTCATCGAGCCGCTGCGGGTCGCCTTCGACCATGGCGCGACGACGATCGCGATCACGGGCCGTCCCGACGGTCCGGTGACGCAGTACGCCGACCACGTACTGACCACGTCCACAGCCCGGGAGACCGAGCTGAGGCCCGCCGCCATGTCGAGCCGCACAAGCCAACTACTCGTCGTCGACTGCCTGTTCATAGGCGTCGCGCAGCGCACCTACGAAACGGCCGCCCCGGCCCTCGCCGCCTCCTACGAGGCACTGGCCCACCGCCACACCCCACGCCCGCGCTGACGCCGCGCGACACCCGCACCGCAGCAGCCGTACCCCAGCAGCCGACCCGCCCCGCAGCCCGTTCTACAGCCGACCCCGCACAGCCGACCGAGCCCGCCCGAGACCGCCCGAGACCGCCCGAGCCCGGCCGGGCCCGAGCGACACCACCCGAGACCGGCCGAGGTCGCCGAGGCTCGGCCGAGATCGAAGAAGCCCGAAACAAGCCCGAGCAAGCCCGGACAAGCCCTTACGAGACCGAGAAAGAGAAAGCAGAGCCTTCCTCCATGACCTCCACGACCGACGCCGACCGAACGGGCGGCGAAGCCACTCCCCCCGCCGGGTACGGAGATCTCCGCGCCCAGCTCGACACGCTCACCACCGAGGCGTTCCGCCCGGAGCTGGCCGAGATCGACCGGTTGGACACGCTCGAAATCGCCCGGATCATGAACGGCGAGGACCAATCCGTCCCGGTCGCCGTCGGCGCCCGACTGCCCGAGATCGCCGCGGCGATCGACGGCACCGCGGAGCGCATGGCCCGGGGCGGCCGGCTGATCTACGCGGGCGCGGGCACCGCGGGCCGGCTCGGTGTGCTGGACGCCAGCGAGTGCCCGCCCACCTTCAACACCGACCCGTCCCAGGTCGTGGGCCTGATGGCGGGCGGCCCGTCCGCCATGGTCAAGGCCGTCGAGGGCGCCGAGGACAGCAAGGAACTGGCCACCGCCGACCTGGAGGCCCTGGGGCTCACGGCCGATGACACCGTGGTCGGCATCTCCGCGTCCGGCCGCACGCCGTACGCGATCGGCGCCGTGGAGCACGCCCGCGGCAAAGGCGCGCTGACCATCGGGTTGTCCTGCAACGCGGGCTCGGCGCTGGCCGCCGCCGCCGAGCACGGCATCGAGGTCGTCGTCGGCCCCGAGTTGATCACCGGCTCCACCCGGCTCAAGGCGGGCACGGCCCAGAAGCTCGTCCTCAACATGATCTCGACGATCACGATGATCCGGCTCGGCAAGACGTACGGGAACCTCATGGTCGACGTCCGCGCCTCCAACGACAAGCTGCGCGCCCGCTCCCGCCGGATCGTCTCGCTCGCCACCGGCGCGTCCGACGCGGAGATCGAGGCCGCGCTCACCGCGACCGACGGCGAGGTGAAGAAAGCCATCCTCACGATCCTCGGCCGGGTCGACGGCCCCACGGCCGAGAGCCTGCTGGCCGCCTCCGACGGCCACCTCCGGCCTGCTCTTGCCGCAGCCCCCCGCACCGCCTGAACCACCAGCATCACCCCGCACCGCCTGAACCACCAGCATCACCCCGCACCACCTGAACCACCAGCATCACCCCGCACCACCTGAACCACCAGCATCACCCCGCACCACCTGAACCACCAGCATCACCCCGCACCGCCTGAACCACCAGCATCGCCCCGCACCGCCTGAACCACCGGCACCATCCCGCACCACCCCCGCACAGCAAGGCACCACGCACCATGGCACCAGAAGACAAGAACCGCGCCACAGCCGCCGCGATCCTTCCGCTCGTCGGTGGCGCCGCGAACGTCGACTCCATCGCCCATTGCATGACCCGGCTCCGGCTGGGACTGCGCGACCGCTCACTCGTCAACGACGAGGCTCTGAAGGCGATACCCGCCGTCATGGGCGTGGTCGAGGACGACACGTATCAGATCGTCCTCGGCCCGGGCACCGTCGCCCGGGTCACGCCGGAGTTCGAACGGCTGGTGGAGGAGGGCAGGGAGGCCACCGCCCCGCAGCCCGCCCAGCCGCCCGTCCCCGTATCCGGGACCGGGACCGGGGTCGAGGGCGGCACCGCTCCCGCCCCCGGAGCCGGAGCCGCCGCCGCGTCCGCCTCGGCGGAGGAACTGGCCGCCCACGGCGCGGCGATGAGGGCGGCGCGGAAGGCGAAGAACGCCACCCCGCTCAAGCTCTTCCTGCGCCGGATCGCGAACATCTTCGTGCCGCTGATCCCGGCGCTCATCGGCTGCGGCATCATCGCCGGTCTCAACGGACTGCTGGTGAACCTGGGCTGGCTGCCCTCCGTCACACCCGCGCTCGCCGCGATGGCGTCCGGGTTCATGGCTCTGATCGCCGTGTTCGTGGGCTTCAACACGGCGAAGGAGTTCGGCGGTACGCCGATCCTGGGCGGTGCGGTCGCGGCGATCGTCGTCTTTCCGGGCGTCGCCAACATCGAGGCGTTCGGCCAGAAGCTCTCCCCCGGCCAGGGCGGCGTGCTGGGCGCGCTCGGCGCGGCGGTGCTCGCGGTGTACGTGGAGAAGTGGTGCCGCCGCTGGGTGCCCGAGGCGCTGGACGTCCTGGTCACACCGACGCTGACGGTCCTGGTCTCCGGGCTGGTGACGATCTTCGGCCTGATGTACGTGGCCGGTGAGGTCTCCACCGCGATCGGCTCGTTCGCCGACTGGCTGCTCGCCAACGGCGGCGCGGGCGCGGGCTTCGTCCTCGGCGGCCTGTTCCTGCCGCTGGTGATGCTGGGACTGCATCAGGCTCTCATCCCGATCCACACCACCCTGATCGAGCAGCAGGGCTACACGGTCCTGCTCCCGATCCTCGCGATGGCAGGCGCAGGCCAGGTCGGCGCGGCCGTGGCGGTCTACTTCCGGCTGCCCCGCAACGGTTCGGTCCGACGCACCATCAAGTCCGCTCTCCCGGCCGGTCTGCTGGGCGTCGGTGAGCCGCTGATCTACGGTGTCAGCCTCCCGCTGGGCCGTCCGTTCATCACGGCGTGTGTGGGCGGCGCGTTCGGCGGTGGTTTCATCGGCCTGTTCAACCAGCTCGGTGACAAGGTCGGTTCCACGGCCATCGGCCCGTCCGGCTGGGCCCTGTTCCCCCTTCTCGACGGCAACCACGGCCTGGGCACCACGATCGCGATCTACGGCGGCGGGCTGCTGGTCGGCTATCTGACCGGGTTCCTCGCGACGTACTTCTTCGGCTTCGGCAAGGAACTGCTGACCGAGTTCAACGTGTCGCAGGAACCGGCGGGCGCCACGGCGTCCCACGCTTCCGAGGCCCCGAACACCCCCACGGTCCCGGGCTCGGGCCCGGACCAGGCCAAGGAGCCTGCGGGTCTGTGACCGGGTGAACGAGGCGGAGAGGGCGGCACCCACACCGGGGTGCCGTCCTCTCCTTCGCTTCTCGTCTTCCCGTCACCGCCCGTTCCGCGGGGAAGCCCCCGACGGGAAAGCCCCCCGGGAAGTCCCGTGAGCGGCGTCGTGCCGAAGGGCTCGGGCCGCGTGAACGGCTTCCCGAACGGCACAGGGTCGGAGCGCTTGTACGTCCCGTCCTCGTTCGGCTCCGTGAACAGCGTGGTCGTCGCGCCACGCGTATCGAACCGGTCGGTCAACGGATACGTCGGCACCCCGGCGCGCGTAGGCGCGGTGCTTCTTGGTCCGGTCGTCGAACCCGGCCTGACAGCCCGCGCCGACGATGGCACCGGAACACGCCACCGGAACACACCGCCGGGCCTGCGGACGGCTGCCCCCGCACGCCCTCGGCCCGGACCCGACTCCTCGAACGGCGCCGGTCCTGGCCGTCCCGGTTCGGTGCCGGTCCGGGCCATCGGCACGGCCGGTCTTCAGCGCGGGAGCCGCCCCTCCCGATTGATCTCCGTCACCCGTGCCCGCAGCTCCAGTCCGGGGGGCGCCGCCCGCACCAGGTCCGGCGGGCAGTCCCACTCCGCCCCGCCGCCCGGCGCCCGGAGCTGTACGTACGGCCCGACGCTCCCCATCACGCGTCCCACCCGTCCGTCCCGAGCGTCCACCGCGAACGCCCCGATCTCCGGCGTCTCCGGCGCCCCCTGCGCATCCTGCGCGCCCGGCACCCCCCGCACACCGCCCGAACCCCGCCCGCCCTGCGCATCCGGCGTACTCCGCGAACCCCGTGCGCCCGGTTCGCCCCCTTCACCGCTCATGTCCGGGCCTCCCCTGCGCCTCCAGCACCGCGCTCAGCCGCAGTGCCGTGTCGAGGTTGCACCGGCCGAGCTCCACCAGCGGCGCGGGATCGCTCCCGGCACACGACACCGGGTCGACCCGCAACGACGGCAGCGTGACCCCCACCCCCGAGAGACCTTCTCTCAGCCGTGCCACCGCGTCCTCCGCCGCCCGCACTTCCCGCTCCGCCGCTTCGCGCCGTTCCATCGTCGTCATGATCCATACCTTTCCACTCTGCGTAATGACGATGCATACCCAGAGTGTCCAACGCGCGGTCGGCCTGGAAGAGGCGCAGAAGACAACCGCACGTGTGTCACAGGGAGTTGTCATGCTGACCCCAAGTCGCCCCAGCGCGAGCCGTCCAGCGGGCCGCTGATCCCGTCGTGCAGCCTGCTCGGGGTGAGCCGATGGGCGGTGCAGCCGCGCGCAATAGGCGGCAGAGCTGGGGCTGCCGCGGCGCCACGGTATGCGGCAGGGCACGGGCGCGGGCGGGGCTCACGGCGGGCTAGGACATGGGTCGGCATGAGCGTCCAGTTCGCCGACTCGTCGGCGAGCCGCTGAACCGTGGCGGCCGCTGTGCGTGCGCAGGACACACCGGCAACACCCGGCAGATCACTGCGGATACGACCGATCCACTCAGGAGAAGTTGCAGCCCGTGGTCGTCAGGGTCGCACATCGGGTCGAAGTCCACCGCGAACGCGTCGAAGGCCACCGGTCGGTCGGTTGGGCGTCGGTCAGTTGGGGGTCGGTCAGTTGGGGGTCGGCCAGCAGCCGTCCACGCGTCTCGCCCCCCGAGTTCTCCGGGGGCTGTCGCCCTGAAAAAACATCGGGACGGTGGGAGGCGCGGCCCCACACGCACTCGATCGAGTGGGAGTTTTCGGCCATCAATATGGTTTCGGTGAGAAAAGCTCCTCCCGGGCGCAATCATGCGGCGGTGACCTCATCGAAACGGACGGCTCACCGTCCCAAGTCCCTTTGTGCCGCCGGGCTCGGCGCGCTCACCGTGCTGTCCCTGCTCCCGGCGGTTCCGGCCGCCGCGGCGGCACCCGCCGGCGGCACCTCGTCCCGTCCGGCCGCCGCGGAACGGTTCTCGCCTCGCGCGGTCACCCCGGCCGAGCGACGGACCTCCGCGTACCTCGACTCGCTGCGAAACCGGCCCGAGCGGCTGAAGGAGTTCTTCAAAGCCCTGCCCAAGGGTGGCGACCTGCACAATCACCTGTCGGGCGCGGCCACGACCGAGTTCCTGATCAAACTCGCGGGCGAAAAGGGCCTGTGCATCGACGCCACGATGACGGCCGTGGCACCGCCGTGCGGTCCGGGTACGCGACCGGCAGCCGACGCGCGGACCGACGCGGCGTTCCGGCAGCAGATCGTACGGGCCTGGTCGATGCAGGACTTCCCGGCCGACCAGTCCGGGCACGACCATTTCTTCGCCACGTTCGACAAGTTCGGGATGGCGACCTGGGACCGCGGCAAGCTCCTCGCCAACGTCTCCAACACCGTGGTCGAGCAGAACCAGTTCTATCTGGAGACCCTGGTCACCCCGGCCTCGGACAGCGCCAAGAAGCTGTCCGAGAAGGTGGGGTACGACCCCGACTTCGCGGCGTTCCACCGCAAGCTGCTGTCCGGCGGGCAGCTCGACCGGGTCGTGGACGAGGCGGTCAAGGAGGCCGACGACGCCGACGTGGAGTTCCGGGCCGCCGCGCACTGCGACACGGCTCGCCCCGACCCGGGCTGCCGCCTCCCCGTCCGGTGGATCTCCCAGGTGTCCCGGGGCAGTTCACCGGCGCGCGTGTTCACGCAGATGGCGGTCGGGATGCGGCTGGCCGAGCGCGACCGGAGGTTCGTCGCGGTCAACCTCGTGCAGCCCGAGGACTGGGACAGCTCGCTGGAGAACTACCGCCTCCAGATGCGGATGCTGAAGTACCTGCGCGGTGTGTACCCGGGCGCCCATCTCACCCTTCACGCCGGTGAGCTGGCCCCCGGCATGGTGAAGCCGGAGGATCTGCGGTTCCACATCCGTGAGGCCGTGCTCGTCGCCGGCGCCGAGCGCATCGGACACGGCGTCGACCTGGTCCACGAGGACGACTGGCGGCAGCTCGCCCGGACGATGGCCCGACGCGGCGTGGCGGTCGAGGTGCCGTTCAGCAGCAACAAGCAGATCCTCGGCATCGCGGGCGCCGAGCACCCGTTCAACGCGTACCGGCGCTACGGCGTTCCGGTGGTCCTGGCCACCGACGATCCGGGGGTGTCGCGGATCGACATCAGCCATGAGTACGCGTACGCGGCCCGGACGTACGGTCTGCGCTACACCGAGCTGAAGGACCTGGCGCGCGCCTCGCTGGAGTACGCCTTCCGCGACGGCCGCAGCCTGTGGGCCGCCGGTTCCGCGGCTTCCGGCTACCGCATGGTCGCCGCCTGCCGTGCCGACCGGCCGGGCGAAGGAAACCCGGGCACGCGCTGTGCCCGCTACCTCGCCGAGAATCCGAAGGCGGCGACCGAATGGCGCCAGGAGGCCGCCTTCACCACCTTCGAGAACCGCCACCGGTAACGCGTACGCACCGGCAACCCAACCCGGTCACACATACGCACTGCCACCACCGGTGAATACGTACGCGTACGCCGCCACCGGCCATCGCGCACATACCGTCGGGGCCCGGTCCCGGGGCTTGAGCTCCGGGACCGGGCCCCGACGCGTCCCCCACCGGACACCCCACCGCTCCCGAACTCCCGCACCGCCTCCCCGGCATCCCCCGCCCCGGCTACCGTTCCCCCGGGCTCTGCTGTTCCCTTGGGCCCTGCTGTTCCCCTGGGCCCTGCCGCTCTCCCGAGCCCTGCCGCTGCTCCGGGACCGGGCCCGCCTCGCCCCGCCCTTGCGCCGCACTCCGCCCCTCCCCCGCTTCTCCCGCTTCCCCCGGCTCTCGCCCCTGTTCCGGTTCTCGTCCCTGTTCCGGCGCCGACCAGAGATGGCCGAGCGCGCCGAGCACCAGATGGCAGACGTCGTCCGGCTCCGCCCCGGCCAGGGGCTCGCGGGCGACGACCGTCCGCATCAGGCCGATCCCGAGCAACCAGGCCATGGCGAGTTCCGCGCGCAGGGCGCCGTCCGACGCACCGGAGAGCCCGGCCAGTGCCTGCTGGTACTCCTCGCCCAGCTCCCGCAGCGTGCCGGCCGCCTCCTCGCCCCGCCCGATGGACCGCAGATAAACCTCCAGGGTGCGGTCTTCCGTACCGCCCGAGCTGCGCGTCAGCATCGAGCGCAGGGCGGTCTCGAAGAGCTCCTCGGGCGGGGTGGCGCGCAACTGCTCCAGTCCGCCCTGGGCCAGGACCTCGGTGAGCAGCCCCTGCTTGGACCCGAAGTAGCGGAAGAGCAGTGCCTGGTTGACCCCGGCCCGCGCGGCGATACTCCGGACCGTTGTCCCCTCGTACCCCTGCTCCGCGAACAGGTCGCTGGCCGCGTCCAGCAGTCGTCGGCGCGTGGCCGCCGCGTCCCGGCGCGGGACGCCCATGGCGTCCGACCGGCGAGGCGCACCCACGGCATCGTGGCGAGATGCGGCTTCGGCCTCCCCGCGACGCGCGGCCTCGGCACCCGGGTGACGCGCGGCCTCGGCGCCCCGGCGGCGCTCTCGGGGCGACGGGACGGGGGCGGACTCCATGTCGGCCCTCCTTTCGGACCTCTCGGAGCGGCCCGTAAGGATAACGGCCGTAAAGCATCGTTGACCTGCCATGTGGCCGCTCCTACCGTTGTAAGCAGCTGCTTACATATCGGAGGTCGCAGTGACCACAGCAGATGTCACCCCCCTCGCCTATCCCTTCAACACCGCCGCAGGGCTGGAACTCGCCGAGGAGTACGAGCGCGTACGCGACCGGCCCGGCCTGTTACGCGTCCAGATGCCGTACGGCGAGCCGGCCTGGCTCGTCACCCGTTACGCGGACGCCCGGCTCGTCCTCGGGGACCAGCGCTTCAGCCGGGCGGCGGCCCTCTCGCACGACGAACCCCGACAGTCCGAGGGACAGCGCGACAGCGGCATCCTCAGCATGGATCCGCCCGACCACACCCGGCTGCGTTCCCTGGTCGCCAAGGCGTTCACGGTTCGCCAGGTCGAGAAACTGCGCCCGCAGGTACGCCAGTTGACGTCCGAGTTGCTCGACGGCATGGAGGCGGCGGGCCAACCCGCCGATCTGGTGGACCTGTTCGCGCTGCCGCTCCCGGTCGCGGTGATCTGCCGGATGCTGGGAGTTCCCACCGAGGACCGCCCGAAGTTCCGCGCGTGGAGCGACGCCGCGCTGTCGACCAGTTCGCTCACCGCCGAGGAGTTCGACCGCAACCGCGAGGAACTGCGCGCCTATATGGCCGGGTTGATCGCACAACACCGCGCGGAGCCGCAGGACGACCTGATGACGGCCCTGATCGAGGCCCGTGACGGGCGTGACCGGCTCTCGGAGCTCGAACTCATCGATCTGTGCGTGGGCATCCTGGTGGCCGGACACGAGACCACGGCGACCCAGATCCCCAACTTCGTCCTCACCCTGCTGGATCACCCGGACCAGCTGGCCCGGCTCAGGGCCGAACCCGGGCTCGTCCCGAACGCGGTCGAGGAGCTGCTGCGCTTCGTGCCGCTGGGCAGCGGTTCCGGCCAACCCCGTTATGCCACCGAGGACATCGAGGTCGGCGGAACACTGGTCCGGGCCGGGAGCCCGGTCCTGGTCGCCATCGGCGCGGCCAACCGCGACGCGCTGCGGTTCTCCGCCCCGGGCGTGCTGGACATCGCCCGGGAGGGCAACCAGCACCTGGGATTCGGCCACGGCGTCCACCACTGCCTGGGCGCCCCGCTCGCCCGGCTGGAGCTCCAGGAGGCGCTGAGCGCCCTGATCACCCGCTTCCCGGAACTGCGGCTGGCGGGCGACGTGACGTGGAAGTCCGAGATGCTGGTGCGCGGCCCGCGCGTCATGCCGATCGGGTGGTGACCGGCATGGCCGAGTGGAACGTACGCGTCGATCCGGAACTCTGCCAGGGCTCGGGCATGTGCGCCGGAACGGTCCCCGAGGTGTTCGCGCTGGACGGGAAGCGGGACGGACGGGAGCACGCCCGGGTCAAGGCCGACGGGATCGAGCCGGACGAGCGGGTGCTGGACGCCGCCGACATCTGCCCGGCACTGGCGATCACCGTGCACGACGGAACCTCGGTCATCGGCCCCCGCCGCGACTGAGCCCGGATCGAGGTCCGGCGGAAGCCCAGCCGGAGCCCGCCGGACACCCTGTCGGCCCCCGGCCCGCGTAGATCGCTCACGCGGGCCGGGGGCCATGTCTGTCACGTGCGCCCACGAGAGGCGTCCCGCTCGGGCTCAGGGCCCGATGTTCCGCCCGACTCAGCAGCCCGGCGTTCCGCCCGACGCCGCGCCCGAGTCAGCGCCCGGTGTTCCGCCCGACTCAGCGCACAATGCCGCGCCCACCGTTCCCCGTCCGTCGCCCCCCGTCCCCCGTCCGTCGTCCCGTCCGTCGTACCGCCCCCGGCCCCGTCCGGGGCTCAAGCCTCGGGATCCGAGCGCTCTTTCATAGAAATGGATGGTGGGACCCCGCACCCCATGGCCGCCCCGGGCTACGGCAAGCGCTCCGTTCCCTCGCAACTCCAGTGCACCGGGAACGACTTCGCTCACCTGCCGACCCGCGAAGCGTCCAACGCCACCTTCCTCGACCAGCTCCCCGACGGCGCCGACATCTCCGTGGAGACGCTGGCCACGGTCCTCCCCTACGGGCAGTGCGCCCTGCGGACCGCCCTCAACCGGCTCCAGGCCGCCGGGCATCTGTGAGGCGGCAGCAAGTGCGTCGCCAACGACCGGGTACCCCTCTGAGTGACCCGCACGCTCTTCTCCCGTACCGCGCGGGACGATGCCTGGTGGGCGGCGTTCACCCGGGGTGACGTACCGCCGGAGCAGCGCCGACGCTCCACCCATTCCCGTCAGTTCGTCCTGCTGGCCGCCCTCGGCCGCACCGCACCCTCGCTCACCCTCTCGGCGGCCGACTGCGCGGCGCTGGAACCCCTGGTCACCGACTGGTTCGAGCGCGGTGCCACGGAGGCGCAGCTCCTGCACACCCTCACCAACGGCCTCCCCACCCCCGTCCACCACGCGGCGGCGCTCGTCCGCAGGCGGCTGGTCGACAAGATGCCGCCCGAGCGGATGGCCCCGACGCCCCCTCGCCCGTTGCTACGCACTCTGGAATGCGGCGACTGCGGCACACTCGACCTTGCGGATTCCCTGGTCGGCGGCGTCTGCGGGCGCTGCCACGGCAACCTCGTCAGCCCCTCGGCCGCCCCGCCCGGAGCGGTCCCCCCCCGTCCCGCGTACCGGCCCGAATGAGCGAGGTCCGGGCCGCGATGGCCCCACGCGACGACCGACCGTCCTGGTCACGGCCGTAGCACCGCCGAGACGCGCTGTCGCACGATGACACGGTTACGCGATCACACGGTTGCGCCAATACCCCGTTACCCCGATACCCCGTTACGCGGTCGAGACTCACCAGGACCGACAGGCGTACGGGCAGCGGCTCGCCGGGCCCGGTAGGCGGTGGCCAACACGGAGACGGTGACCTGGCCGGGCAGAAGGCGGCCGTCGCCCAGGGCCGCCTGATCGAGATGGCGCGCGCTCGGCGTCATCCCCACCAGGTCGACCGCCTCCTCCCTGGTCAAGTCCGTGACGTACTCGACCAGTTGGGTGCAGTCGATCTCGAAGTACGGGGCCAGCGCCTGCCGCAGGCGCCGCTCCTTGGCCGGGTCGACCGCGACCATCCCGGGCACCCGGCTGCGCAGTTCGGTCAGATGCCGCGCGGTGGGGCGCACGACGATCAGCCGGCCACCCGGACGCAGCACCCGGTGGAACTCGGACGGGTTGCGCGGTGCGAACACGTCCAGCACGACATCGACCACCCCGTCGGCCAGCGGGAAGGGCCGGAAGACGTCCCAGGTCACCGCGGCCGCCCGCGCATGGGACCGGATCGCCATGCGCAGGGCACGCACCGAGGCGTCCAGCCCCAGCCCACGGGCACCGGGCAGCTGGTCGAGCGCCCCGGCGAGGTAGTAGCCCGTACCGCACCCGACGTCCAGGAGCGTGCCCCCCTCGGACACGGCGTCGGCCGCCAGACGAGCCACGGTCTGACGGATGCGCTCGTACCTGCCGGTGGCCAGGAACCGGTCCCGGGCTCGCGCCATGTCCGCGTCGTCGCCGCTGGTGGCGCGAGTGCCGGTCAACAGGCTGACGTAACCGTGCCGGGCGATGTCGTAGGTGTGGCCGACCCGGCAACGCAGGGCACCCTGGTCGGGATGCAGACCGGCATGGCACATCGGACAGCGCAGCAGGTCGAGGAACGGTTCAAGGGCGGGCGATGGCGACACGGGCACGAAGCACTCCTCGCAGCGGGTGGGACAACGACCGTACCCGCAACCGAAAGACACGACTCAGTCGCGAGCCGGGGGTTGATCGACGGCGATCGCGGCGGTCTCGGCCCTCGGCGCGCTGCATCACATACGCGTTCCCGCTGTCGGGGGCGCCGTAGAACTGTCGGGGGCGCCGTAGAAGAAGAACAGCACCGGCTTCTTGCGCGCATTGCGGTCCACGAAGAATTTCCAGGTGTACGTCGTGGGCGTCCTCATGACCGTTCGCCCACCCCTCCGCCCCAACCGCCGTCCCCGCCCGTCCGGTTGACCTCACCGGCCCACCCACCGGGCCGTCTCCGCCATGGGCGGGGAAGATCACGGGCAGAACACCCTCGCAGAAGAATTGAACGCATTCAACTGCACCCCTGGACCACGGCCGCGCACCCACGCCTTGCCGCCCCGGGGCGCACGCATCCGCGCCCCCACCCCTCCATATGTCCGAAACCTACTCCCACCTGGGAGTGGTTTGATCCACTTCCACCACCCGGCCGCTACTCCACGTGATCACCATGGCGCCAGTTGTGATGAACCGGCCCAAAGGGGAACGACCTGTGTCCGAACCGACCCGCGAGCAGATCGTCTCGGCGCTGCGGAGCAAGGCTCCCATCGTCCTGACTCCCGGCCTCCGCCGGGACGCCGAGCCGCACGGTGCCCTTCCGCTGCCGCCCAGCACCGTGTGGGACCTGCCCGGCGGAACCGCCTGGGTGTACGAAGGCGAGGGGCACCGGGGTCTCGTGCGACCCGTGATCGTGGCCGACGGCTTCAACACCGGGCCGAGCAGCCTGGACGTTTCCTGGGAGGTCATGGAGTTCGGCGACTACGCGCTCATCAGCGAACTGCGTCGCCGGGGGCATGACGTCATCCTCCTGGGATTCCACGAGCGCAGTGCGTCGATTCTGGACAATTCCCGGACCGTGCAGGCTGCGGTCATGCGCGTCATCGCGGAACGGCGGGGCGACACACCGCTCGCCGTCGGCGGGTTCGGCATGGGCGGGCTGGTCGCCCGGCATGCACTGGCCAAGCTGGAGCACGAGCACGCGGACCACCAGACCGCGCTGTACTTCTCGTACGACAGCCCGCATCGCGGCGCCTGGGTCCCGATCGCGCTCCAGGCGTTCGCACACTACATCGGGGTTCTCGACAGCAGGCTCTCCGACCAGCTCAACAGCCCGGCCGCCCGTCAACTGCTGTGGCGACACATCGCGGCATGGAACGCGGCCCCGGCGCAGAGCGAGGAACGCGCCGCGTTCCTGGCCGAGATGAGGAACCTCGGCGAATGGCCGCGCAGGCCGCGGCTGATCGGGGTCGCCAACGGTGCGGCCGACGGCACCGGCACCGATGTCCCGGCCGGTGAACTGGCCCTGGAGGGCAAGGGCCCGTCGGTCACCGGGACCGCGCTCTACACCCAGGCGCCCGGCGACGACGAACTCGTCGCGAAACCGAGCGTGGCGACGCTGAAGTCCCCCGAAGTGCGCACGTCCGGGCTGCCGTCCATCGACGGCGCCCCCGGAGGTTCGCTGGAGGGCTTCGGCATCCTCGCCGACGGCCTCAACGCCCTCGGCCCGGAGCTCGGTTTCAAGACCGACGTCCGCATCCGCTCGCACTGCTTCGTACCGTCCGTCAGCGCGGTCGACATCCGCGACCTGGACACGGACGAGGATCTCTACACGGACATCTCGGCGCTCCCGCCCGAAGACAGCGGGCTCGACGACTTCAAGCTCGCCTCCCGGAACGAGGGCCACACCCTGGTGACGGAGGAACTCTGCGCATGGCTCCTCGACCGGCTGCCGTGACGCCGACGGCAGCCCCGGCGCCGGCCGGACGGATACGAGAGCGCGGACACGGCGCAGGCCCCCGGGACCAGATGGTCCCGGGGGCCTGCGCGACAGCGAAGCTGTGCCGGACTGACGATCCCGTGGGGATCAGAAGTCCATGTCACCGCCCGGCATGCCGCCCGGAGCACCGGCCGCGGCCTTCTCCGGCTTGTCGGCGATGACGGCCTCGGTGGTGAGGAACAGCGCGGCGATGGACGCGGCGTTCTGCAGCGCGGAGCGCGTGACCTTCGCCGGGTCGATGATGCCCTCGGCGACCAGGTCGACGTACTCGCCGGTCGCGGCGTTCAGGCCGTGACCCGGGGTCAGGTTGCGGACCTTCTCCACCACGACGCCGCCCTCAAGACCGGCGTTGACGGCGATCTGCTTCAGCGGGGCCTCCAGCGCCAGCCTGACGGCAGCGGCGCCGGTCGCCTCGTCACCCGAGAGCTCCAGCTTCTCGAAGACGGCCGAGGCCTGGAGCAGGGCCACGCCACCACCGGCGACGATGCCCTCCTCGACGGCGGCCTTGGCGTTGCGCACCGCGTCCTCGATGCGGTGCTTGCGCTCCTTCAGCTCGACCTCGGTCGCGGCACCGGCCTTGATGACGGCCACGCCGCCGGCCAGCTTCGCGAGGCGCTCCTGGAGCTTCTCGCGGTCGTAGTCCGAGTCGGAGTTCTCGATCTCGGCGCGGATCTGGTTGACGCGGCCCTGGACCTGGTCGCTGTCACCGGCACCGTCGACGATCGTCGTCTCGTCCTTGGTGATGACGACCTTGCGGGCACGACCGAGCAGGTCGAGACCGGCGTTCTCCAGCTTCAGGCCGACCTCCTCGGAGATGACCTGACCACCGGTGAGGATGGCGATGTCACCGAGCATGGCCTTGCGGCGGTCGCCGAAGCCCGGGGCCTTGACGGCGACGGACTTGAAGGTGCCACGGATCTTGTTGACGACCAGGGTCGACAGGGCCTCGCCCTCGACGTCCTCGGCGATGATCAGCAGCGGCTTGCCGGACTGCATGACCTTCTCCAGCAGCGGAAGGAGGTCCTTCACGTTGCTGACCTTGGAGTTGACGATCAGGATGTACGGGTCGTCGAGGGACGCCTCCATACGCTCCATGTCGGTGGCGAAGTACGCCGAGATGTAGCCCTTGTCGAAGCGCATACCCTCGGTGAGCTCCAGCTCCAGACCGAAGGTCTGGGACTCCTCGACGGTGATGACGCCTTCCTTGCCGACCTTGTCCATGGCCTCGGCGATGAGCTCACCGATCTGGGTGTCGGCGGCGGAGATGGAGGCCGTCGAAGCGATCTGCTCCTTGGTCTCCACATCCTTGGCCTGCTCCAGGAGAGCGGCGGAGACGGCCTCGACGGCCTTCTCGATGCCCCGCTTGAGGGCCATCGGGTTGGCACCCGCGGCGACGTTGCGCAGGCCCTCGCGGACGAGAGCCTGGGCGAGAACGGTGGCGGTGGTCGTACCGTCGCCGGCGACGTCGTCCGTCTTCTTGGCGACCTCCTTGACCAGCTCCGCACCGATCTTCTCGTACGGGTCCTCCAGCTCGATCTCCTTGGCGATGGACACACCATCGTTGGTGATCGTGGGGGCGCCCCACTTCTTCTCAAGGACGACATTGCGACCCTTGGGGCCAAGGGTGACCTTGACGGCGTCAGCGAGCTGGTTCATGCCGCGCTCGAGACCGCGCCGGGCCTCCTCGTCGAACGCGATGATCTTGGCCATGTGAAGTGGTCCTCCCGGACAGGGGTGGATTTTCTCCGGACCGAGTGGCGCCCGCGACGGACGGCCTGCGTACCGGTGGTTCCTTGCCCCACCGGACCTGCGGACCTCACCGGCCCGGCCCAAGTCTGTCACTCTCACCCGGAGAGTGCTAACGCCAATGATTAGCACTCGACCCCCGAGAGTGCAAGCGTCCCCCTCGGGATGTGGCCAACCCCGGACGCCGGACGGAGGCGGTGGGAGGCTCGCCTGAACCCGGACGGACGCACCCCCCGAACGGTCCGTACGAACGGGCCGCCAGAACGCTCCCGCACGCCCCCGCGTCCCGGTGAGCGCGCGCGTGAAGGCGCGCGCTCGCGTA
Source organism: Streptomyces sp. NPDC052042 (assembly GCF_044548345.1). NCBI lineage: Bacteria > Bacillati > Actinomycetota > Actinomycetes > Kitasatosporales > Streptomycetaceae > Streptomyces > Streptomyces sp. NPDC052042. The sequence goes on along the minus strand of NZ_JBIUBU010000002.1, from coordinate 24,826 downwards.
CACGCACCCGGGCGCGCAGGGTCAGCAGGGTTGTACGCGCACCCGGGTGCTCCTGGCTGACTGAGGCGCGCACCGGTGCATACGGCGGATGCGCGCACGGCGGGCGTTCAGCACACACGGCCGGGGCACACACGGCCGGGCACGCACCGCGGGCACCCGGCACGCACGGCGCGGGGCGCCCGCGCAGCCGGGGCGCAGGAGGGCCGACGGCGCGGGAACATGCGGAGGGCCCGCCCCTGGGTGCTCCCCGGGAACGGGCCCTCCGCACGAAAGTGGTGTCGTTGGTGGCCGACCGCGCCGAACTCAGCCGACGGCGAGCTTGACCATGTCCGCCTGCGGCCCCTTCTGGCCCTGCGAGATCTCGAACTCAACTCGCTGACCCTCTTCGAGGGTGCGGTAGCCGTCCATCTGAATCGCGCTGTAGTGGACGAAAACATCCGCACCACCGTCGACCGCGATGAAGCCGTACCCCTTCTCCGCGTTGAACCACTTGACGGTGCCCTGAGCCATGCCTAACTCCCCTATTACTGGCCCTTGCGCAGGACCGCACTTCGCGGACCCGGGTCAGAACTCACCCTCCGACAGGAGAGGGTGTGTGCGCCGGAACGCGTCGACCGCGGCTGAATGTATCTGCCCAACTGCCCCCTGCAACAGGTCAATCGGACGAGAATTCTGGGCAGCATCGATCGCCCGGATCTGAAGAATTCATAAGATCCCAGGGCAAGTCGGGCCGGGCAAAAGTGACTTATGACTCAGGAAGATCGCGCACTTTGGCCACTTCTTATCGTGACCGGGCGCATTTTCATTGGCGGGCGGCACGTGAAGCTGGGGGGACTTCCCCCACTCTACCGCGCTCAACCATGCAGAATTGCCCCCTCCGCTTTCTTCTCGGAGAGGGCAATTCGGGTAATGCCGGGAAATCTTCGGCCGTTGGCGGCAGCCGACGGCGTGGGGAGCCGCCGGTCCGTCAGCAGCCGCCCGCGACGGCGGGGATGATCGAGATGCCGGCGCCGTCCGGGGTCGCCGTCCCCAGGCCGTCCTCGAAGCGCACGTCGTCGTCGTTGACGTACACGTTCACGAAGCGGCGGAGCTTGCCCTGGTCGTCCAGGACACGGGCGGCGATGCCCGGGTGGTTCCGCTCCAGGGACTCGATGACCTGGGAGAGGGTCTCGCCCTCGGCCGGGACCTCGGACCGGCCGTCCGTGTAGGTGCGGAGGATGGTGGGGATACGGACCTTGACGCTCATGGTGGATGTGCCTTTCTTCGGTCGCGGTGGGTGTCAGGCAGTGGCGAGGCCGGCGGCGCGGAAGGCGTCCAGGCTCGGACGGATCGTCGCGGTCGCCTGCGAAGTGGCGGCCACCGCGTCCAGGGTCTTGAGCCCGTCGCCGGTGTTGAGGACGACGGTGGTCAGCGACGGGTCGAGCAGGCCGTTCTCGATCAGCTTCTTCGTGACGCCGACCGTCACCCCGCCCGCCGTCTCGGCGAAGATGCCCTCCGTGCGGGCCAGCAGCTTGATCGCGTCGACGATCCGCTCGTCGTCCACGTCCTCGACCGCGCCGCCGGTGCGGCGGGCGATGTCCAGGACGTACGGGCCGTCGGCCGGGTTGCCGATCGCCAGGGACTTGGCGATGGTGTCGGGCTTCTGGGGCCGTACGACGTCGAGACCGGCCTTGAAGGCGGTGGAGACCGGGGAGCAGCCCTCGGCCTGGGCGCCGAAGATCTTGTACGGCTTGTCCTCGACCAGGCCCAGCCCGATCAGCTCCTGGAGCCCCTTGTCGATCTTCGTGAGCTGCGAACCGGACGCGATCGGAACGACGATCTGGTCGGGCAGCCGCCAGCCGAGCTGCTCGCAGATCTCGTACGCCAGGGTCTTGGAACCCTCGCCGTAGTACGGGCGCAGATTGACGTTGACGAAGCCCCAGCCCTCCCCGAGCGGATCGCCGATGAGCTCCGAGCAGAAGCGGTTGACGTCGTCGTAGTTCCCCTCGATGCCGACCAGCTCGCCGCCGTACACCGCGGCCATGACGACCTTGCCCTGCTCCAGGTCGTGCGGGATGAACACGCAGGAGCGGAAGCCGGCGCGGGCGGCGGCGGCGCCCACCGCGCCGGCGAGGTTGCCGGTGGAGGAGCAGGAGAGGGTGGTGAAGCCGAAGGCGCGGGCGGCCTCGACGGCGATGGCGACGACGCGGTCCTTGAAGGAGTGCGTCGGGTTGCCGGAATCGTCCTTGACGTACAGACCGCCGGTGACGCCCAGCTCGCGGGCGAGGTTGTCGGCCTTGACCAGCTTGGTGAAGCCGGGGTTGAGATTGGGCTTGTCCGCGACGTCGGCGGGCACCGGCAGCAGCGGCGCGTAACGCCAGATGCTGTTCGGTCCGGCCTCGATACGCTTCCTCAGCTCCTCCGGGGACCCGGTCGGCAGGTCGTAGGCCACTTCGAGCGGCCCGAAGCAGGAGGAACAGGCGAAGATCGGTCCGAGGGGGAAGCGCTCGCCGCACTCGCGGCAGGAGAGTGCCGCGGCGGGTCCGAGATCGAGGTCGGCGGGCGCGGTGCCGACGGAGGACTCGTCGGCGGAAGAAGCGGTGTTCGCTGAAGCGGTCGCAGCGGTCTGCACGGCCATGATGGCGGAGGCCCTTTCTCCTCATCTTCCTTGCGACGCGTTTCGCCGCAAGCCGGAATTGGCACCTTCCCCACCGTGACCTCGCGGTCGGCAGGGGGGTTGCCGGGACGTCAACGGGCCGTTCCCTCAGTCCCTCTGGATGAGCGCTATGGCACTGGAGCGGTGCTCCAGGCGTTTGTGGGCGGACCGACCCCGGCATGCGATGGTCGTCCGCGTTGTTCAAGACTGTAACCGAAGCACCGGACTGTTGAGATAGTCGTCCGAACCGCGAGATGGATCACATACAGGGAGTATCGACCGTGCTGGAAGAGGTGGAACGCTGGCTGACCAGGCGTTCCTGGTCGGTCGCCGACCGCCCGCTGGACAGGCTCCTCGCCGCCAGGGCGAAGGATCCTCGGCGCGGGAGTGTGAGCGTCGTACTGCCTGCGCTGAACGAGGAGGCGACCGTCGGCGAGATCGTCGCGACGATCCGGCGCGAACTGATGGAGAAGGTCGCGCTCGTCGACGAACTCGTGGTGATCGATTCCGGTTCCACGGACGCCACCGCAAAGGTCGCCCGGGAGGCCGGCGCCCGCGTGGTGCACCGGGACGACATACTCCCCCGCATACCCGCCCTGCCCGGAAAGGGCGAGGTGCTGTGGCGCTCGCTCCTGGTGACGCACGGTGACATCATCTGCTTCATCGACGCCGATCTGAGGGACTTCTCGGCGGACTTCGTCTCCGGTGTCGTCGGCCCGCTGCTGACCGACCCCGAGGTGGGGTTCGTCAAGGCGATGTACGACCGGCCGTTCGGCGACGGGCCCGGCGGGGCCGCGGGGCAGGGAGGCCGCGTCACGGAACTGGTGGCCCGGCCGCTGCTCAATCTGCACTGGCCGCGACTGGCCGGTTTCGTCCAGCCGCTGGGCGGCGAGTACGCGGCACGCCGCTCGCTGCTCGAACAGCTGCCCTTCCCCGTCGGGTACGGGGTGGAGCTGGGCCTCCTCGTCGACGCGCTGCACACGGTGGGCCTGGACGCGCTCGCCCAGGTCGACGTGGGTGTGCGCAAACACCGCCACCAGGACGGCCAGGCACTCGGCCGGATGGCGGCGGCGATCTACCGGACCGCTCAACTTCGCTTGTCCCGCGGGCATTTGGTGCGCCCTTCGCTGACCCAGTTCGAGCGCGGCGAGGACGGTTTCGTACCGCGCACCCATGCGGTGGACACGGAGGAGCGGCCTCCGATGCGCGAGATCGAGGAGTACACCTCGCGCCGCGCGGCCTGATGCCGTCGAACGCCGCCGACGTTGCCGGACGGCAACGGGCGGCAACGGGCGGCAACGGGCGGTGTGGTGCCGCGCGGGCCGGGCGGCGCCCGGCGCACCGGGTTCCGCACGGTGGCGTACGGCGTGGCCGTGCGCCACCCGGATGCCGCCGGACGTCGTCCGGCTTCGCGCGTTTGAGTGGTTCGCGATCGGGCTAGATTCCGCAACATGGTCTCCGAGCACGAAGCCCCGTCCGCCGAAGCCGGTGCCGCACGGTCCGGCGCTGCCGAAGCCACCGTCCTCGTCGCGTCGAACCGCGGCCCGGTGTCGTACACCTTGGAGACGGACGGGTCGCTCGGCGCGAAGCGCGGCGGCGGCGGGCTGGTCTCGGGGCTGAGCGCCGTCGACGACAAGCTGTGGGTGTGCTCCGCGCTCGGGGACGGGGACCGGGAGGCGGTCCGGCGCGGGGTCGGCGAACCGGGCGTGCGGATGCTCGACATCGCCCCGGCCGTCCACGCGGACGCGTACAACGGCATCGCGAACTCGGTGCTCTGGTTCGTCCACCACATGCTGTACCAGACGCCGCTGGAGCCGGTCTTCGACGCGGAGTTCCGGCGGCAGTGGGCATCGTTCGAGACATACAACCGGGCCTTCGCCGAGGCGCTCGCCGAGGAGGCGGGCCGGGGCGCGGCGGTCCTGGTGCAGGACTACCACCTGGCGCTGGTGCCCGGCATGCTCCGCGCACTCCGCCCCGACCTGCGGATCGGCCACTTCTCGCACACCCCCTGGGCGCCCGTCGACTACTTCCGGCTGCTCCCCGACGACATCGCGGAACAGCTCCTGCGCGGCATCCTGGGCGCCGACCGGGCCTGCTTCCTCACCCGGCGCTGGGCCGAGGCGTTCACCGCCTGCTGCACGGAGTTCCTGGGCGGGACGGGACGGACCGCGATCGGGGTGCACGGACTCGGCGCGGACGCGGACTTCCTGCGCCGACGCGCGCACGAGGCGGACGTGGACGAGCGGATGGCCGCGCTGCGCGAGCAGATCGGCCCCGGCCGGAGGACGATCGTGCGGGTGGACCGGACGGAGCTGTCCAAGAACATCGTGCGCGGCCTGCTCGCCTACCGCGCACTCCTCGACGAGCGGCCCGAATGGCGCGAGCGCGTCGTCCACGTCGCCTTCGCCTACCCGTCGCGACAGGATCTGGCCGTCTACCGCGACTACACCGCCGAGGTCAGGCAGGTCGCCGACGCGATCAACGAGGCATACGGCACGCCGGGCTGGACACCGGTCGTGCTGCACGTCAAGGACGACTTCGCCCGCTCGCTGGCCGCGTACCGGCTGGCCGACGTGGCGCTCGTCAACCCGATCCGCGACGGCATGAACCTGGTCGCCAAGGAGGTCCCGGTCGTCTCCGACCACGGCTGCGCGCTGGTGCTGTCCCGGGAGGCGGGGGCGTACGAGGAGCTGGGCGGCGACGCGGTCGTGGTGAACCCGTACGACGTGTCCGCCACGGCGCGTGCCCTGCACGAGGCGCTGACGATGGCGGACGGTGAACGAGCCGAACGCACGCGGCGGCTGGCCGCGGCGGCGGTCGCGCTGCCGCCGCAGCAGTGGTTCCTGGACCAGTTGCGCGCGCTGCGGGAGGAGTGAGCGGGGCCGGGGGCGGGAGACCCGTCGGCGGCGTGCGACCAGGGCCACCGGGCGCATGTCCGGGAGTGTGTCCGCCAGGGGCGCCCGGCGACTCTTCCTCCGAAGGAGCGCGGCGCGGCCGGGCCCGCCCGGGGCCGTCAAGGTCTGCCGGGTCTGCCAGATCCGTCAGATCGGCCACATCCGTCAGTGGCGTTCGACGGGGCGGGCCGTCCGGACCTCTTCGGCTCCGGACCGTTTCAGAGGCGTGCGGCCAGGGCCGCCAGGTAGCGGACGACAGCGGCCGGGCCGTCCAGCAGGAGATCGGCACGGTCGGCCAGTTCGGCGACCTCGGCGCTGCCGCTGCAGATCAGGAGGCCGGGGATGCCGTCGGGGCCCTCGGTGCGGAGCTTCTCGACGGCCGCGTACGCGGCGAGGTCGCCGAGGTCGTCGCCCGCGTACAGGACGGACTCGGCGCCCGTCTCGCGCAGGTACCGCGCGAGCGCGACCCCCTTGTCCATGCCGGGCGGGCGCAGCTCCAGCACCAGACGGCCGGGTTCGACGATCAGCCCGTGCCGGGCGGCGAGCTCACCGAGGGGTTCGCGCAGCGCCTCGAAGGCGCCCTGCGGGTCGGCGGCGCGGCGGGTGTGGACGGCGAGCGCCCGGCCCTTCTCCTCGATCCAGGTGCCGTGCCAGGCGCCGTGCCGGTCCAGCACTCCGGGCAGCTCGGCGCGGACCGCGGCCACTCCGGGATGCGGGGCGGGGGCCCGAACGGTGGCGGTGACCGCGTCCCAGCGTTCGGCGCCGTAGTGGCCGAGGACGACGAGGTGGTCGAGGCCCGCCACCCCGGCGAAGCCGCCGTACCGGACCGCGACGCCGGCCGGGCGGCCCGTGATCACGGCGACGGAGGCCACTTTCGGGGCGAGCGCGGCGAGGGCGGCGACGGCACCGGGGTGGGCACGGGCCTGGTCCGGGTCCGGGACGATGTCGGCGAGCGTCCCGTCGAAGTCGAGTGCGACGACGGCACGGTCCGGGTGCGCGAGGATCGCGGCGAGCGCCTCTCGGCCGGCCGGGGTGGTGGGGGTCGGGAACTCGGACGGAGTCGCGCTCGGCGCGGGTGCGTGCGGGTTGCTGCCCATGAGCCGAGCCTATAGGCGGGGAGCGGGAGGCGGAGGGCGTTCGCGGCCGAAAGCGGGGTGCGGCCGAAAGCGGGGTGCGGCCGCGTCCCGGGGGCGGATCCGCCCCCGGGCAGATCCGCCACTGCGGCCGGGCTGTTACGGCGGCCGGGTCGTGTCAGCGGCGGTCGCGGCGCGCGTCCCGGACGCGGCGCAGGCGGTACACCGTCACCGGGTCCTCCTCCAGCGCCCGGCGGTCGTCGAGGAGCGCGTTCAGCAGCTGGTAGTAGCGCGTGGGCGAGATGCCCAGCCGTTCACGGATCGCCCGTTCCTTGGCCCCGGGACCGGTCCACGACCGCCGCTCGACGGCGAGCACGGCACGGTCGCGCTCGGAGAGGCCGGACGGGTTCGACGCGACCGCCGCCTCGGGCGCCTCGGGCACGTCCGGCTCGCCGGGTGCCTCGGGTGCACTCGGCGTATCCGCCGCGTCCGGCGCAGCCGGATCCTGGGGTGCGCGCGCTCCGTGCCGTCCGCCGGGTGCCTCGGGTGCCGCGTCGGGCGGAGTCGACGGCTCCGTGTGGTCGGACGGGCCGGATGAACGGGACCGGGCGGATGGGTGGGACGGTTCGACCGGGCCGACCGGTTCGGCGGGGCCGACCGGCCCGGCCGGGCGGGCCGTGTCGTCGGGGCCGTGCTCGGGGGTGGTCATATCAGCCAACCTATCGCCCGGTCGGAGGGCCGCCACTCCGCAGCCGCGCGGCCCCTGCCGACGCCTGGCCCCCGCGCTAGCGCGCCGCCTCCGCGGCCTCCGCGTCCCGTGCGATCCGCCCCAGCGCGTCCGCGGGGCTGCCGCCCGGCGCGACCGCCTTGCCGATGTTCTCCTTGATCGACTCGTTGGTCCGGGCCCAGGACGTCTTGCCGTACGGGTAGAACTCCGCGGTCGGCAAGGCGGTCAGGAACTTCCGCAGCGGCTTGTGCTCGGCGTCCGTCTCCATCGCGGCCGAGGCGCTGCCGGTGACCGGCAGCATGTCGTACCGGTCGGCGAACTCGACCACGTTCTTGTCGGTGTAGAGGTGTTCGAAGAACGTGCCGAGCTGCTTCCGGTGGCCGCCTTGTTTGAAGCCCATGATCCAGTCGGCGACGCCCATCGGACTCGCGCCGGGTCCGTCCGCGCCGGGCAGGGGCACCATGCCGACGGAGATCCCGCTCTTCCGCGCCTCCCGCATCAGCGTGGGGTGACCGTTCAGCATGCCGACCTCACCGCGCGTGAACGCCGCGAACGCCGTGCCCCGGTCGAGCTCACCGGGAGCGACGGGGCCCACCAGGCCCTTGTCGACCAGATTCGCCTTCAGCCAGTCGAACGTCCTGATGTTCTCGGCCGCGTCGAACGCGTATGAACCGGAGTCGTCGATATAGCCGCCGCCCCCACTGAGCAGCCACATCAGCGTCTCGGCCTGGGGCTCCTCCGGTCCGAGCGGCAGCGCGAAGGGGTATGTCACACCGCGCTGCTTCAGCACCGCCGCGCCGTCGCGGATGTCGTTCCAGGTCTGCGGGGCGGACAGGCCGGCCTCGGCGAACAGTTCCTTGTTGTAGAAGAGCAGCCGGGTACTGGCCACGAACGGCAGCCCGTACTGGGTCCGGTCCACACTGCCCGCGTCGGTCAGGCGCGGCAGGAAATTGGCCTGGGCCCGTATGGACAGCAGCTCGTCGGCCCGGTAGAGCTTGCCAGCCTTCGCATAGTCGGCGTAGGCGCCTATCTGAGCGATGTCGGGAGCCCGTCCGTTCTTCACCATCATGGCGACCTCGCGGTCGACGTCCTTCCACGAGTGGATGCTCACGTCGACCTTGATGCCGCGGTGGGACGCCTCGAAGTCCTTGACGAGCCCGTCCCAGTACTTCTCGGAGCTGTCGGCGGCTCCGGTGCCGTAGTCCGCCGCGACGAGCCGGAGGGTGATCTGCCCCGGGCCGCCGCCCCCGCCGCACCCCGTGAGCGCCGCCGTCATTCCCATCGCGGCCACAGCCGCCGTCATTCCCAAGTAACGCCGCCGCACACCCAGTTCCGTTCTAGTGAAGGCCTCCGGACGAGCCGCGATCCTTCCGGGTCCGCCGTCGAAGGTCTACACCAACGAGCCACCTCTTCCACAACAGACCCTTCCCAACGGTCCGTTGACGCGTGCAGCCTGCACCACGACCTGCACCGATCGTCGAATAGGCGGTAAATACAGCGGCCTTCGACCGGATGGCCGACATCTTCCCCTCGCCGCCCCTCTCCCCCACGCCGGTGAAGGGGCGGCGGGCCGACGGGAGCACCGGGGCGACATGGCGACGAGCGGCGCCACAGCGATGGGAGCGACGACCGGCGGAAGCGACGGGACGGCGCGATGACGGCCGAGGAGGAACAGCCGATGAGGAACAACAGAGCGACGCGTAGACCTCACCCATCACCTCGCCGGACTCGCGGCACACACCCCGGAGCGGAGGGCTCCACGCCCCGAAGATGATTTTGTATGTATCCGTAACAAACCAGAAGAGTGGACTAGACCTATTGGGGTTCTCGGGCGAGACTGTTGCCCGTGAAACACGTCATCGCCCTCGATGTGGGCGGCACCGGAATGAAGGCCGCACTGGTCGGGACCGACGGCACCCTGTTGCACGAGGCACGGCGGGCCACCGGCAGGGAGCGCGGTCCCGACGCCGTCGTGGAGTCGATCCTCACCTTCGCCGCGGACCTGCGCGCGTACGGCGAGGAGCACCTCGGTGAGAGCGCCCTCGCCGCCGGCGTCGCCGTGCCCGGCATCGTCGACGCCGAGAACGGGATCGCGGTCTACGCCTCGAACCTGGGCTGGCGCGACGTACCCATGCGGCGGCTGCTCGGCGATCGGCTCGGCGGCGTCCCCGTGGCGCTCGGCCACGACGTGCGCACCGGCGGGCTCGCCGAGGGCCGGATCGGGGCGGGCAAGGGCACCGACCGCTTCCTCTTCCTGCCGCTGGGCACCGGGATCGCCGGAGCCATCGGCATCGAGGGCACCATCGAGGCGGGGGCCCACGGGTACGCGGGCGAGATCGGCCACATCGTGGTCCGCCCGGACGGTCCGGAATGCGGCTGCGGCCAGCGCGGCTGCCTGGAAACCATGGCCTCGGCCTCCGCGGTGACCCGGGCCTGGGCCGCCGCGTCCAAAGTCCCGACCGCGGATGCCGCGGACTGTGCGAAGGCCGTCGAGTCGGGCGACCCCGCGGCCGTGGAGGTCTGGCGGAACGCCGTCGACGCGCTCGCCGCCGGACTGGTCACCGCTGTGACGCTGCTCGACCCCCGCATGCTCATCATCGGTGGCGGGCTCGCCGAGGCCGGGGAAACGTTGTTCACACCGCTCCGTGCGGCCGTCGAGGAGCGCGTGACGTTCCAGAAGCTGCCTCACATCGTCCCGGCGGCCCTCGGGGACACCGCCGGATGCCTGGGCGCAGGGCTGCTCGCCTGGGATCTTCTCTCCACGGAGGTATCCGCCTGATGGCCGGACGCGCAGACAGCACGGTTCTCGCAGGTGCCCGGGTGGTGCTTCCCACCGGCACCGTCGAGAACGGGCGGGTGATCGTCGAAGGCGCCCGGATCGCCGGCTCGGCACCGGAGGACGCCCCGGTCGTCGACCTCAGCGGCCACTGGCTGGTCCCCGGCTTCGTCGACATGCACAACCACGGCGGCGGCGGCGCGTCCTTCACCTCCGGCACCGTCGACGAGGTCCTCACCGGCATCCACACGCACCGCAAGCACGGCACCACCACCCTGGTCGCCTCCACGGTCACCGGCGAACTGGACTTCCTGGCCCAGCGGGCCGGGATCCTCTCCGAACTGGTCGAACAGGGCGACCTGGCCGGGATCCACTTCGAGGGGCCGTTCATCTCGCCGTGCCGCAAAGGCGCGCACAGCGAGGACCTGCTGCGCCACCCGGACCCGGCCGAGGTCCGCAAGCTGATGGACGCGGCGCACGGCACCGCGAAGATGTTCACCCTCGCCACCGAGCTCCCCGGCGGCATCGACTCGGTGCGACTGCTCGCCGAGCACGGCGTCATCGCCGCGATCGGCCACACGGACGCCACGTACGAGCAGACAGTCGAGGCGATCGACGCGGGCGCCACCGTCGCCACGCACCTGTTCAACGCGATGCCACCGCTCGCCCACCGCGCGCCCGGTCCGATCGCGGCCCTCCTGGAGGACGAGCGGGTCACCGTCGAACTGATCAACGACGGCACGCATCTGCACCCCGCCGCCCTGGAGCTGGCCTACCACCACGCGGGCGCCGCCCGCGTCGCGCTGATCACCGACGCCATGGACGCGGCCGGTTTCGGCGACGGGCGCTACCAGCTCGGCCCGCTCGCGGTCGAGGTCAAGGACGGTGTCGCCCGGCTGGTCGAGGGCAACTCGATCGCCGGCTCCACGCTCACCCTGGACACCGCGTTCCGCCGTGCCGTGACCATCGACCGGATCCCGGTCGAGGACGTCGTGCAGTCCATCTCCGCCAACCCCGCCCGGTTGCTCGGCGTGTACGACAGGGTCGGGTCGCTGGACCCGGGCAAGGACGCGGACCTGGTGGTCCTGGACGCGGACTTCACGCTGAAGGGCGTCATGCGCAAGGGCGAGTGGATCGTCAAGCCCGAGGCGGTCTGACCCGCCGTTCCGCTCCTCCGCCCGCCCGTCCGACCGCGCTGCGTTCCGCCCGTCCGACCGCCCCACGTTTCGTCCGTACGTTCCGACCGACCGCCGGTCCGCCGGCCCGTTCCGCCTGGTCGCGCGTTTGCTCGTCTACTCACTCGCTCACCGCGGCTCGTCACAGCGGAGGTGGCCCGGCTGCGGGCCCTCGGCGCCACCGGCCTCGACCTCGGCCAGGGCGACGTCCCGTGGACGTGCCTGGCCGACCCGAGGGCCACGGGTTCTGCGTCCTCGGACCGTCCTGACGCCCTCGACGCCAACGGATCTTTACGACTGTTTACGGCGAGTCGAATACGTAACGAAGAGACGGCGGTTGGTTCCGGGGTCTGGGCCGACCGGCGCCTGTTTGACATGATCGTCCGGGAGACGGGTGGCTCGAACGCCCGGAAACAGGCAGAGTAAGCGCATTCCATTCCCGAGGAATCGCGTTCCAGGCAGGGATCGAGGGAGCGGCCGCGGTGATCCTCACGGTCACACTGAATACGGCACTCGACCTGACGTACGGCGTCCCGGAACTCGTCCCGCACGCCAGCCACCGCGTCAGCGATGTCGCCGAGCGTCCCGGGGGCAAGGGCCTCAACGTGGCCCGGGTGCTCTCCGCCCTCGGCCACGAAACGGTGGTCACGGGCTTCGCCGGAGGCGCCACCGGAACGGTGCTGCGCACATTGCTGGCCGAGCTGTCGCCCCGTGCCGCGATATCCGCCGACGCCACGTCCGCGCCCGGCGGGGCATCCGGTGCCGCACCGGCATCCGGGGCCGGCGACACCCCCGCGCCCACGCCGGGATTCGACTCCTCCCCCGCGCCCATCACCGACGCCCTCGTCACCGTCGCCGGGAGCACCCGGCGCACGATCGCCGTCGTCGACCGAGCCACCGGCGACACCACCCAGCTCAACGAACCCGGCCCGCTCATCAGCGCCGACGAGTGGTCCGCCTTCCTCGCCCGGTACGAGGAGCTGCTCGCCGGGGCCGACGCCGTCGCCCTGTGCGGCAGCCTGCCCCCCGGCATCCACGTGGGCGCCTACGCCGAACTGATCCGCCCCGCCCGCGCGGCCGACGTCCCCGTATTCCTCGACACCAGCGGCGAGCCGCTGCGCCGGGGGATCGCCGCCCGCCCCGACCTGATCAAGCCGAACGCCGACGAGCTCGCCCAGCTCACCGGCTCCCGCGACCCGCTGCGCGCCACCCGCGACGCCCGCCGCCGCGGCGCGCACACGGTCGTCGCGTCGCTCGGCCCGGACGGCATGCTGGCGGTCACCCCCGTCGGTGCCTGGCAGGCGTCCCCGCCCGCCAGGGTCCCGGGCAACCCGACCGGTGCGGGCGACTCCGCGGTGGCCGGACTGCTGTCCGGTCTCGTCGAGGGCCTGAGCTGGCCGGACCGGCTGCGGCGGGCGGTGGCACTGTCGACGGCGACCGTGCTCTCCCCGACGGCCGGTGACTTCGACCGCGCGGCGTACGAGGAGCTGCTGCCGCGCGTCGGCGTCGAGGAACGCACGACGGCGGCCTGAGCCGCCGGCCCGTACCACCCGCACCGGCTCGTCCGGTCATCCGTACCGCCCCGTCCGGCCACCGCGCCCGGCCGGACCGTGAAGCACAAACGCAACAGAAGCAACAGAAGCAACAGAGGTCAGCATGCCGCTCGTCAGCACCGGAGAACTCGTCTCCGCCGCCCAGGCCGAAGGACGCGGTATCGCCGCCTTCAACGTCATCACGCTGGAGCACGCGGAGGCCATAGCGGCCGGCGCGGAGCGCGCCGGGGCCCCCGCCATCCTGCAGATCTCCGAGAACGCCGTGAAGTTCCACGGTGGGCGGCTCTCCCCCGTGGCCGCGGCGGCCGCCGCCGTCGCCCGTGCCTCCGGGGTCCCGCTCGCGCTCCACCTCGACCACGTCGAGTCCGTGGCCCTGCTGCGCCAGGCGCACGCGGAGGGCTTCGGCTCGGTGATGTTCGACGCCTCCAAGCTCGGTTACGAGGAGAACGTCCGGGTCACGGCCGAGGCGGTGGCCTGGGGTCATGAGCACGACATCTGGGTCGAGGCCGAACTCGGCAAGGTCGGCGGCAAGGAGGGCGAACCCCCGCTCGACGCCCACGCCCCCGGCGTCCGTACCGACCCGGCCGAGGCCGCCGCGTACGTCCGCGACACCGGGGTGGACGCGCTGGCCGTCGCGGTCGGCTCCTCGCACGCCATGACCGAGCGCACCGCCGCCCTGGACCACGAGCTGATCGGCCGGCTGCGCGACGCGGTCCCGGTGCCGCTGGTGCTGCACGGCTCCAGCGGTGTCCCGGACGACGAGATCCGCCGGGCCGTCGCCTCCGGCATGGTCAAGATCAACGTGGGTACGGCGCTCAACACCGCGTTCACCGGGGCGGTGCGGGCATACCTGGCCGAGAACACCACGGGGGTCGACCCGCGCAAGTACCTCGCACCGGGCCGGGAGGCGATGGCGACGACGGTGGCTGGATTCCTGGCGCTAATGGGCTGACCGGGGAACACGGCACCTTGCCGCACCGACGGGCCGCCAAGAGGTTGTGCGAGGCAGTCCCCTGCGATCCCTCCCGGGTTCGGACACCGGGAAGGATCGCAGAGCGTTCGCCCTCGATGGGCTAACCGCCCGCGGGCGCGGGGGTGACCTCCAGCCAATCCAGGATCACGTCGCACTGATTCCCTTCTTGGCACGAGATGCTGATCTCGTTCTCACCCTTGATCAGGTCGACCGGCGCCCAGGTGGTCTGCCAGTTCTTTTCCCAGTCCGAGTCGGACGAGTGGACGAAGTTCTTGAGGCCGATGGGCTGGGAATTCGGCTTCCCGTTCACCGTCAGCGTGGCGTTGGCGTCTTTGGCGGGAATCGCGTAGCGCACCGTCAATCGGTACTTGCCTTCCTCTCCCATCGCCGCCTTCCACGTCACGGATGACCCGACTTCGTTGAAGCCCGTGACGTATGAGCCGTTCGGGCCTTCCGCGCCCTTGACCGACTGGCTGACTACCGCCGAGCCGCCGAGCTTCAGCGTCGCCGCGTCCTGCTTGGGCAGTTCGGTCGGGGCCTCGGCGCCGGTGGTCGGCTCGGGCTGCGGTGACTCCTCGACCTTTTCGTCGGGGGTCTGGGAGGGGGTGGCCTCGTTCTTCTTCTGGTCCCCCTTGTCGTTGCCGCTGAGCAGCATGACACCGATGCCGATGAGCACGACCAGGACCACCGCGACCGCGCCGATCAGCAGGCCCTTGGTGTTCGGGCCGCCCTTGCCGGAGCCGCCGGGACCACCGGGGGCGACCCGGCCGGGCTGCTGCGGGACATGTCCGGCGGGGCCGCCGGGGTACGTCTCCGGGGCGGCGTACTGGGCGTTCGGCCGCCCGTATGCCTGCTGCGGCGGCACCTGCTGCCCGTACTGGCGCTCGCCGACGGCCCGCACCTGGTTGTACGAGGTCCGGGGCACACCGGGCTGGGCCACCGGCGGGTAGCCGTAACCGCCCTGCTGTGGCGACTGAGCGCCCGACGCCTGACCGTCCTCGTACAGGTAGCCGAACGGATCGTCGTCCTCGGGCGTGTTTGCGCCGTTGTTCCCGGCTGTCATCCCTGGTCACTCCTCACCATCTCGCCAGCCGTCGCCGAATTGGCCAGCCGTGGCCGACCGGCCGAGCCTACCCCGAACGAGCCACACCAAGAATCTCCGTCGCGTGTCCCGGGACCGCCTCGAAACGGGGCTTCATCGCCTCCGTGAACATCGGCCGATCCTGCGGTTAACCCCTCTCGCCGGCCCCCTGGCAGCCGACGACGAATCCACCCGTCGGCCCCACTGGCCGACGACTCCCCCCGCGGCCATCAGCCGGCCCTGCGGTTGGCCTTGGACCGGGACCGCTTCTCCACGTACATGCGCTGGTCGGCGGAGGCCAGCACCTCCTCCGCCGTCATGCCGCAGGCGGCCCAGCCGATGCCGAAACTGGCCCCGACCCGCACCGCCCGGCCGTCGACCCGGATCGGCGGAATGATCGCGTTACGGAGGCGAACGGCCAGATCGGCGGCGTCCACCGCCGCGAGCCCATCGGCGAGGACGACGAACTCGTCGCCGCCGAGCCGGGCGACGGTGTCGCCGTCGCGGACACCGGTGCTGAGCCGGCGGGCGACCTCGATCAGCACCGCGTCACCGGTGTGGTGCCCGAAACGGTCGTTGATGGACTTGAAACCGTCGAGATCGCAGAAGAGGACCGCGAGCCCCTTCGCCCCGTCGTCCTGCTCGGTGTCCGGGGCGACGGCGTGCACATGGTGGTCGTAGAGACCTTCGGGCCCCAGGTCCACCTCGTAGCCGTGCCCCCGCGCGTCCCGTTCGGCGTCCAGGTCGGCGTACGCCGCGTCCAGCACCTCGATCGCGGTGGCGCCGACCGCGTTCGGGCGTTCACAGAGCCGGGAACTGAGCCTGGAGCGCAGCTCCGCGCTGTTCGGCAGGCCGGTGAGCGCGTCGTGCGAGGCCCGGTGCGCGAGATGCAGTTCGTGGCGCTTGCGCTCCTCGATGTCCTCGACATGGGTGAGCAGGAAGCGCGGGCCGTCGGTGGTGTCGGCGACGACGGAGTTGCGCAGCGAGACCCAGAAGTAGCTGCCGTCCCGCCGCCCCAGCCGTAGCTCGGCGCGGCCGCCCTCGGCGGAGGTGCGCAGCAGGGTGCCGATGTCCTCGGGGTGGACGAGGTCGGCGAAGGAGTAGCGGCGGAGCACGGACGCGGGGCGTCCGAGCAGCCGGCACAGGGCGTCGTTGGTGCGCAGCAGCCGACCGTGCTGATCGCCGCCCATCTCGGCGATGGCCATGCCGCTGGGCGCGTACTCGAACGCCTGGCGGAAGGATTCCTCGCTGGCGCGCAGCGCCTGCTGCTCCCGCTCCAGGCGGACCAGGGCCCGCTGCATGTTCGTCCTGAGCCGGGCGTTGCTGATCGCGATGGCCGCCTGCGAGGCGTACATCTGGAGGGCCTCCCGCCCCCAGGCACCGGGGCGGCGGCCGTTGCGCGGACGGTCGACGGATATGACGCCCAGCAGATCGCGTCCGCTGCCGGAGGCGTACATCGGCGCGTAGAGGCGGTCCTGGGGGTGCCACTCGTCCTCGAAGCGGGGTTCGGGACCCTCGGTGTGCCACTGCGGTACGTCGTCGTCGAGGAGGACCCAACCGTCCGTGTGGGGTATGAAGCGGAGCTCGTCCCACGCCTCGCCCATGGAGAGCCTGCGCTCCCAGGAAGCACGCGAACCGATGCGTCCGGTGATCAGGGCCTCCGCGGCGCTGTTACCGGCGAAGGCGGCGACGACGAGGTCCCCGTCCGGTCGGACCAGGTTCACACAGGCCAGCCCGTAGCCGAGACCCGTGACGATTCCGTCGGCCACGGTCTGCACCGTGTCGGCCAGGCTCCGTGCCGTGTTCAGGTCGGCCACGGCCTGATGCAGTTGCCGCAGCGTCGCCAGGCGGACGTATGGCTCCGACTCGGTCTCCATCGCTCGCACTCCCCGAGACCTCGACAGCACTCCAGGTTCATATCGGCGCACTTGATGACGTACTTGGATGACCCACTTAGATGACTTACTTAATGAAGTGTCACGGCCACTGAATCACAGTGAGCTGCCCCCTCGGTACACAGGGTCAGCAAATATCGCCCTCTGTGACTCAAGTCACAAAAGATGGTAAAGGGGGTCAGGTGTCGCTCCGATACGTTCCACCCCTTTCTTGAACGCAAAAACGCAAATCCGGCGTGGCCGTGCGGTGCGCCTGAGCCGCGGGCCTCCGGGACATGGGACATGGGGACACGGGACATGGGGACACGGAGACACCGGGGGCGGGCTGCCGGGGCTCCGGGAGGGGCGGGGGCGACGGGGTGGTGTGGGATGCGGGTCGCGGGCAGCGCGCCGGGAACCGACGGGCGGGCCGGCGGGGGCTGGGGTGCCGACGGGGCGCCTGGTCCTAGGACCAGGCTGGTCCCCTGGCCCGATGCGACCGCGTCCAGGGCGCGGATAGCGTGCGGGTGTGTTGAAGACAGAGTCCCCCGCCTCCGGTTCCGGTCCCGCCCCGCACGGCCTCGTCCCCCATGCTGAGGGGGTGAGCAACGATGAGTTCCGGGCCGCGCTGTCCCGGCTGGCCGCCGGGGTCGTCCTGGTCACGGCCGAGGAGCCGCCGCTGGACGAGAACGGGATCGGCGAGGACGTCGGCATGACGGCGACCGCCTTCATGTCGGTGTCCTTGGACCCGCCGCTGGTCATGGTGAGCCTGCGCAGTGGCTCACGGATGGACGACCTGCTCTCGGAGCAGCCGCTGTGGGCGGTCTCCATGCTCGCCGAGAGCCAGCGGCACATCGCCGGGCGGTTCGCGATGAGGGGCCGGATCAGCGACCGGCTGCTGTTCGAGGACATCCCCTACAAGAGAGGGGAGTTCACCTGTGCGCCCCTGGTCGGCGGCGCGCTGGCCACGCTGGAGTGCCGCACCGAGCAGCGGGTCCCGGCGGGCGACCACACCCTGGTGATCGGCCGGGTGCTCAGCGCGGCCCTGCCGAGCGGGGACGGTTCGCCGCTGATGTACTTCCGGGGACGGTACCGGCACCTGGACTGAGACGGCCCAGTACGGCCGAGGACGACCCGGCGCGGCCGAGGACGACCCGGCGCGGTACGCCCCAAAGGGGAGCGACGCGGCACACTTCGGAGGGGGAGAGTCGCAGCACGGCCCAGGGGGGGAGCGGCGCAGTCGGGAGGCGGGCCCCGCGGAGGTCACCGGTCGCGGGTCACCAGTCGCGGCCGGAGCGACCGCGTTTCGTCTCTCCGCGCCGCTTCTTCTCGCGCAGTCGGCGCTCGTTGATCCCGCGTGGGATCTTGGTCTTGCGGCGCGGCTTGGGGGGCGGCGCCGTGGCCTCCGCCAGCAGGGCGGCGAGCCGCACGAGCGCCGTTTCCCTGTTGCGCCACTGGGACCGGTGCTCGGACGCCCGCACCACGACGAACCCGTCCACGAGCCGGTTCTCCAGCCGCTGGAGCGCCCGTTCCTTCCACACCTGGGGCAGTGACTCGGTCGCCCCCAGGTCGAAGCGCAACTCCACCTGGGAGTCGCTGGTGTTGACGTGCTGTCCGCCGGGGCCGGAGGAGCGAGAGAAACGCCACATCAGCTCGGCCTCCGGCAGGGAGACCGAGCCGCGGATGACATAGGGCCCGGACATGACACCCATGTTCCTCGCCCGACCGGCCGTTCGCCACCTTCTTTTGCCGCCCGACCGTGCCTCGCGGCGCGACCGGGCGCATTGTCGTACGCCGCGCCTTCGCAGCACGGCCGCGCGCTCCGTGGTACGCCGTGGTGTCGGGGCGGGGCCGTCGGCTCCGGGGCCAGCGATGCGGTCCGGGACCGGGCCGACCGGGGGGACTTCGGTAAAGAAAGCAAAGAGAGCAGGAACCTCGTGGTCCCTGATTCGCGTTATGGCCAGTGACGGTGGCTTCATGATGACATGAAGCCCGTAACCGACGATGAAAGGGACTTCCCATGGCTGTAAGCCTGTCCAAGGGCGGCAACGTCTCCCTCACCAAGGAGGCCCCGGGGCTGACCGCCGTCACCGTCGGCCTCGGCTGGGACGTCCGCACCACGACCGGCACCGACTTCGACCTCGACGCCTCGGCGATCGCGGTCAACCAGGCCGGCAAGGTCGTCTCCGACAGCCACTTCGTCTTCTTCAACAACAAGTCGACGCCCGACCAGACCATCGTCCACACCGGTGACAACGTCACGGGCGAGGGTGAGGGCGACGACGAGCAGATCAACGTCAACCTGGCGGGCCTGCCCGCCGATGTCGACAAGATCGTCTTCCCGGTCTCCATCTACGACGCCGAGAACCGCGGTCAGAACTTCGGCCAGGTGCGCAACGCCTTCATCCGCATCATCAACCAGGCCGGCGGCGTGGAGATCGCCCGCTACGACCTGAGCGAGGACGCCGCCACCGAGACCGCCATGGTCTTCGGTGAGCTGTACCGCAACGGCGCCGAGTGGAAGTTCCGTGCCGTGGGCCAGGGCTACGCCTCGGGCCTGACCGGCATCGCCCAGGACTTCGGCGTCAACGTCTGACGCCGGGTCCGGCTGACCGGACCGCTGTCACCGGGAGCCCCCGGCCGCTCGTCCTGCGGCCGGGGGCTCCCGCCGTCCGTCGGCCACCCCCACCTCCCATGCCCCGTACGCCACAGCTCGTACGCCACAGCCCATGCACCGCAGCCCGTACGCCGCAAGACGCGTGCCACGCACCGCAGACCCGGCGCCACGGGCGTCCGGGGCCACAGGCGTCCAGGTGCCCGAAGTCGGGGCAGCGCCTCGGGTCCGGGGCAGCGCCTCGGGTCCGGGGCAGCGCCTCGGGTCCGGGGCAGCGCCTCGGGTCCGGGGACGGACGCAAGGGTCGGCCGTCGGCGTGCGCGGGGGCGGAAGCCGCGTGCCCACACGAGAGGAGACGTCAAACCCCTGCCAATATCCGTCGAATAACGAACACGAATAAATCCAAGACAGACAAGAGGTGGTCAAAAAAATGTGAGGTATTTGTTAGTACACCGTCAATCTTGGTCATTCGGTGGCACGCTCTCCGCTCGTAACCCCCCACGGAACGAGCAACGGAGAACGCATGACCCCCCACATGAACACGCGTCGCGCCGCGGCCCTCGCCGCTGTAGCCGCGATGGTCGTCGTAGGCGTGCAGACCGGCGCGGCGAACGCCGCTCCCGACAACGGGGCTGACGCCCCCTCCGCCACTCGCAGCGTCGTCCCCTTCGGCGCGAACAACGCCTCTCAGCGCACCGCCGCCATCACGTCGGCCCAGGCCGACGCCTCTTCGACCGCCGAGACGCTCGGCCTCGGCGGTCAGGAGAAGCTGATAGTCCGTGATGTGATCAAGGACGCCGACGGCACCGTTCACACCCGCTACGAGCGCACCTACGCGGGCCTCCCGGTCCTCGGCGGCGACCTCGTCACCCACACCGCCCGCGACGGCGGGCTCAAGGGCGTCACCAAGGCGACGGAGGCCCGGATATCCGTGCCGTCGACGACGGCGAAGATCAGGACCGCGACGTCGGGCGCCCGCACGATCATCTGGGCGGGCGACGGCAAGCCCGTCCTCGCCCTCGAGTCGGTGCGGACCGGGAAGCAGAAGGACGGCACCCCCAGCCGGCTGCACATCATCACCGACGCGAACACCGGCAAGGAACTCCGCAGGTACGAGTCGGTCAAGACCGGCATCGGCAACAGCCAGTACAGCGGCAAGGTCGACCTGACCACCACCAAGACCGGTTCCGGTTACGAACTGACCGACGGCGAACGCGGCGGCCACAAGACGTACGACCTCAATCAGGGCCAGAGCGGCACCGGTTCACTCTTCACGGACGACGACGACACCTGGGGCGACGGCACCGGGAACGACCGCCAGACCGCGGCCGTCGACGCCGCCTACGGCGCCGCGGAGACCTGGGACTTCTACAAGTCGGCGTTCGGCCGCGAGGGCATCGCCGGTGACGGCAAGGCCGCGTACTCGCGCGTCCACTACGGCAACGAGTACGTCAACGCGTTCTGGGACGACAGCTGCTTCTGCATGACGTACGGCGACGGCGCAGGCAACAAGAGCGCCCTCACCTCGCTCGACGTGGCCGGGCACGAGATGAGCCACGGCCTGACCTCGTCCACCGCCGACCTTGCCTACTACGGCGAGTCCGGCGGGCTGAACGAGGCGACCAGCGACATCATCGGCACCGCTGTGGAGTTCGCCGCCGAGAACAGCACCGACGTCGGCGACTACCTCATCGGTGAAGAGATCGACATCAACGGCGACGGCACCCCGCTGCGCTACATGGACGAGCCGAGCAAGGACGGCTCCTCCGCGGACTACTGGGACAGCAGCGTCGGCGACCTCGATGTCCACTACTCCTCCGGCGTCGCCAACCACTTCTTCTACCTGCTGGCCGAGGGCAGCGGCAAGAAGACCATCAACGGAGTCGACTACGACTCCCCGACCGTCGACGGCTCCACCGTCACCGGCATCGGCCGGGACAAGGCCGTCCGGATCTGGTACAAGGCGCTCTCCCAGTACATGACGTCGAGCACCGACTACGCGGACGCCCGCACGGCCACCGAGAAGGCGGCGACCGACCTGTACGGGGCGGACAGCACCGAACTCGCGGCCGTCGGCGCCGCCTGGGACGCCGTCGACGTGAAGTAACGCCCCGCCTTCGCCACCGGGATTCGGAATCCGGAACCGAATCCGGAACGAAATCCGGGAAGGAATCCGGGAAGGAATCCGGGAAGGAATCCGGGAAGGAATCCGGGAAGGAATCCGGAACGGAACCCGGGAAGGGAAGCAGAGGGCACAGGCACCACGGAGCGGGAGCCGGTCAGTCCTTCGAGGCTGGCCGGCTCTCCCCGTACAACCAGGTCTTCCACAGCGCCGTCAGGTCCTTGCCGGTCGTCTTCTCCACATAGGAGGTGAAGTCGGCGGTCGACGCGTTGCCGTGCCGGTGGGCCTTCGTCCAGCCCTTCACGAGCGCGAAGAAGCGCTCGTCATCGCCGACCGCCTGCCGGATCTTGTGGACGATCATCGCGCCGCGCCCGTACACCGGCGCCCTCGAGATGTCCGCGGCCGTCGGCGGATCGGCGGGCGCAAAGACCCAGTTGTCATCGTTCTCGAAGGCCGCGTCGAACCGGTCCTCGATCGGTTCGCCCTCCTGGTCGTCCTCCCAGAGCCACTGCGCGTACGTCGCCGGCCCCTCGTTGAGCCACATGTCCCGCCAGCTCGCGGGCGTGACGGAGTTCCCGAACCATTGGTGCGCCATTTCGTGGACCAGCAGTCCGGTGGTCGGCAGCCCCGGGAAGTAGGGCCGGTTCTGGGTCTCCAGCGCGTAACCGGCGTCCCCCTTCCGCCCGATGATCGCGCCCGTGGCGGAGAAGGGGTACGGCCCGAACCGTTCCGCCTCCCACGCCACGACCTCGGGGACGCGGGCCAGGACCGCCGCGCTGCGGTCCGCCAGCGTCGTGTCGACGGCGGTGAACACCGTGATGCCGTCCGGGGTCGTCGATGTCTTCGTCTCGAAGCGGCCCACGGCCAGTACGACGAGGTAGCCGGCCATCGGCTCGGCGACGTGCCAGTGGTAGGTGCTGGTGGTGCCGGCGGTGGTACGGGAGGCCAGTTCGCCGTTGGAAACGGCCGTCAGCCCCTTGGGAACGGTGACCGTGATGTCGTATGTCGCCTTGTCGCTCGGGTGGTTGTTGCCGGGGAACCAGGCCATGGCACCGGCCGGTTCGCCGAGCGCGACCACCCCGCCCGCCGTCGTGAGCCAGCCCTCCTTCGACCGGTCGGGGTCGGTGAGGGTCTCCGGGGAGCCGGAGTAGTGGACGACTGTGCGGAAGGTCCGGTCCTTGCGCAGCCGGTGGGCGATCCGGGCGTCGGGCCGCAGCGTCAACTCGTGGCCTGCCCGGTTGACGGCGGCGGGGCGGCCCTCGACGGTCGCGGACCGCACGGTGAGCCCGGCGAGGTCCAGGTTGAAGGCGCTGAGGTCCTGGGTGGCGCGCGCGGTGATGGTGGCGGTGCCGCGCAGCCGGTGGGCGTCGGGGCCGACATCGAGTGCGAGGTCGTAGTGCGTGACGTCGTAGCCCCCGTTGCCGAGCCCCGGGAAGTACGGATCGCGCAGCCCCGAAGCTCCGGGGGTGCCCTCGACACCGCCGACGCCCCAGGTGCAGCCACTGAACGCCGCCAGAACCAGCAGGGCGAGAGCCGCGGCGCGTGCCGTGCGGCATATGTGTGCCGTACGGCGCGGGCGCGCCGTGCGGTGTACGCGTACCGTGCGGCATATGCATGCCGTGCGGCGTACGCATATTCCGCGGCGTACAGGTATTCGCTGGTTCACACCCGCGATCCTAGGCGCGGGTCGGGCGGACGCACGGAGTGACCGACCGCCGGGGTGACGGCGCGGGGACCACCCGGCCTTCGGCCTCGGGGCCGACTGGTCCGGCTGGGCTGGGCGGGCTGGCCTGGCCGGGCGGGCTGGGCTGGGCGGGCTGGGCGGGCTGGCCTGGCCGGGCGGGCTGGGCTGGGCGGGCGGGCTGGGCGTGCTGGGCTATTGGAGTCACCGTGGCTGCCGGGACCACCAGCCACGGGCCCGGCCTCCTGAACCGCAGGCCGGTTCAGAGGACGGCGATGCCCAGGAGGCGGGCTCCCACGTTCACCTTGGCCGGGGGCCGCTTTCCCGTGAGATCGATGACGGTGATGCCGTTTCCGTACCCGTCGCTGGTCTGCGCCTCGGGCCGCGCGCTGGTCGGAGTGCCGACCGTACAGCCCGCGAGCACGGCCGCCGCGGCGATGGTCAGGACCGCTCGGCGCGCGTTCATCGGCCGTTCCCCGACGACGCGTCCCGCAGTGTCCGGCTCCGCGGCGGCGAGGCGACCCTCCTGCCGACGGGGACAACGCCCTCGATCCCGGCCCGGGTGCCGCCTGTGTCGCTGGTGGAAGCGGCGTCGGGAAATGGGCGATCGAGGGCTTTCATGTCTTCTCCCGTCCTGACCCTGTTGTCGACTCTCGACTCTCGGCTCCCGGCTCCCGGCTCGTGGCTCTCGGCTCATGGCTCGTGAGGCGCCCGGCGAGCCGTGAGTTTGCCGAGCACGCCGCAGGGTGCCGGGCTGACGGCTTTCCCGTAACCCGTGGTGGCCTGGCAATCCGTGGTGACCTGGCAATCCACGGTGGCCCGGGTACGCGGTTCCGGTTGTGGTGCGTGGCGAGGCGGAGGACCGCCCGTACAGCGGAGGGCCGCCCGCATACCGGATGTATGCGGGCATTCCGACAACGCGGCGAGGTGCCGCAGCCGCCGGTGGGCGCCCGCCGGGGATCACGGGACAGCCCTCAGGCGTGTGTTACTTGGCGAGGGCGGCGACGCCGACATTCGCGAACTTCTCGTCGAGGTCGCCGCTGGGGGCGCCGGCCACGCCGATGGCCGCCACCGGGGCCCCCTTGACCTGCACCGGGGCGCCGCCGCCGAGGAACAGGGTGCCGGGGATGTCCTTGAGGGTCGGGGCCTGCTCCAGGCGCTTGGCCAGTTCGGAGGTGGGCGCGTTCCAGGAGACGGCGGTGTACGCCTTCTTCATGGCCGCCTCGTACGACTGCGGTCCCGCGCCGTCGCCGCGCAGCGTGACGATGGTGTTGCCGTTGCGGTCGACGACGGCGACGGAGACCCGCTGGTTCTCCTTCTTCGCGGCGTCGAGGGTGGCCTGCGCGGCCTTGGTGGCGGCCTCCACGGTCAGGTGGGTGGTCTGCTGGAGGTTCCGGTTCGCGGTGTCGGCCTTCACCGCGGCGGCGGGGGCGGCGGCCGGGGTGGACGCGTTGGCGGACATGGCGCCCAGGGTTCCGGCACCGACGGCGGCCACGGCAACGGCACCGGTCAGAACACGGGCGCGCAGCGACAGCTTCTTCTTCATGGTGGACTCCCTAAGAATGGTTGGCGGTCCGGGAGGACCGGGTGTGGCTGATGGTGGTCTGTCGTTGATGACTCCGAAGGAATGGCCGCCCGGTCCTCCGGG